>JADLEV010000039.1 GCA_020845935.1 Gammaproteobacteria bacterium
CGCTTCCTGATCGTGTCGCTGTCGTTCTACGGCATGTCCACGTTCGAGGGGCCGATGATGTCGATCAAGACCGTCAACGCGCTGTCGCACTACACCGACTGGACCATCGGCCACGTCCATTCCGGGGCGCTCGGCTGGGTCGCGATGATTACGATCGGTGCGCTGTACTATCTGATCCCGCGGCTGTTCGGCCGCGCCTTGTACAGCACCAAGCTGGTCGAATGGCATTTCTGGATCTCGACCGTCGGCATCGTGCTGTACATCAGCTCGATGTGGGTCGCCGGCATCATGCAGGGACTGATGTGGCGCGCGGTGAATCCAGACGGGACGCTGACCTACAGCTTCGTGCAATCGGTCCAGGCGATGCATCCGTATTACATCATTCGGTTCCTCGGCGGCCTGCTGTTCTTCTCCGGCATGGTCATCATGGCGGTCAATCTGTGGCGCACGGTGGCCGGCGCGAAACCGGTCGATGCGCGGATCCCCGCAGTCGTCCAGCAGGGAGTGCCGGCATGAGCGGTGGACACGAGAAAGTCGAGACCAGTACCGGCTTGATGATCCTGCTGACGCTGCTGGTGATGAGCGTCGGCGGCATCGCCCAGATCGTGCCGCTCTATTTCATGCACTCGACCACCGCACCGGTCGAGGGCCTGCAACCGTATTCGCCACTGGCGCTGATGGGTCGCGATATCTACATCCGCGAAGGCTGCAATGTTTGCCATTCGCAGATGATCCGGCCGTTCCGCGCCGAGACCGAGCGCTATGGGCATTACTCGGTGGCCGGCGAGTTCGTCTACGACCATCCCTTCCTGTGGGGCTCGAAACGTACCGGCCCCGATCTCGCCCGCGTCGGCGGCCGCTACAGCGATGACTGGCATCGGGTGCATCTGATCAATCCGCGCGACGTCGTGCCGGAGTCGATCATGCCCGGCTACCCCTGGCTCGAGGAGCCGCTGGATGGCGACGACATCGAGACGCGGTTGCGCGTGCTGCGGCGGCTTGGCGCCGGTTACAGCGACGAGGCGATCGCCGGGGCTGCGTTGGAACTCGAAGGCAAGACCGAGCTCGACGCGCTGATCGCGTATCTGCAGGGACTCGGCACCGTGATCCAGACCCGGAGATGAGCTGATGTTCGCCGCGACCCTCATGTTTGTATTGGAATGCGCGACCTTCTCGTTGATCGTCGCAATCGCGATCTGGGCCTTCCATCCCCGGCGCCGCGCCGAATTCGAACAGGCGGCGCAGTTACCCTTCCGGTTTGACGACGAACCGGCCGAGCGCGGAGCGCTGGATCGATGAGCGATTTCACGAGTGGTTTCTGGAGCTGGTTCGTGATCATCATGGTGGCGGTCGGTATCGGCTTCGTCTCCTGGCTGCTCTGGTGGCAATCGCGTGGCCAGCGTCCGGCGGCGGGCGAGGAGGTGACCAGTGTCGGCCATGTGTGGGATGAGGACATCTACGAACTCAACAACCCGATGCCGCGCTGGTGGCTGTTTCGGTTCCTGCTGACCATTGCCTTCGCAGTGGGCTATCTCGCGCTGTATCCGGGTCTGGGGTCGTTTCCGGGATTGCTCGGCTGGAGTCAGATCAAGCAGTTCGAAGCAGAGCAGGCGCATGCGCGTGAACAGTATGACCCGATTTTCGAGCGCTACGCCGCCACCCCGATCCCGGAACTTGCCGAGGATGCCGCGGCACGCGACATCGGCCGGCGGCTGTTTCTGACCTATTGCGCGACCTGCCATGGCTCCGACGCGCGCGGTGTGCCGGGTTTTCCCAATCTGACCGATCACGACTGGCTCTGGGGCGGCACGCCGGAGCAGATCGAGACCAGCATCCTCTACGGCCGCCAGGGTGCGATGCCGCCATGGCAGGCATCGCTCAGTCGCGAGCAGATCTTCAGCGTCGCGCAGTATGTGCGTTCCTTGGGCGGTGGCCCGATCGATCCGGTGGTCAAGCTGCAGGGTGAGGAAACCTACCTGCAACTCTGTGTCGCCTGTCACGACGCCGACGGCACCGGCAACCAGGCACTTGGCGCGCCGAATCTGACCGATGCGACCTGGCTGCATGGCGCGAGCCAGCGCACCATCATCGATGTCATCACCAACGGCCGGACCGGACGGATGCCGGCGCATCGCGATTTTCTTGGAGAGGCGCGCGTGCATCTGCTGGCGGCCTATATCTATAGCCGCTCGATGCTCGGCGAGGAACGCTGACGATGTCGGCAGCGGGGGCGCCGCAAGCGCCCAGCGGCGCCGATGGCGGTCTGTTCCAGAAGCGCCGCAAGATCCAACCGCGGTTTGCGCACGGCCGGTTTGCGCGGCTGCGCGTGCTCGGCGTCATCGTCTTGCTTGGCCTGTATTACGGCGTCGCCTGGCTGCCGTGGGAGGGCCGTCAGGCAATCCTGTGGGATCTGCCGGCGCGCAAGTTCTACATCTTCGGCTGGGTCTTCTGGCCGCAGGATTTCATCTATCTCGCGGTGATGTTGATCATTGCCGCACTCAGCCTGTTCCTGTTTACCGCACTCGCGGGCCGGCTCTGGTGCGGCTATGCCTGCCCGCAAACGGTCTGGACCGAGGTATTTCTCTGGATTGAGCGCTTGGTCGAGGGCGATCGCCATCGGCAGATTCAGCGCGATCGAGCGCCGCTGTCGGCCGGCAAGCTTGGCGTCAAGGCGACCAAGCATGCACTGTGGCTAATCTTCGCGCTGTTCACCGGCTTCACCTTCGTCGGCTACTTCACGCCGATTCGCGAGTTGACGGCGGCATTGTTCGCCTGGCAGCTCGGCGGCTGGGAAACGTTCTGGATTCTGTTCTACAGCCTTGCGACCTATGGCAACGCCGGCTGGCTGCGCGAGCAGGTCTGCTTCTACATGTGTCCCTATGCGCGTTTTCAGAGCGCGATGTTCGATGGCGACACGTTGATCGTCTCCTACGACGGCACGCGCGGTGAGCCGCGCGGCGGGCGCAAGCGCGGCACGCGCGGCAACGACGGCGCACTCGGCGATTGCGTCTCCTGTCTGCTATGCGTGCAGGTCTGCCCGGTCGGCATCGACATTCGCGATGGCCTGCAGTACGAGTGCATCGGCTGCGCGGCGTGTATCGATGTCTGCGACACGGTGATGCAACGCATGGGCTACGCGCCGGGCCTGATCCGCTATACCACCGAACATCGGCTGCACGGCCGGCCCGGCCGCAGCCTGCGGCCGCGCCTATGGATCTATGCGGCGATCCTGGTCGCGATCACGGCGGCATTGGTCTGGTCGCTCGCCGCCCGGGTGCCGCTCGGCTTCGGCGTCACGCCGGATCGCAACCAGCTCTTTCGCGAGAACGCCACGGGTCGGATTGAGAACGTCTATACGCTACAAGTCCTCAATATGGATAGCCGCGAGCACAGCTATGACATCACCGTGCTCGGCCTGTTGGACCCGGCACTGGAAATCGACGGTGGGCGGCCACGCGTCGCCGGCGGCGCGACCGGGACCTTTGCCGCGCGGGTACATATCGACATCGACGCAGTCGAGAGTCGCAGCATGCCAATCACCTTCCGGATCCACGCCATCGACGATGCCGCCATCGCGGTCGAGGAATCGTCGCGTTTCCTTGGCCCGGCACCATGATTTCGGTACCGCAGCGTTGGTATCGCGTGCCGCAAGTCTGGCTGGTGCTGGGCTTGCCGGCGGCGGTCGTGATCGGTTGCGCCATCACGATGGTGATCGCCTGGCGCACGTTCGACGGAGTCGTCGTCGACGATTACTATCGCCGCGGCCTGGAAATCAATCAGGATCTGGTGCGCGATCGCCGTGCAGCCGAACTCGGGCTGGACGCCGTCGTTGCTTTCGCACCAGACAGCGGTTTGACGATTTCGATCACCGCAGCCGACACGACACCACTGCCAGATACCTTGCAGGTGCGGCTGCTGCACGCGACGCGATCCGGTCAGGACCAAGCGCTGCTGCTGCCGTGGACCGAGGCCGGACGCTACCGGGCGCCGGCACCGGAACTTGCTTCCGGCCGTTGGTACCTGCACATCGAGGCTGCCGACTGGCGTCTGCGCAATACCTTGTCGATACCGTGATCCATCGCGCCGCAGCGGCGTTGAATCTGCAGCAGATCGGTAAAAACTGAGCGAGCGCATTGCCCCGACCGTCGGCGGCGCGACGATGCGTGACGTTGCCATTGACATCCACGCTTTTGTACGGAAGGGGCTGAACCAACTACATACGTTGAAACCATCGAAATAGGGGGACAAGTCATGGATTTTTGCCCTGGGTACGCTCGTCGTCGTTTCGATTTGCCGCAAGCCGTTTCACGTAGCACCGCCGTTCGCATCATCAGCATCATCGCCAGTCTGACCGGTCCGCTCACGGTCACCGCACAGCAACAACAACCTGAGGAAATCTTCGTGACCGGGTCGCGCCTGCGCCAGACCGGTTTCGACACGCCCAACCCGGTCACCGTGCTCGACAGCGACTACATGGAGAGCATGGGCCTGGTCAACGTCAGCGATGTGCTGGCACAGGTGCCGCAGAATCAACCCTACGTTACCCCGACCAATATCGGACTCGGCAATTTCAACGTCGGCGCCAGCCTCGCCAATCTGCGTGGCATGAATCCGTACTACGGCACGCGCACGCTGACGCTGGTCGATGGCAGGCGCCATGTGCCGAGCACCAACGGCGGGGCGGTCGATCTGAATCTGATCCCGTCACTGTTGGTGGCGCGCAGTGAGACGGTGACCGGGGGTGCGTCCGCGGCCTATGGCACCGACGCGGTGGCGGGGGTGGTCAATATGATCCTCGACACCAAGCTCGACGGGATTCGGGCTCAGGTCGATTACGGGCAGAGCTTCCGCAGCGATGGCGACGATTTCCATGGGGCCCTGGCCGGCGGAACCGACTTTGCCGGTGGCCGCGGTCACGTCATCTTCGGCGCCGAGTATCAGCATTCCGGCGAGATTGGCGATTGCGCCAGTTCCCGCCTGTGGTGCGCCGCGTCCTGGGATGACCTCACCAATCCGGGCTACAGCACACCGTCGTCGACGACCTATGGCGAGCCGAATTTCGTCATCGCGCCGGATTCCCGCTCGGACAACCAGACCTTCACCGGTGTGTTTCCCACGCTGAAAAAGAAGTTCAACGACGCCGGCACCGCGTTGCTCGATTACGACCCTGGCAAGTATTCGTCGATCAACAACTTCCTGCCGTTCCAGGGGCATTCCGGCGGCGATGGGCCATCGGTGTACAGCAGCCTGAAACTGCGGGTGCCGGTGGAGCGGTACTCGCTGTTCGGGCATGTCGATTTCAACCTGACCGACACGATCCAGGGCTTTCTGGAAATGTCCTATGGACATCGCGACAGTTCCAACATCGGCTGGGCCTTTGGCCCGGGCGTGGTATCGATCCGACCGGACAATGCCTTTCTGACGCCGGCCGTCGCCGCGTTCATCGCCGCACCGACACGGTTCAACCGCAGCCTGGTCGACAAGATTCGCCAGACCAACGAAACGAAGAACGATTCCTACCGCGTCGCGACCGGGGCGAACGGCACCGTGTTCACCGACTGGAGCTGGGATTTCTATTATCAGTACGGGCGCAACGAGCAATCGCAGCGCTTGCATAACAACAAGGTCAACTCGTTCTTTAACTACGCCCTCGATGCGGTCATTGACCCCAACTCGACCCGTCCCGCCTGTCGGGCACTGGTGGCGAATGCGGCCGTCAATCCGTATTTCGCGACCAACGGCGTGGTCGACCCCGGTGCCGCCGGGTGCGTACCGATCAATCTGTTCGGACTCAACGGCATCACGCCCGAGGCCATCGCCTATACCCACCGCACGCTGCCGGAGGATTTCAGCTACGACCAGCATGTCGTCGCGGCGCACCTGGCGGGCGACCTGTTCGAGGGAATCGGCAGCGGCGCGGCCCGGGCCGCTGCCGGCATCGAGTATCGCAATGATCAAGGCGACGTGACCCACGGCAATCTGCCGTATTACGACCAGTTCGCCCTGAGCTACCAGCTCGATTTCGCCGGCAAGCAGGAAACGATCGAGGGCTTCGCCGAACTCAATCTGCCGCTGCTGCGGGATTCGCCGCTGGGTGATCTGCTGGAGGTCAATGCGGCGTTTCGGCAGACGCACACCAAGAGCACCGACAGCTTCACCGGCTCATCGCGCTCCTTCGACATCACCACCTGGAAGGTCGGCAGCGTGTTCAATCCGGTGTCCTGGCTGCGCCTGCGGGCCACGCGTTCCCGGGACATCCGCGCGGCGGGCTTCCGCGAGCTCTACATCCGACAGAACCGCAACCTCGGGGTCGGCCTTGGTGGTTCGGTGATCAACCGCTGGACCGCGAACCCAGCCGATGTGACGCAGTCTTTGGCTGGCGGCAACGTCGACCTGGTCCCGGAGCATGCGGATACCTGGACCGTGGGCCTGATCCTGCAACCGGAAGGCTTGCTGGAGCGCTTCCGGTTATCGGCCGACTGGTACCAGATCAAGTTGAACGATGCGATTAATACCAATGTCGGCAACCAGACCATCGTCGATCTGTGCTGGCAGGTCCGCCAGTATTGCGATCGCATCGAAGGCACGGCCAATGGCACAGGCGGTTTTTCCGACATCACCTTTGTCAACGGCACCGCGGTCAACTTCGCGCAGATCGTGTCGCGTGGCATCGATCTGGAAGTGGCCTACCTGTTCGACCTCGACCGTCTGCACGATCGCCTGCGCGGCTCGGTCACGTTCCGTGCGCTCGGCGCGTATCAGTACGACTTCATCGTCGACAGCGGCGGTCTGCGGCAGGATTACGCTGGTCAATCCGGTCCGCTGGGTTCCTTCGTCGATTGGAACCCGGCACCCTACTGGATCTGGAATGGCTGGTTCAGCTACAGCAACGGACCGTTTTCCTTCACCCTGCAAGGGCGCTACATCGGACCCGGTGCCTATCGCCGCGATCGCGTCGGACCCGAGGATGCCGGCTATGACCCGACCAAGGCGAACAGCATCAATGACAACCGGGTGCCGGATCGGCTGTACCTGAATCTGTCCGGCAGCTATGGGTTCGACCTCGGTGACGAGCGGCGGCTCGAGTTGTTCACGTCGATCAGCAATCTGCTGGACACCGATCCGCCCATTGCGCCAGGCGGCAATGGCGGCGCGACCAATCCGGTGTACTTCGATGTCGTCGGTGCGACGTTCCGCACCGGGTTGCGATTGCGGTTCTGAGGGACGTCGTCTGAGCTGCGGACCGGGGGGCCGGCATGGCGTAGCCTCCCGGTCTGGCCGGAGACTCTATACCGCCAGCGGCGGCTCCTGCATCAGCGCGATCTGTTCGCGCAGTTCCAGAATCTGCTGCTCCCAGAAGCGAGCTGACGCGAACCACGGGAACGCCGGTGGAAAGGCCGGATCGCTCCAGCGCGCGGCGAGCCACGCGGCATGGTGCAGCAATCGCAGCGTGCGCAGCGCCTCGATCAGGTGCAGTTCGCGCGGCTCGAACTCGTGGAACGTCTCGTAGCCGTCCAGCACCGCACCGAGCTGTACCGTCTGCTCGACGCGATCACCGGACAGCAGCAACCACAGGTCCTGCACCGCCGGCCCCATTCGCGCGTCGTCGAAATCGACGAAGTGCGGACCGGCATCGGACCACAACAGATTGCCGGCATGACAGTCGCCGTGCAGCCGGATCGGTTGATAGGTACCGGCGCGCGCAAAGCAGGCGCGGACCTCGACCAGCGCCTGATCGACGACGCTGCGCCAGACCTCGGCGAGCGCGGGCGGCAGCCAGCCGTGATCGAGCAGGTACTGGCGTGGCTGCTCGCCGAAGCTCACGAGATCGAGCGCCGGCCGATGCCGGAACCCCCGTACCGCACCGACCGCGTGCATCCGGCCGAGATACCGCCCGATCATTTGCAGGATCGAGGTATCGCCCAGCTCCGGTGTGCGGCCGCCCTGACGCCGATAGAGCGCGAACCGAAACTCTTGATAACGATGCAGCGTCACACCGTGCAGCGCGATCGGCGCGAGCACTGGGATTTCGTTGTCCAGCAGTTCCTGGGTGAACGCATGTTCTTCGAGGATCGCGTCATCCGACCAGCGTCCGTTGCGATAGAACTTGGCGATCAGCGGCAGGCTGTCGTCGATGCCGATCTGATAGACGCGGTTCTCGTAGCTGTTCAGCGCCAGCAGCCGGCCGTCGCACACGAGATCGATGCTGGAGATGGCATCGAGGATCGTGTCCGGCAACAGGCCGGCGAACGGGAGCGTGGCGGGCGCTGCGGCCAAGGAGCTCACTCGCCGTCCCAGTAGTCGAGCGTCGCCTCCGGGTGCAGCAGCATCCGCACCGGCGGTTGATCGTCGCGGCGCACGTAGGCGCCGAGCTTGTTCGAATCCGGATACTCGACGACCTCGACCGAGCTCGCGGAACTGAGCGCGAGATAGCGCAGTGGCGCGTCCGAGGTGTTGATGATCTGATGCGCACTGCCGGGTCCCGCCGGTGCCGGAATCAAGTCACCGGCGCGGATGTCGTAATTCTCGCCGTCATAGCGCAGCATGCCGCTGCCGGACAGAATCACGAACAGCTCGTCCTGCTGAAAATGCTGGTGGTACGGCCAGGCCCGCTTGCCGGGCGCGACCTCGACCAGCGTGCAGCCGATTTGCCTCAGGCCAAGCTCGCCGCCGAGCCGCGCAATATGCGCGGCGAAGCGTTCGCCATGACCGAACGACGCAGTTTCGATCATATCGATATTGTGAATTGCGGGGCGTTTTGCCATGAAGACTCCTCAGTCCGATTGCAGGGTGATTCCGGTGCTTTCTTCGAGCCAGCGTACCAGATCGCTGACGCTGGCCGCCGGATCGCTTTGCCGCGCCGCCTGCTGCCAGAGATCGCGGCCATGCGCCGACAGCGCCAGCGGCAGGTCTGCATTCGCGGCGAGCTGCAACGCAATGCCGACATCCTTCGCCATCAACGCCAGCTTGAACGGATCGTCGAACTGGCGGTTGAAGATGCGTTGCCGAAACTGCGTCCGGCTGATCCATGATGCCGCGGTCGCTTCGTCGATCACATCGACCATCGCCTCGGGTTCGAGCCCGCAGCGCTTGCCGAGCAGCAGACCTTCGGTGGTCGCGAGAAAGGTCATCGCCGTGATGCAGTTGTTGATGGTCTTCATGATGTGCCCGGACCCGAGTGGCCCGAGATGAAACACGCGCCGGCCCATCACATCGAGCATTGGCCGGGCGCGCGCCACGTGCTCCGGATCACCGCCGCACAGGAACACCAGCGTTCCCGTGCGCGCACCGACTTCGGCGCCGGAAACCGGCGCATCGATCATCGCGATGCCGCGCGTACCGAGCCGATGCGCGGTATCCCGCGTCAGCCACGGTTCCGCCGAGGAGCAGTCGATCAGCAACGACCCCGACGCAAGTGCCTCGCCGAGGCCATCGTCGCCGAACACGACCTGCTGCACGACGAGACCATTCGGCAGCATCGTGATGACCACGTCCGCCACGGCTGCGACGGCGCGAGGCGAGGGCAGGGCCACCGCCTCGGATAGTCCCGCCGCAACCCGCGCAGCGGTTGCCGCATCGCGATCATGCAGCGCCAGCGGATAGCCATGCGCCGCAAGTTGTGCCGCCATGTTCG
Organism: Gammaproteobacteria bacterium; assembly: GCA_020845935.1. Taxonomy (GTDB): domain Bacteria; phylum Pseudomonadota; class Gammaproteobacteria; genus JADLEV01. The sequence continues at coordinate 9,635 of JADLEV010000039.1, forward strand.
AGCCCATCACGCCAAGCCCGATGAAGCCGATACGACGAGTCGTTGCGTTCACTTCGTTCTCCGTAGTAGCAGCCAAACCGTGTGCGTCGGACGCGTGTCGTCCCGGCAATGAACCATCTTCCTGCGGGATTTTATCCCCGTGCGATCGCCTGGCTTTGCCCGACATCGCACGAGGCGCAGGCCTCGGTACCGATAACGCCGGTGAGTGTGTCGCGGCAAAACCATCGGGTGCTACCTGCCCGTGTCGGAGCGGGGCATGCCCCCGGCCCGTGGCGCGTTGACCAGCACCAATCGATTCCCGACAATCCAGTATCCATCGACGAAGGAGATTCCCATGCGCCAGGTGCTGTTCGATCGCTGCGGTGAACCCGGCGAAGTGTTGTACCTCGCTGATGTCGATGTGCCGAGGCCCGGCCCCGGGGAAGCGGTGCTGCGCGTGCTGCTCGCGCCGCTGCATCCGGCCGATCTCGTGATCGTCGAAGGAACTTACGTGCCGCCGGAAGCATTTCCGGCTGCGGCTGGTATCGAAGCGGTCGGTGTCGTCGAGAGCGTGGGGCAGGGCGTCGATCGCGCGCTCATCGGCACGCGGTGCGCCATCGCACGGGTGCGCGGCGCCTGGGCGGAACATCTGCTCGCGCCGGCCGCGTCGCTGATTCCGGTGATCGAGGGACTGCCCGACGAACTTGCCTGCCAGATCCAGATCAACCCGTTGACCGCCGCGCTGCTGTTGCAGAGCGTGCGTCGTCGGGGCGCAGTACTGAATGTCGCCGCGGGTTCGGCGGTCGGCCACCTGGTCGCGCAATTCGGCGCTGCCCGTGGCCGCTGCATCATCGACCTCGTGCGAAGCGAGACGACCGCCGCGGCGCTGCGCGCCGAAGGCCGACGGCATGTCGTCGATACCTCCGCGCCGAACTGGTATGCGGCAGTCCGCGCCGCCGCCGCTGGTGAGCCGATCGTCGCCGCGTTCGATCCTGTCGCCGGCCCGTTCTCTCAGGAGTTGCTGACCCTGCTCGATGCAGGCGGTGAACTCGTGCTGTATGGCAGTCTCTCCGGCCAGCCGGTTGAAGTCTCGGCGATGGCTTTGGCCGCGCGTGATCTCGCAGTGCGCGGCTTCTGGCTTGCGCCATGGATGGCGCAAACGCCAGCGGATGAACAGGTCCGTGTGCTCACCGACATTCAGCATCGCCTCATCAACAAGGAACTGACGATCCCGATTGCCGGCGTCTATCGGCTCGATTCGCTGCAAGACGCGCTGCGTGAAGCCCGCCGCCCCGGTCGCCGCGGCAAGGTGCTGTTGCGGCCGTGACGGCCTCGACGCGCCGCGTGTCCGGGGATTCCGTACACGGCAGCTTGCCGCGAAGGTTCGGGTCGCGGGCATGGGCCGCTCCTGCCCGACCGTCAGCCGCCGCGCGCGCTGGGTACGGTGTCCCCGGATTCGCCCGCGGATCGTGAAAAAAGCTGGAACCACTGCCCGCTGAAGAAGAACAATTCGGGCTGCCGATCCTGCTCGGCTATCAGGAACACCAGCCAGCCGTCATGGACCTCGTTCGGATAGATCTTCTGCCCGAGCAGCGCGGGCTCCGGCGGCCGCATGGCCGGCATCGCGTACGGCGTTCCCGCCTCGTCGAAGATCCGGAAATGCTCGGGCTGCACCTCGTAGGGGATACGTATCGCGCTGCCCTCGCTGGCGATCCGCAGCCGTACCAAGAGATAGTCGAATCCGGCGGTTGCCGCATCGTTCGGCGCAACGACCGCCGGCAGCCTTGCCCGGGCGGACGCGCCGCGCCGTGCCTCGAGTACGGTGACGCGCGCCTGAACGATGGCCGGTTCGCCATATTCAGACGCGCCTTCACCAACGACCTGAAACCGCACCGTCGCCGCTTCGCCGATCGTTACCCCGCGCGGGCTCGCCGCATGACCACCGCCGGCAGTGGCGCTCAGCGCAATCGCCAGTAACAGGCGAGGCACCAGGCTGCCGATGGACTCCCTTTTTCGACCGCCTGCCAAAAGCCTCAGCGACCCGCTTGCGTCAACCTGGCCCCGTGGATCCTGGCCGAGGAATTGGAAGTCCACGTATAGACACTGCGCAGGTAGGTCCAGGTGGTGATGGACTTCCTGCCGGTGCCGGAGACGACGAAGTGCAGGTCGTCCGGAGACGACAGCAGCGGCACCTTGCCGCCCGGCTTGAGCGCGGCTTCCCAGGCGGCGATGCGATCCGGCGGTACATGATCCGTGATCAGACCCTGCCCATCGCGGCTCATCTGCAGGCGCTTCCTGATGTTCTCGACCTCTTCCGGGCTCAGGGCTTCAAACGGGACACTGGTCGCGTCGAAGATATGCTGGCGCAGGCTCTTCTGCGTGTAGCCCTGCGCCGCCAGGTCCGCGGCCGCTTCCGGTGTGACCAGATACACGAACTTGCTGAAGGTCTGCGGCACATTGGCGACCCCCGGCCGATAGCGGCTGAACATCGCCGGCCGCACACTCTGGATCTCGTCGATGAGCGCCTTCACCAGATCTTGCGCCTGGTCGCGCGTCACCGTCGTCGAGCGCGCGCCGACCGTCGATACCGTCACGAAGCTGTCCTTCGGATCGTGTCCACCATAGGCGGTGTGATACGGCGTCCAGGGATTCGGCGATTCGTAATTCTCGGCGAAGGTGTAATTGGTGAACGGCACGGCACGGGTCAAGGCCATGTCGTTCTCACCCGGCCAAGTGTGGCCCAGGTTGATCCGGCACAGCATGATGGCTCGGCCGATCGCGCTGTTGGCGCGGTTGCCGTGGGTCCACAGGCGATCGCGCGCCTTCATGCCGAGCTCGGCCGCCAGCGGACCGCTGACCCAGATCGCGAGTTCGAAACCGCCCATCGAGGCGGCCGGATGCAAGGCATCGAACTCGGGATTCAGCTGCGCTTCCAGCGCCGCGATGATTACCGGCAGATGGCGCGGACTCGCGCCGGCCATGACCGCATTGATGGCGATCTTCTCGATGGTGACGGCGCCGCTCTTGGGCTTGAGCTTGCCGAGCACTTCGCCCGGCTTGCGGCTGGTGCCGGTCAGCATCAGGTCCACTGCCTCCCGGGTTGGCGGCAGAATCGCCAAGCCGTCGCTCCAGTGGTTGTCGTTGAACACCATCTGCAATTGTTCGATCGCTTCGGCTTGGGTCGCGCCGGAGACTGTGATCGGCCGATGGAAGGATTCGCGCACGGCCCCAACCTGCGGTTTCGTTTCCTTGTCGGTCAACGGCCGCGTCAGCGACGCGACGATCTCGTCGAAGTAGGCTTCGGCGAGGGGCTTGGACTTCTGTGGTGGAATACCGGCGTAATAACCTTTCAGAACGATTTGCCGTTGCGTCGGCACGAGGTTGTCTTCCGCCCCCGAGCGGGCGTTCTTTTCGAACATGTCAGCGAGTACGAACACGCTTGGCACCCCAAGCCGTTCCAGTCGAGCCGTCCCGGCAGAACCCTGCCAGGTGCAGGACCCTCAATCGCCGACGCCGTACACGACGGCACTCACCTCCTTGTCCATCTGACTCGCCAGCTTGTCGCCGACATCGAACGCACCGCTGTAGCGTTTGACGGTGACGCTCGGATACTTCTGTTTGAGCTGACTCTCCACGACATTGAGGAAGTCATTGATGCCGGGCTTGCCATTGCCGTACAAACCGATGGTTTTCCCAGTGAGATCCGGCACGCGCGGTGAAATGCCGAAGATCTCGTCGGGTACGATTTCACCTCGCGGATTCAGTACCTCGATGGCGACTTCCGCCATCGCCGCCGTCGCGCAGCAAAGGCAAAGCGCCAGGCGCGCAAACCAGGCAGACCCAGTGCGCACATTCATCGTCATTCCAACCTCCGGCACGCAAGAACGGGCACATCGCTGACCATCCAGCCGGAAACACCGCGGACCTGTGACGGGCCGGAAAACCCCCGTTCCTCCGGCCGCATGCTCCGGTCGATGTCAGACTGCACCGGGCCGCGGCGAAAAGCAACCGCCTGCCGAAACCGTCTGCTGCGGAGGCGTAGCCGATGGCGCTCGGCCCTTCCGCGGCGTGGTTCGGGTCACGCCATCACGGCCCGTACCGCGCGTTCGATTGCGGCCGGGGAGGGGATGTACAGGTTCTCCAGGATGGGCGCGGCCGGAACCGGAGTGTGTGGCGCGGTGACCTTGCGCGGTGCAGCCTTGAGCGCGTCGAACGCTTCGCTGGCGACGACGCTGATGACTTCGGAAGCGAGACTGCACAGCGGATTCGCTTCGTCGACGACGACCAGCCGGCCGGTTGCCTCGACGCTGTCGAGGATGGTGTCGGTGTCGAGCGGCGAGGTGGTGCGTGGATCGATCAGATCGATGCCGATCTCGCCGCGCAACTGGTCGGCGACCTGCGCGGCGAAGTGCACCATCCGGCCGAAGGCGACCACGGTCACGTCCTTGCCTTCGCGCACGAGGTTCGCTTCGCCGAACGGGATCGTGTAGGCCTCGTCCGGCACCTCGCCAAGGTCGTTGTAGAGCGCCTTGTGCTCCATGAAGATGACAGGATCGTCATCGCGGATCGCCTGGATCAGCAGCCCCTGGGCATCGTAGGGCGTCGAGGGCAACACGACCTTGAGACCGGGGATGTGCGTGAAGATCGGCCACAAGGCCTGCGAGTGCTGCGCCGCCGAAGCGACGCCGGCACCGGTCATCGTGCGGATCACCAGCGGCGTCTTCGCCTGACCGCCGAACATGTACCGGAACTTCGCCGCCTGGTTGTAGATCTGATCGAAGCAGACGCCGAGGAAGTCGGCGAACATCAGTTCGGCGATCGGCCGCAACCCGGTCAGCGCCGCACCGGCCGCCATGCCCATGATCGCGGTTTCCGAGATCGGCGTGTCGATCACGCGCGCCGCGCCGAATTGCTGAAACAGCGAGCCGGTCGCACCCATGATCCCGCCGGAGGCGCCGGGATTGTTGGCTGAGCCGCCGTGGCCGCCGACGATGTCTTCACCCATGAAGATCACGCGCGGATCGCGCGCCATTTCCAGCCGCATCGCTTCGGTGATCGCTTCGCGAAATGATTTCTTGCTCATCGGTTCGATCTCCGTCGCTCAGTAGGACACGTAGACGTCGCTGGTCAAATCTTCGGGACGCGGCTGGGGCGCGGCCTTGGCCGCGACGACCGATTCCTCAATCAGTCGCAGCACCTCGGCATCGATGGCATCGAGTTCGGCGGCGGTCAGCGTACCGTCGCCCAGCACGCGCTCGCGAAAGCGTTTGACGCAATCGCGGTGCTCGCGGATGTGGCGGATCTCGTTCGGATCGCGATAAGCCTGGGCATCACCCTCGAAATGCCCACGCCAGCGCGGCGCATCGCAGACGACCGTCATTGGCCCGCCACCGGCGCGCGCTCTGGCGATCGCCGCTCCGGCCGCTTCGTAGACGGCGAAGAAATCGGCACCGTCGGCTTCGCTGGCCGGCATGCCGAAACCGGCGGCGCGGCTCGCAATCGACGGCGCGCCGAGGTGATAGGCGATGCCGGTGTGTTCGCCGTAACCGTTGTTCTCGACCGCGAAGATCAGCGGCAGCTTGAGCACCACGGCCATGTTCATCGATTCGAACACGCCGCCCTGGTTGGTCGAACCATCGCCACCGAAGGCGACGGCGACGCGATCGGTGCCGCGGGTCTTCGCCGACAGCGCGGCGCCGAGCGCGAGCGGCACGCCAGCACCGACGATGCCGTTGGCGCCGAGCATGCCGCGCCAGAGTTCGGCGATGTGCATCGAGCCACCCTTGCCGTGGCAGGTGCCGTCGCGCTTGCAGTAGATCTCCAGCATCATCCGGCGCACGTCGCAGCCCTTGGCGATGCAGTGGCCGTGGCCGCGATGGGTGGAGGAAATCGAGTCGTCGTCGGTCAGATGCATGCAGAACCCGGCGGCGACCGCTTCCTGGCCGAGATAGAGATGGGTGAAGCCTGGAATCGTGCCGGCTTCGTATTCCTTCGATACCCGCATTTCGAATTCGCGGATGGTCTTCAGTATCCGGTAGGCACGCAACAGATCATCATGGCCGAGGGGCATGGCAGGACTCTCCGAAGTGGGACGGGCGGCAGTATAGCGCCCCGGTTCGAGCGGTCGAAATGCTATGCTGCGTCGCGCTTCGACCTGAACTGTGGGGGACGCACCATGGACCTGCAATTGCGTGGCAAGAAGGCGATCGTGACCGGCGCGACACGCGGCATCGGCCTGCGTGTCGCACGGCTATTGGCCGACGAAGGCGCCGACGTCGCGATCTGTTCGCGCACCGAAGCGGCGGTGCAACGCACCGTCGCCGAGTTGCGCGGGCGCGGCAGCAACGCGATCGGCGATGTGGTCGATGTCGCACAGGGCGAGGCGTTGCGGGCCTGGATCGATGCCGCCGCGGAACGGCTCCGCGGGCTGGATGTCTTTGTCTCCAACGTCAGCAGCGGTCCGAGCATCGCCGGTGAAGCCGGTTGGCGGGCCTGCATCGAGAGCGACATCCTCGGCGCGGTGTCTGGTTGCGAGGCGGCACTGCCGCATCTGCGCCAGTCGCAGGCCGGCGCGATCGTGTTCAACGCCAGCATCTCCGGGGTGATGGCGAAGGCGCTGCGCGCGCCCGGCATCTACGCCTATGGCTCCTGCAAGGCGGCGGTGATCGCCTACGCCGCGCAGCTCAGCAAGGATGTCGCGCGCGACGGCATTCGCGTCAATTGTGTGTCGCCGGGACCAATCTATTTCGAGGGCGGGCCGTGGGAGCAAATCAGGAAGCATGCGCCGCAGATGTATGACGATGCATTGCAGGAGTGCGTGCTCGGCCGACTCGGCACGCCGGAGGAAGTCGCCGCGGCGATCGTGTTTCTGGCGAGCCCGGTGTCGGGATTCACGACCAGTCAGAATCTGCACGTCGATGGCGGCTACATGCAGCACATCGCGTTTTAATGTTGGAGTGATTGATGAGTGAGGCAGTCGATGTCGTTGTTGCCGGTGGTGGCGTTGCCGGACTGACCGCGGCCTGGCATCTGGCGCGGCTCGGCCGCGGCGTGACGGTCTTGACCGGCGGTGTGCCGGGCGGGCATTTGCTGAGCCTGGAACGAATCGACGGCTTGCCCGGATTCCCAGAGGGCATCGCCGGTTACGACTTCGGTCCCATCCTGCAGGAGCAGGCGGAAACCGCCGGCGCGGTCTGTTCGGGCGCCGAGCTCACCGGCTTCGCGCGCGCTGGCTCGCTGCTGCGCGTGCACACGACCGAGGGCGACCTTGCGGCACGCGCGCTCGTCATCGCGACCGGAACGAAACTGCGCCGGCTAGACGTGCCGGGCGAAGAAGCGCTGCGCGGCCGTGGCGTCAGCGAGTGCGCGAGCTGCGATGCCCCGCTGTTGCGCGGGCGTTCGGTTGCTGTCGTAGGTGGTGGCGATTCGGCGTTGCAGGAAGCGCTGACGTTGGCCGACGCGGGCGTCGCCGTCACCGTGCTACAACGCGCGCCGGAACTGTCGGCCAAGCGGGACTATCAGCAGCGGCTCGCGGCACACGCGAACATCACCGTGCGCTGCAACATCGCGGTCGAGGAGATCCTTGGTGATGACGCCGTCACCGGTCTTGCGCTGCGCGATATCGCCACCGGCGCCACCGAACGGATCGAGGGCGCCGCGGTGTTCGTCGTCATCGGCCTGCGACCGGCCAGCGCTGTGGTCGCGACCAGCCTGGCATGCGATGGCGCCGACGCAATCATCACCGATGCCGCGCTGATGACCTCGCAACCCGGCGTCTATGCCGTGGGCACGGTGCGTGCCGGCAGCGCCGGTCAAGCGGTCCATGCCGCGGGCGATGGCGCCAACGTCGCCATCAGCATCGATCGCCATTTGTCCGGAGGCGTCGCATGAGTCAGCAGGTGATCGTCCACGATCCGCGCGGCTATCCGCCGCGGGTCACCGGCAAGCAACTGGCACAGCGGTTGCCCAATCTCAGCGGCAAACGGCTCTATCTGGTCGATTGCCTGTTCGACAACTCCGCGGCGTTCATGGCGCAGTTGCGCGCCTGGCTGCGGCAGCACTTGCCCGATCTCGTCACCGAGATCATCCGGCCGCGCGAGAGTTGGGTCGATGACCCGGAGATGCGCGCAACGATTGCCGCGAACGGCGACGCCGCGATCCTGGGGGTCGGTCTTTGAAGTACCTGTTGCCCGACGGTCATCGGGCTGGCGATGGACCTGGAACAAGGTGGCGTGCCGACGGTGTCGGTGCATACCCATACGTTCGCGCGCCTGGTCGGCTCCGTCGCGCGCGCCAATGGCATGCCGACCGTGCGCCAGTGCTTCGTGCCGCAGCCGGTGGTCGGCAAGTCTCCGGCCGAGTTGCGCGGCTACATCGAAGGCGATGACCCGATCACGCGCCGGCCGTTCATGCAGGGCGTGCTGGACGGCTTGACCGCGCCGCTGTCGGATGCCGATCGCACCGGGCTGTCGTTCGAGCGCTCGACGCCGCGGTTGCTGCCGCCGGATAGCGAAGACACCCTGCATCGCTTGTTCCTCGACAACAATTACACCGATTGCCTGCCCATCGTGCTGCCGACGGAAGCGCGCGTCGCGGCGATGCTGCGCGGTACCCGGCACGCGCCCGACGAAATCGTCGGCCGGCTGCGGCCGACCTCGTATCGCGAGTTCTGGGAGTTCACCGTGGAGAAGGTTGCGGTCAACGCGGTGATGGCCGGCGCGCGCCCCGAGTATCTCCCGGTGATCCTGGCGCTCGCCGCGAGCGGCATGACCGCGCGTTCGAGCAGCACCACATCGTTCGCGACGCTGGCGCTGGTCAATGGACCGATCCGGCGCGAGATCGGCATGAATGCCGGCATCGGCGTTTTCGGTCCGTACAACCATGCCAATGCCACCATCGGCCGCGCCTACGGGCTGCTGTCACAGAACCTGCAAGGCGGCTCGGTTCCCGGCGACACCTACATGGGTTCGCTCGGCAACAGCTACAACTACACCGCCGCGTTCGCCGAGAACGAGGAGGAGAGCCCGTGGGAGCCGTATCACGTGCAGCGCGGATTCAAACCGGAGGACAGCACCGTCAGCGTGTTCTTCGGCGGCTGGTACACGCTCGCCGGTTTCGGCCCACGCGATCACTGGGAACAGAACTTCCGCCGCGCGCTTGCCGCCTGCGAGCCGTTCATCGCGCCGATGCTGGTGCTGGATCCGCTGGTGGCGCGCGGCTTCGTCGCCCGCGGCATCGAGACCAAGCAGCAGTTGATCGACTGGTGCGCCCGCAACGGCCGGCTGCCGGCGGGCGAATATCGTGACAACCAATGGGTGCAGACACTGCTGAAGCCCAAAGCGGTGGCGGGGATTGCCCCTTATGCCGCAAATTTCGCAGCGGCGGACGATGCCGACGTGCCCTTGTTTCAGCCGGAGGACATTTCGATCGTTGTCGCTGGCGGCGCGACGCAGCCGGCCTGGCGGATGATTGCCGGCGCGGCGCGGGGCGTGAATACCCATTCGATCGACGCCTGGCGCTGACGGTCGGGCCGACGCGGTTTGCCACGGCGAGGCGCTGACTCGCCTTGCCGTTTGCGGAACGATTGGGGACGCCCTGGCCCGGGAGTGCGGCAAGATCCACGCCTGTCACGGAGTGATCCGACCACTCGCGCAGCAAGCAGGTTTTTGCTCGATGCGGCGGAGCCCGGTCCGGGCAGGTACCGGACCGGGCAACTCTGAACAAGTCCACGATGGACATGTTCAGAGCTTACGTAACGTACAATCACCTCGCCAATGAACACGCTGACCAACATACGCACCTTCCTGTTGGTGGCCCGGCTGGGCAATTTTTCAGCCGCGGCCCGCGAACTCGGTACCGCGCCGTCGGTTGTGACCAAACGCATCTCGCAGCTGGAGCAGGAGTTCGGCGTCCGTCTGCTGAATCGTTCAACGCGGCAGTTGCGCCTGACCGACGATGGGGAACGGATGCACGTCAAGTTCATGCAGTTGCTCGGCGAGTTCGATGAACTGCTGCATTCCGGGGCGTCGCGGGTCGAAGGTTCGCTGCGGGTACAGGCGCCGGTGACCCTGACGATGGCGTTTTTCGGTGACGTGTTCAACACCTTTCACCTGCGGCACCGCGACATCCATCTCGAGGTCATCCTGACCGATCGTGCACCGAATCCGTTGGAGGATGGCATCGATGTGGTGCTGACCTCGCAACCGGTTTCGTTTCTGAATGTCGTCGAGGTGCCGCTGTCTTCGTATCCGCTGATGCTGTGTGCGGCGCCCTCCTATCTGACGTCCCGCGGCACGCCCCGGCATCCGCTGGATATCGGCGCCCATGCCTGCCTGACGGTCGGCCTGTTGCCGGCGGTATGGCCGTTCAATGGCGTGCAGGGTGCCAGCAACATCGAGATTCACCCGACCCTGCTGTGCAACGAAGGCAGCATCGTCGCCGACGCCGCACGTAACGGCATGGGCATCGCGGCTGTGCCGCGTTTTCTGGTGGAGCAGGACCTGCGTGCCGGTACGCTCGTGCCGGTGTTGCCGGACTATCCAATCGCGGATTACCGGCTCAAGGCATTGGTGGCGCGGTATCGGCTGAGCCGGGTCGCGGTGCGGGAATTCGTCGATCATCTGAAGATCGAAGTGCAGCGGGCGCCATGGGGTCTCGCGGCAGCCGGTACTTCGCCGTAACAGCGCGCGGTGTCGTCGAAGCTGGCGCACCGATCTCCGACCCACGACTGAAAGCGGCGCGGGCGGGCGGGTGGCAAACCCGTTCCCCCGCCCGCGCGTGACCTCACTGCTCCGTGCGATAGCGGCCGACGTAAGCCGCCTTGGCGACCACCTTGCCGGCCATCGCCGCCAGCAACTGCGGGCGCGTCGTTTCCGGCGGCAAATCGAGATTCGCGCTCAACGCATACAGCTCGAAGACATAGTGGTGATAGCGTGGGCCGGCAGGAGCGCCCGGTCCCATGTAACCCTGCTGGCGCATCATGTTCTGGGCATTGACCGCGCCGTCCGGCAGCTTGCCTTCGGGAATGCCACCGGCCGCGGCCGGAATGTTCCAGGCCATCCAGTGCAGCACGTCGTCGGTGCCGCCGCCGATGGACACGTCGAGGTCGTGCAGGATGATGGCGTAGCTGACGGTGTTCGCCGGCGCGTTGGAGAACGTGAAGCCGGGTTGCACATTGCCGCCGCGCATCGAGTGTTTCGGCGGAATGATGCCGCCGTCCTCGAAGGCATCGGATTGCATCAGCAGTGGTGGCAGGTTGAAGCCGCCACGCCCCTGCTGTTGCGCGGCGAGCGGCTGTGCCAGCAATGCGACAGCGAGCATGCCGGTGCAGAGGAACATTTTCTTGCTGGACATCGGTCAATCTCCTCGGTTTTGTCGGAGGGGGGAACGGCGTGCCTGTATCCCGGCGCGGCCGGGGCGGAGTATCGCATGGCCCCATGCCGTATGCTCGGGACAACGCGTCGCCTGATTCGTTCAGAGACGGCAGGTCCGGCACCGCGCCGCGCTCTCGTTCGTTGGGTGAAGCACGCGCCGCGCGGTATACTGCGCGCCCCTGAAACCTCGCCCGCAGCCAGCACCGCGTGGACACTCTGGACCGTCACCCCATCGACCAGAAACCGGACATCGCCGCCGCGTTCGACGCGCTGCACCAATGGCTCGACAGCCAGGTGATCGGCCAGCGGGCATTGCTCGAACGTTTGCTGATGGCGTTGCTCGCGGATGGCCACCTGCTGGTCGAGGGTGCGCCCGGCCTCGCCAAGACACGCGCGATAAAACTGCTGGCCGACGGCATCGAAGGCGACTTTCATCGCATCCAGTTCACGCCCGATCTGTTGCCATCCGATGTCACCGGTACCGAAATATACCGGCAGGAGACCGGCGAGTTCCGTTTTCGCGAGGGGCCGATATTCCACAACCTGGTGCTCGCCGACGAGATCAACCGGGCGCCTGCCAAGGTGCAGTCGGCACTGCTCGAAGCGATGGCCGAACGGCAGGTCAGCGTCGGCCGCGAATCGCGGCCCTTGCCGCAATTGTTCTTGGTGATGGCGACGCAGAATCCGATCGAGCAGGAAGGCACCTACCCGTTGCCGGAAGCGCAGCTCGACCGTTTCCTGATGCACGTCCGGGTCGATTATCCGGACGCCGGGGCCGAGCGCGCGATCCTGGCCCTGGCACGCGCCGAAGCCGATGCCACGGCGCCTGCGCTCCCGGCGCGCGTGGTCAGCCAGCAGGAAATCTTCGCCGCACGGCGCCAGGTGCTGGCACTGCACATGGCCGCTTCCGTCGAGCAATACCTGGTGCAACTGGTGCTGGCGACGCGGCGGCCGGAACCCTACGGCGCCGAGTTGCGGCAATGGATCGAATATGGTGCCAGCCCGCGTGCGACCATCGCGCTCGATCGCTGCAGCCGGGCGCGTGCCTGGCTGGGCGGACGCGACTACGTGTCACCGGACGACGTGCAGCAGGTAGCGCACGACTGCCTGCGCCATCGCCTGATCCTGAACTACGAAGCCGAAGCGGACGGCATGAACGTGGATGCGGTGATCAGGGAACTGGTAGCGCGTGTCCCGGTGAGTTGACGCGGACATGGAGGTCGGGTTGGCGAGGCGGCAGCATCCGGCAACCGCGCCGACCGGCGACGGCAGCACCGGCGTCTATACCGACCTGCGCGTGCTGCTGGGCTATCGCCAACGGGTACGCGACCTCGAACTGTTCGCGCGCCGGCCGGCACGACAGGCCAGCGCCGGAGCGACCCGCTCCCGCAGCCGCGGCCGCGGCATGGAGTTCGAGGAGACGCGGCTGTATCAGCCGGGCGACGATGTCCGGGCGATCGATTGGCGCGTCTCGGCGCGAACCGGCAAGGCACACACCAAGCTGTTTCGCGAAGAGCGCGAGCGCCCGGTCCATATCCTGGTCGATCAGCGCAGCGCGATGTTCTTCGGCTCGGGCCGGCGTTTCAAATCGGTGCTCGCCGCGGAGCTGGCGGCGCTGATCGCCTGGGCCGCGCTGGCCGGGGCCGATCGCATCGGTGGCCAGGTCGTCGGCGACCACGGCGCGTTCGACACGCGCGCGCGGCGCAACCGCGGCGCGATCCTGCGCCTGCTGCACGACCTGCATGCCTGCAACCACCAACTCCCGGGCGATGGCGCACCGGGCGAGTCGTCACTGGCGCACATGCTCGAGCAATGCGGCCGCCTGGCACGGCCCGGCACCGCGGTATTCATCATCGGCGATCTGCATGATCTCGACACCGCCGCCGAGCGCGCGCTGGTGCTGCTCGGCCGGCATGTCGACATCACGCTGCTGCGCGTCGTCGATGCCCTCGAACGCACACCTCCGGAACGCGGTCGCCTGGCGATCAGCAACGGTCGGGACCGGACCGCGATCTGGATGGCCCCGGGCGTGCTCGCTGCCTATCGCGCCGAAACCGAACGGTACGACGCCGCGCTGGCACGCGCCTGCGCCCGGTCCGGAGCCCGCCTGCTGACCGCCGACACGCGCGACGAACCGCTGGCGTTCCTGCGACGCCACTACTGATCCGGTGATGGAGGACCTCGGCACCCAACTGCGCGATCTGCATGCACCCGACCCGGTGTCCTGGTGGCCGCCCGCGCCGGGCTGGTGGCTGGTCGCCGCCGTCGTGCTCACGTTGCTTGCGCTGGCGCTCCCGTATCTCGGGCGGGGCTGGCGCCGGAGGCGGCTGCGGCGCGCGATCCGAGCCGAACTGGAGGCGCTGCACCGGGCGAGAAGCGACGAGGACGTGATTCACTATCTGCTCGCAGCCAACCAACTGTTGCGCCGGGTCGCGCTGAGCCTCGCGTCGCGCGACGGGGTCGCGGCGTTGCACGGGACAGCCTGGGTCGATCGGCTCGATGCGCTCGGCGCGGTGCCGCTGCCCGCCGCGGTGCGGCAGGCGCTCGCCGAGGACTGCTATCGCGGCCGGACGGACGTCACGATCACCAGCGTGCATGCCGCGCTGCGGCGCTGGGTCGCCGGCCTACATTTGCCACCACGCGCGGGTGGCGCGGCATGATCAGTTGGCAGTGGCCCTGGATGTTCGCGCTGCTGCCGTTGCCGTGGCTGCTGCGCCGGCTGTTGCCGCCTGCCAGCGCGGTGACGCAGGCGGTCCGCGTGCCGTTCTTCGATCGTCTGCGGCAACTGCAACTGCGTTTCGGCCAGCGCGGTGGAACGCAGTGGCGCAACGTGGCACTGGCGGCACTGTGCTGGTGCGCGCTGCTCGCGGCGGCGGCACGCCCGGTGCGGATCGGCGACCCGGTGCCGTTGCCCCAGGCGGGGCGCGATCTGATGCTCGCGGTCGACATCTCGGTCAGCATGCGCGAGCAGGACATGGTGATCGGCAATCGCGCGGTGGCGCGGATCGATGCGGTCAAGGCGGTGGTCGGCGACTTCATCGCCCGCCGGATCGGCGATCGTTTCGGCCTCATCCTGTTCGGCCAGCAGGGGTATCTGCAAACGCCGCTGACGCTCGATACCCGGACCGTGCGGCAGCACCTGTTCGAGGCGCAGCTCGGTTTCGCCGGCAACGCCACCGCGATCGGCGATGCAATCGGTCTCGCGGTGAAGCGCCTGCGGCAGCGGCCGGAACAGAGTCGCGTGCTGATCCTGCTGACCGATGGCGCCAATACCGCGGGCACCGAGCCGCGCCAGGTGGCCGATGTCGCCGCCGCGGCGCGCATCCGCATTCATACCGTGGTCATCGGCGCGGCGGCGCCGACCGATGACTTCTTCGGCTTCGCCCGACGCGCCCGCATGGCATCCGAGCTCGACGAGGCGACGCTGCGCTACATCGCCCTGGCGACCGGCGGCCAGTACTTCCGGGCCCGCGATCCGCGCGAGCTGGCGCAGATCTACCGCAAGCTCGACGAACTCGAACCGCTGCCCGAGCAGGTCGTGTACCGGCCGGAGCAAAGCCTGTTCCATTGGCCGCTGGCGCTCGCGCTGGGTGGCTCGGTCGCGCTGTTCCTGTTGCAGTGGCGCGGGAGCGCGCGCGGGCCGGTGGCGCCATGAGCGAACTGCACCTGCTGCGGCCGTTATGGCTCGGCGCGATCCCGCTGCTCGTGTTGCTGTGGTGGTGGGGTCTGCGGCAACGGCCGCTGAGCCTTTGGCAGCGGCTGATCCCGCCGGACATGTTGCGCCATCTGCTGGTCGGCGAGCAGCGCGCGGTGCATGGCTGGCACGGGCTGCTGTGCGGTTGGTTGCTCGCCGCGATCGCTCTGGCCGGCCCGAGCTGGCGACAGGCGGAGGTGCCGGTCACCCGCAATCGGCAGGCCGCCGTCATCGTGCTCGACCTGTCGCCATCGATGCGCGCCGCGGATCTGGAGCCGGATCGGGTGACCCGGGCGCGCTACAAGATCATCGATCTGCTGCGGCTGCGTGGCGATGGCCTGACCGCGCTGGTGGTCTATGGCGGCGATGCCCACACCGTCGTGCCGCTGACCGATGACGTGCGCACCATCGAGGCGCTGCTGCCGGCGCTCGGCCCGGAGACGATGCCGGTGCAGGGTGCGAACACCGAGGCCGCGGTCGCGCTCGCGGCGCAACTGCTGGACAGCCTGGGTCAGCAGGACGGTCAGATCGTGCTGGTGACCGATGGCATCGCGCCGGCGGTGCGGCCGGCATTGCGCAAGCAATTGCCGGATCGGTACCGGCTGTCGGTGCTGGCGGTCGGTACCGCAGCCGGGGCGCCGATCCCCGAGTCCGGCGGTGGCTTCACGACGGATGCGGGCGGTGCGGTGGTACTGGCCGCCGTCGACCATGACGAACTGCGCCAGCTCGCGACGGAACATCGCGGCCGGTATGCGTCACTGGCGACCGACGACCGCGATGTCCGCACCATCGCGGCTGCACTCGATGTCGCCCATAGCGGCGCTGGCCAGCCGGATGATCGGCGGCACATCGATGCCCCCATCGATGGCGGCTACTGGTTGCTGGTACTGCTCGTGCCACTCGCGGCGCTCGGCTTTCGCCGTGGTTTGCTGTTCGCGTTGTTGCTGACCTGCGTGTTGCCACCGCACGCCCGCGCCGAGACCGCGGCCGAGCGCACGACCTTCCGCTGGACCGATCTGTGGCTGCGGCCGGATCAACAAGGCGCACGGGCGCTGGCCGCGGATGACCCGGCGACCGCGGCGCAGCAGTTCGAGTCGCCCGCCTGGGCCGGTTATGCCGCATATCGCAACCGGGACTACCCCGCTGCCGCCGAACACCTGGCTGCCGCCGATGATGCGGTCTCGCACTTCAATCTTGGTAACGCGCTGGCGCAGCAAGGCAAACTCGAAGAGGCCGTCGCCGCCTACCAGGCCGCGATCGACCAGGCGCCGCGGGACGAGCAACTCATCGCCGATGCCCGCCACAACAAGGAGCTCGTGGAACGGCGGTTGCGTGAGCGTGCGCCGCAACAATCGCAAGGAGAGGGCCGGCAGAACTCCGGCGAAGGTGCTGATGCGTCACCGTCCGATGCCTCTGGTCAATCCGGTTCGGAATCACAGGGCACGGCGGCGGATGAGTCACGCGGGGATTCCCCGGGCGGGTCCTCCGGTGGCGCTGCCGAGCAGGCAGCCGATGCAGCCGGCGCCGCCAACGACCCTGCCCGGGATTCCGGTGATCTGGCCGACCCGGCGGCGGGTGGACCACAGGCCGAGCAGCAGGCCGCGGCGGCGGCGTCCGAGCAGGCCGCGGCTGGCGCCAGCGAAGACGACGCCGCGGCGACTGCGGCGGCGGGCAGCGAGCGTGACGCGCCGCTGACCGAATCGAGCGAGCAATGGCTGCGTGCCATTCCGGACGACCCCGCCGGTCTGTTGCGGCGCAAGTTCAGCTATGAATCCGAACTCGCGCGGCGCAATCGGCAGGACCGCCTGCAACAGGAGCAACGGTACTGATGTTCCGGTTTGCGACCACCTTACTGCTCTGCTGTGCCACCACGCTGGCGATGGCAGCGGAACTCGTCGCGACGGTCGATCGCAATCGCCTCGCGCAGAACGAAACCTTCGAGCTGACGCTGCGCCTCGATGACCGGGTCGACGCCGAATCGTTCGGCACGGCGCAACTCACGGGTTTGCTGCGTGACTTCGAAGTGCTCGGTCCGCCGCAGTCGCAGCAGATGTATCAAGCCGTGAACGGCGCGGTCACCCGGCAAACGGCCTGGACCGTCACGCTGCTGCCGAAGCGTACCGGCCGGCTGACGATCCCCGCGTTCACCATCGCGGGCGCAAGCAGCGCACCGATCCCGATCGAGGTTGGCGTGGCGCCGGCCGGCGCGCTCGCGCAGACCCTGCGGGTCGAGGTCAGCGCCGATCCGGTCGCGGTCGTCGAGCAGCAGCAGGTGATGGTGACGGTTCGACTGATCGTCCCGGCCGATGTCGGGGAACTGCAAGGCGGGCGGCTCGAGATCCCCGGCGAGGAGGTACGGCCGCTGGCGGAGGACAGCCACAACCGCGTGGTCGATGGCGTCGCGCAACGGATCGCGGAATGGCGTTACGCGATCTTTCCGAACACACCGGGGCGCATCGAAATCCCGGCGCAGGTATTCACCGGCACGAAGTTGTCCGGGCGCCGCTCGCGGTTCGACCCATTCGCCGGCGGCGGCCCGCGCGTCGTCGCGCGCAGCGAGCCGATCGTGATCGACGTGCAGCCCAAGCCGGCGGGCATCGAACCGTGGCTGCCGGCAGCCGGCGTCACGATTGCGGCGCGTTGGAGCAAGCCGGTCACCGGGATCCGGGCCGGCGAACCGGTGACGCGCACGATCGAGATCACGGCGATCGGTCAACGCGCGGCAGCGATCCCGCCACTGCCGGCACCGGTGCTGGAACTTGCCCGGCGCTATCCGGATCAACCGGCACTGGAGGATCGTCCCGAGGCGTCCGGGATCCACGGCGTGCGGCGCGAGGCGGAAGCGATCGTGCCGTCCCGCCCCGGGCCGATGACCCTGCCGGAACAACGCATCGCCTGGTGGAACACCACGACGGGCCAGCCCGAAGTCGCGGTCTTGCCGGCGGAGACGATCGTGGTCGGTGCCTCGGCCGTGGCGGAAGCTCCGCTTGCTCCGGTCACGCCGGAATCCGCCGCAAGCCCGGTCGCTGCGGAACCGGTGCACGCCGACGCTGCCCGGTATTGGCGTTGGAGTACCGGCGCGCTCGGGGTGTGCTGCATCGCGCTGCTCGTCACGCTGCTGCGCGGGCGCCGGCCGGCGGCAATCGAGGACGGCGCGCCTCGCGCCAATGCCGCAGCGGAATCACATGCATGGGCGGAGGTGGGCCAGGCAGTGCACCGTGGCGATGCCGCGACGATCCGCGCCGCCGTGCTGCATTGGGCGCGTTGCCGCTGGCCGGGTGCAGCCGGCTACGCGCTCGACGCGCTGGCCGCACGAAGTGGTGACGAGACGCTGGCGCGCGCATTACGAGAACTTGATCGAGCGCTCTACGGCGCCTCGCCGTCCGGGTACGATGGGACGGCGTTGGTCACGGCCCTGGGCCGGCTGCGTCGCGCCGAGTCACCGCGCGGCCGTGCCGCCGCAAACGAACTGGCGGCACTCTATCCGGCGCCGGAATCAAATCAGCGAGGGGGCGCATGAACGCCATCACACTCAAGGCCAATGAACATCGGCGCATCCGTGGCGGACATCACTGGGTGTTCAGCAACGAGATTGCCGAGACCGGCGCGGAGTCGGGCGCGGTCGTCGAGGTTCGCGATGCCTCCGGGCGCGTGTTCGGGCACGGTTTCTACAATGCCCAAACGTTGATTGCGGCGCGCCTGTTCTCCAGACGCTACGGCGGCGATACCACCAGTTATCTGCGCGACGCCATCCGCCGCGCCGCACGGTTGCGGGCGCGCCTGTATCCGACGCGGACCGCGTACCGGCTGGTATTCAGCGAAAGCGATTTCCTGCCGGGCCTGATCATCGATCGATACAACTCGACCTATGTCCTGCAGGTGCATTGCCTCGGCATGGAGCGGCAGCTCGGCGTCGTGATCGACTGTCTGCGCGATGAATTTGGGGCGCGCTGCGTCCTGACGCGGCATGACCCGCATTTCCGCCGGCTCGAAGGCCTCACCGAGGAGGACACGGTCTGTCTCGGTACGCCGGGCGAGGAAGTGATCGACGACGGCGCGATCCGCTTTCGCGTCGGTTTCGATGATAGCCAGAAGACCGGATTCTATTTCGACCAGGCCGGCAACCGAGCGTTAATCGAACGCTACTGCGACGGCCGCAGCGTGCTCGATGCCTATTGTCATCACGGTGGCTTCGGCTTGCATGCGGCCCATGCCGGGGCGCGCCAGGTGATCTGTGTCGATTCCTCGGCGGGAGCCCTTGCTCAGGCGGAAATCAATGCGCACGCGAATGGTCTGGCCGCGAAGATGCGGTTCATGCGCCAGGACGTGTTCGGCTTTCTCGCCGACGCACCGCTGTTCGATGTCGTGCTGATCGATCCGCCGGCCTTCGCCAAGAGTCGCAAGCAGTTGCCGGCGGCGCTCAAGGGTTACGAAAAGCTGAACCGGCTGGCATTGTCGCGGGTGGCGCCCGACGGCCTGTTGGTGACCTCGTCCTGCTCCCATCATCTCGATCGCGAGACCTTCGTTCGCGTCGTCAGCGCGGCGGCGGCCAAGGCCGGACGCGAGTTGCAGATGCTGCATTACGAGGGCGCCGCTCCGGATCATCCGGTGCTGCCGGCGATGCCTGAAACACAATATCTCAAATGCGCGGTTTTCCTGGTGCTACAGTGACCCGCACAGAGGAGCCCGGACACGATGGCCACATTCGCCGACATTCTGCGCGCTGACGCCGCCGCATTGGAGCGGATGCTCGCCAATGGCTCCGGGGCCGGTTCCGGGGATGCCGGCCGGGAGGCGAAGGCGCGGCGCATCGGCGTCAATCAGACACGCCTGATCTGCGGCGTCGGGTTCAATCCCCACGCCCGCCAGCGCTCCGATTTCGCCCGGATGATCGGTTTCAATTCGGTCGACGCCCTGCTCAGCGAACGCAACTACCGGTTCATCCATGACCATTACGATGAACTGACGGTTGGCAACATCATCGACATCTATACGGTGGTCGGGCACATTCGGTCGCTCGCCGTGGAACTGTACGATCCGATCTTCAGCCGCTTGCAGGAGATCGAATCGGAACTCGAAGGCACGATCAATCCAATTCTGGTCAGCGGCTACAAGCTCGAGATCCAGAGCATCCACGCCAATCGTCTGGCTTCGCCGGAACTGATCGCGCGCCGGCTCGAGCCGCAGTATTACGTGCTGCGCGACATCGGTGGCGAGTTGCCGGCGATGCTCGAAGCCGGCGTCCTGACCCAGCCACAACTGCTGCGCCACCCCGGAATCAACGTGCACGAGAAGAGTCGTCTGGTGTTCCAGGGGCTGATCGACAAGGAACTCGTGCGTGAGTATCTCCATGAGCCGGGTACCGCGCCGGTGGACCGCGAAGTGCTGCAGCGGTTGCTGCATTGATGGGGCATTGACGGAGCGCCGGTCGCTGCGGCCGCTTCACGCGTTTCTTTCCACCGGCCAATGGCGCCGTACCAGTGCACGCAATGCGTCGCGGTCGGCGCGAGCAAGGCCGGCGGGGTCGAAGCGATAGCGGTAATGCAATTCCAGCAGCCGGACTCGATCGGGCGTCTCGGGCAGGACCCGCCGCAGCCAGGCAGCCAGGGTTTCGCCGGGAAGGAATTCGATGCCGCGGCGGCGGTAGGCATCGATGAGATCGAACAACTCGGAATCCATACCCAGGGCCACTGGTGGCGGCCATGACGCAGTTGGCTTGCGCCGCGGCCGCAGCGTGCCGTGACTGAGGCGCCACAACAGGATCAGTGACAACGGCGGCAGCAGCCACAGCAGCGGTGTGCGATCGGTATCGTCGGCATCGCGACCGATGCGGGCGATGCGATAGCGCAGCCACGCATAGACGTCACTGAACCAATGCGATCCGGCGGCGGCCTGTTCGCGGTCGAGCCAGACCGATGGCGTGGTGTCGACCACGCGCCAGTTGCCACCGACCAGCACCGTGGCCCAGGCATGCCGATGGCGCGCCCGCGCGATCCAGGCCCGTTCCCACGGGCTGTATTCCTGCATCAGATAACCGACTTCATATCTTGCCGGCACCCCTGCGGCACGCGCCAGCAGCACCGTTGCGGTTGCGAAGTACTCGCAATGTCCGGCCCGGTCCCGCCGCAGGAAATCCACCAGGGTCTTGCGCCACGCCGGTCGCGACGCCCCGGGCAGGGCGTAGCGGAAATCGGCCGCGAAGAACCGTTCGATCCGGGCGATCGCTTCCTCGGCCGGGACCGCGGCGAGGTCGAGTTGCCGTGCGATGGTCAGAATGTCATCGCGATAGCCGGCGGGGATCGCCAGGTCATATTCGGGCAAGGGTGCCGCCGGCGCTGCGCCGGTTGCCGGGTAGACGCGGTAGCGCACCGCACCCGGTGGCGCTTCGAGCAACAGGGTACCGAGCGCGGTGCGCTGGACTTCGACGATTTCCCGGCCCTCGAGGCGGGCCGGGTCGAGCGGTGTCGGGACGACGCCAAGTTCGCGCCGCATGTGCACGCTGAGGTCGAGTACCTCGGTCCCAGGGTTCGCTGCCAGCGTCCAGGAGTGGCCGCCCGGATCGACATCGATCGCTTCCGGGCGGGCGGCGCGCGCGGTCCAGACGCCGTTGCGAAACTCGTTGTAGCTGGCGTCGCGCAGATACAACGGCAGGTGTGGCAGGTGGCGAGTATGGACACGGACCTGGATGGCATCGGAGATCTTCATCCGGCCGATGCTGCCGATGGCGGTGATGGTCTGACCCGGATCGCGATCGAACTGGCGGAACGACAGCCACCAGGATCCGGCGAGCAGTTCGAAGCGTTGCTGCGCGAATAGCAGCGCCGTGTGCGCGGACCAGGCCGCGACCGCACACAGCACCATGATGGCCATTGGCGCGAGCCGGCCCTGGCCCCTGGGCCGCATCGCAAGCAGATAGCCGCCGAGCAGGGCCAGCGCAACAACGAAGCCCCCTGGTATGGAGGCTTCGCCGAAGGTCGCCGCGAGCAGACAGCAAGCGAAATAGGGGCCCGTCCAGTCGATGGTTCCCGCGTCCCAACCGCGCTGTCGCAGGCCAAAGAACAGGGTACCGAGCGGCATGCGACCGCGATCGCCGAGCCGCTGCACCAGCAGCGGCAGGATCAGGCAATACGGCAGCCAGGCGAGGATGCGGTAGATGCCGAACACGCCGTAGCGGACGAAGCAGAAGACTGCCAGCGCCGAAAACAGCACGCTGGTGAAATCGGCGACGCGGCAGTAGCCAGCAGGCTCGATCGGGGCTTGCAGCCGCAATAGCATCGGGGCCTCGAGCAATGCGATCAGACCGACTGCGGCCGGGAGCGCGCCGATACCGTAGCCCCAGAGCAGCAGCGCCGCGGCGACCAGGAACCGTTGGGCCATCAGCGCAAAGCCCCGAGTGCGAGCAAATCGGCGGCCAGATGATCGACCCGAAGCGGCCGCGGCGTACCGTCGCCGCCCGCTGCCGGATGTTCCTCGGCCGCGGTGACGACGAGCAGCGCGTGATGCCGAATGCCGTGCTGGCGCAGCGTGTCGAGCAGTGCCGCACGTTGTTCGTCCCAGCGGCCAAACAGGCACAGCACGCCACTCAGGCTGGCCAACTCGCGGCGGATCAGTGTGGCCAGACGGCCGAACTCGGCATTGCTCCGGGCTTCGTTCAACGCCAGCGCACGCAGCAACGCCCGGCGATCGGCGACGCCGCGGCCGCTGGTCAGGTGGATCGACTCGGCACCGATCAGCATCAGGTCCAACAGACCATCGGGCCGCCGCGGTTGTGCCGCGAACGATGCCGCGACGCTGAGTACCGCCTCGAGCACGGGGGGCGGCCGATCGGCGACGAAGGTATCGACCACGAGCGCCTGCCGGTCGAAAAACTCGTCCTGGAATTCGCGCACGATCGGCCGACCGTAGCGCGCCCAGGCGCGCCAGTGCACGTGCTTGACCGGGTCGCCGGCACGGTAGTCGCGCAGGCGCACGAATTCCTGCGCATCGGCAACCGTGGCGGCGAGGCGAACGCCGCCACGCTGGTAGCGGCGATGCGACGGCAGTTGCAGCCGCGGCGCCGGCAGTAACGCGGGCAAGGCGATGGTGCTCGCATGGGCGTCGATGATGGTCCGGGCGTACATCAGGCCCAGCGGATCGGGGCGCAATATCTCGATGCCGCAAAACTCGATCGCGCCGCGCCGCTCCGGCAGGAACCGCGCGACGATGGTGACCGGCTGACCAGGCGGCAGCACCGGCAAGGCGAGTGGTTCGTGCCGCAATAGCGGCGCGGTGCGGCTCAGGCGCCGGGCGTGGCGCCAGCGCTGCCATCGCGCCCATGGCAGCGATGCCTGTGGCGCCGCGACCGCACGCTGGCAGTCACGCAACAGCAGGCCGTGCGCCGGGACGGAAAGAGGGTTGGTGACGCGCAGGCTGTAGCGGGCGCTGCTGCCGACCGTGACATATTCCGGCAGTTGCCGGGTCACCTCGAGCCGTGGCCGGGACCGCCAGGTCCAGAAGGTGGCAGCCGCCAGCAGCGCGAAACAGGCGAAACCCAGCAGCGCGGCGGCCGCATGCGTACCGTCCAGCCCGAACATCACGCCGGAGATCCCGGTCACGCACAGCACCTGACCTTGCTCGGTCAGGCGATGGCGGAACCAGTCGCCGAACCTCCGCCGGATGCCACCGCCGCGACGCGGTTTCAGCGCGGCACCGGAATCTCGCACAGGATTTCCCGGACGATGTCTGCCGCTGCGGTCCCGGCATGGCGTGCGCCCGGCTCGAGTACGAGCCGGTGCGCGAGCGCGGCGCTGGCGATCTCCTGGATCTGATCCGGCGTCACGAAATCGACGCCGTCGAACAGCGCCAGCGCGCGGGCGAGTTTCACCAGCGTCAGCGATGCCCGCGGACTGGCGCCGAGACCGATGCCACCACGATCGCGAGTCGCGGCGACGATCCGTACCGCGTAGTCGATGACCTCGTCGGTGATGCGGATGGTCGCCGCGGCCGTGCGTGCCGCGAGGATGTCGTCACGGGTGACGCAAGGCGTCACCCGCTCCAACGGATGAACGAGGCCCTGTTCGCGGACGAACGCGGCTTCGGTCGCGAGCGGCACGTAGCCGAGCTTGAGACACAGCGCAAACCTATCCATTTGTGCTTCAGGCAGTGGATAGGTGCCGTGGTAGTCGACCGGATTCTGCGTCGCGATGACGAAGAACGTCTCGGCGAGACGATGTTGCGTGCCATCGAGACTGACCTGACCTTCGGCCATCGCTTCGAGCAGGGCCGATTGCGTGCGCGGCGAGGCGCGATTGATCTCATCGGCGAGCAGCACTTCGGTGAACACCGGTCCGCGGTGCAGTTCGAAGGTCTGGGTCTGCTGATTGAACACAGAGATGCCGAGAATGTCGCCGGGCAGCAAATCGGCGGTGAACTGCACGCGTTGGAAGTCGAGGCCGACCGAGCGGGCCAGTGCCTTGGCCAGCGTGGTCTTGCCGGTGCCGGGATAATCCTCGAGCAACACATGGCCCCCGGCGACGAAGGCGGCGAGCAGTTGCCGGATGGTCGCTTGCTGGCCATGGATCACACCGCCGATGCTCGCCGCGAGGCGGGCACAGTCGGCGGCGGCCAGGGTCGCTTGCGGGGTTGTCACGGTTGGGTGCCGGCGGGTTGCGGCAAAATCTCGAAATACAGCAGCAAGGTGTTCTGCAGCGGGTTCGCGCCGTCGTCGCTGACGAGAAAGTAGCGGTTGCCTTCGTGATGCGCGATTCCCTCGAAGTTGTCCATCGCCCAATCATCGCGCGAGTTGAACTTGACGATTTCCCGCGCCGTGACCTTGCCCGGGGCATGCAACTGATCATGGGAAATCATGCGCACCGCGAAAATGATCGGCCGCAACAGCGATTGATACACTCGTTCCAGCACGAGCAGGTCGCCCGCGGGCGTCACTTCCAGGCCGACCAGAGCGCTGTACTTGCTGTCCAGTGGCGCGAACTCGAAGGCATTGCCGCGTAAGTCGAACACCGCAAGCCGGCTCTGGTCCGCGTCGCGCAGCGGACGCTCGATACCGAGCAGCAATCCGAGATCCGGATGCAGCGCGACTGCTTCAATCTCGCGATGGCCTTCGGCGAAGTTCTTTGGCACCGTGAGCCGCGGTGGCAGTTCAAGCGTGCGTTCGAGTTCTCCGTTCGACCGGTACAGCAGCAGACGTGCGGGCTTTTCCAGACCGATGGCGAGCCGGGTATCGCCCTTGGTCCCGTTGTCGGCGTGCAGCAATGCCATCCCTTCCGCATCGGACGCGGCGGCAGACAACGGCGCACCGGCGGCGTCTCGCAACGGCATCGCCGCGACGAAGTCGGCAGCGATCAGCACGCCGCCATCGAACCTCGGCCGCAGCTGCAACAGGTCGCCGTTGTCGGAAACGGCATACAACAATCCCTCGTCGGCATCCCAGCCGAGTGACGACAGTTCGCGCGGCGAACCGCCTGGGACTGGCTTCTGGCTCAGCGACACCGCGCCGAGCAGGCGTACCCCTTGAAACGTGCTGCGCAGACCATGATCCGGCGACAACGCATGCGGTTTGCTGAAGGTGATATCGGCGTGGAGCGGAGGCGCCGCCAGAGACAGCAAGGCCGCCAGCCAGCGGATGGAGCGATGCGTCGGCACTGATTGCAGGGAGCTCACAAGTGCGTCGGACGGTACCACAAGTTCGGTGCAGGTGTAACGCCGCGGTCCGGTTATGACGTTGCCGCAGGTTCGCACCTGGTTTGTCAAAAGGCTGGTCGCGAAATAGTATTGTCGCGACGCATTTCGGGCGAGTTGCGAAGCACATCATGGCATTTCCGACGCAGACGCGGCCACAGCGGTGGCCGAGATTCCTACTTCAGTTCCTTGGTGTAATCGTTTTACTGAGCAGCGCGCCGTCGCCCGTGGTTCGAGCGGCGACCTACGCGCTGCCGACGAACGGTGACAACATCATCGGGGCAAGCGAAATCATTCGCGCCCGGGCTGACGACAACTTCTTCGTGGTCGGCCTGGCCTACGGATTGGGATACACGGAATTGCAGATCGCCAACCCCACGTCCGATCCACTGCTGCTGCGTGGTGGTGCCGAGGTCTTGGTCCCGACCCAGTACGTGTTGCCGGACGCGCCCTACGAAGGGATCGTCATCAATGTGCCGGAAATGCGCCTGTACTATTTTCCCCCTGCCAAGCAGGGTAAACGCGAGGTGGTCACTTTTCCGATTGGCATCGGCCGGCAGGACTGGATGACGCCCAAGGGATTGACGCGGATCGTCAGGAAGCAAAAGGACCCGGCCTGGTATCCGCCCGAATCAATCCGCAAGGAACATGCGGACGAAGGCGACATTCTGCCCAAGGTCGTCCCGCCGGGACCGGATAACCCGCTCGGTCGTTACGCAATGCGACTCGCGATAAACGGATATCTGATCCACGGCACCAACAGGGTCTATGGCATCGGCATGCGCGTGACCCACGGCTGCATCCGGATGTATCCGGATGACATCGAGTCGCTGTTCGCGATGGTGCCGGTCGGGACCTCAGTGCGCATTGTCAATCAACCGTTCAAGATCGGGCGCCTTGGTGACTCGCTGCACCTCGAGGTTCATCCCTATCTCGAGGAGGACGCTGAAGCGTTTCAGGCGCACAACCTGACGGTGATGCAGTTGATCGTCAATCGCGCCAAGGAGCGAGGCGCCGAGCTGGATTGGGACGGGATGCAGCGCGAGTTGCAGGCGCGGAGTGGGGTTCCCAGGCCGATCGGCCGGCTGCTGGATGTGAAGATCGCTGCACGCCCGTAGCAAAAAAAAACCCCGCAGGGTGCGGGGTTTCATTGGCGTCCGGAATGCTCCGGTCCGGTTACTTCTTCAGGATTCTGTCGAGGACTTCCTGGATCTTCTTGGTGTTGTCGTTGCAGCAGGTCTGCGCGGCAGACGCAGCGGTCTGGGCGCGACGTGCGGCTTCGGCGGCTTCGGAAGCCGTCCGCTGTGCATTGTCGGCGGCGGTCTTCGCGGCACGCGCCTCGGACAGTGCTGAGTTTGCGGCGCTCTTGACTTCATCGAGCTGTGCCTTCGTTACGTAATCACACCCGGCAGCAATACCCGCGGCGAGGACAAGCGCGGTAATCCGGCCGCCAAGCTTCAGTGCATTAACCATAGATTTCTTCTCCTGAGTCGACATAAGTGAACCCCCCAACGGGGATTGCCGTAGCAGCCGCGATCATGACGTATTTTTTTTTTCGGTGCAATTTCAATCGGCCAGAAAACTGACAAGCAAACAACGGGATGCCTCGCATTGCTCCAGTTGATCGACCAGATCGACCAGGATTCGCGCCGTCGCGCCCCAGATTTCCTGGTCGTCGTAATCGACGGCGACATATTCGATGTCCCGCGACTCGAAGCGGCGGATCCGGCGCAGGTAATTGCGCCGATCGACCAAGTGACGCAGCGGGACCCGCATGATCGCCGCCACCTCGCGCGGATCGGCGGCAAAGCGGGTGGATTCCGCCAGGACGCCGACGAATGGCTGAATGTCATAACCGGACGGCGTATAGAGCCGGTTCAGTCGGCCGAGCACCGCCACCTCGGCTGGCGCAACGCCGATTTCCTCGGCCGTTTCCCGCAGGGCCGTGTCGAGCAGCGACGCATCCCCCGGATCCCTGCGACCGCCAGGAAAACTCATTTGCCCGGCGTGTGCACTCAGGTGGTCGGTCCGGCGGGTCAGGACGACGTCATAGCCGCCCCGCGTGCGCAGGATTGGAACGAGCACGGCGGCATCCTGCAATGGCTGCTTTGGTCTTGGCACCTCGGGCACCGGTGTGCTCAACGGCAGCGGCTGCCCGTCCGGCCAGCGCAGCGACGCGGCGAGCGTGCGCAGCAGGGCGGTGGCGGCATCGGTCATATCCGGGGTTCCAACTCAGGGTGTCGAGGTGAAGGGCTGCGGTATCGCCCGGCGTGGCACGGTACCTCCTGGTCGCGTGTCACGGTCAGGTTACTGGAGGTGCAGCAGCCGGGCATTCTGCTTGAACTGCGCCTTAAGGAAATCCATCTGGTCGGCCAGGATGCGCCGGTTCGACAAGGCCAGAAACTCCGCCCAGTTCGGCACGTACGGTACCGCCAGCAACGGCATGCCGGCCCGCTCCGGTGTCCGGCCACCCTTGCGCGCGTTGCAGTCACGGCAGCAACTGACGACGTTGCTCCAGCAATCGCGGCCTCCCAGCGACAACGGCATCACATGATCTCGCGTCAGATTGCGATCGAGAAACGCTTTGCCGCAGTACAGGCACAAGTGGCCGTCGCGGCGAAACAGTTCATGGTTATTGAGCGGGGGAACGACGCGATGCTGCGGCTTGGTGAATACCGACCGTTTGACGGCGACAATCGAGTTGATTATCTGGCAGGAACGCCGGCCGGTATGCCGGCACAGGCCGCCGTAAAAAGTGAACTCATGGTTGCCTGCGGTCCATGCAACCAAACCCTTGCAGTACAAAGTGACTGCGTCCTGCCAGGGGATCCAGCGGACCGGCGTACCGGCCGCATCGACCCGCAATATCAGTGGTGCCATAAGCTGCTTCCACGGTCCAACCGGCCGAATGAACCACATGCCACGTTCAGGTCACCGGCTGCACTGCGAGCAGGCAACCTGATGGCGTGCGGATAATATACCCCAATGCATGACGAAGGCAGTCAGATGACCGACCACGAGGCAGCGTCGCGCGATGCCTCATCAGCTTTGCTGCTGGCATTGGTGATCCAACGGCGTGCGGCGATGCAGGGCTTTGATTGGCGCGATGCCGCCGGACCGCTGGCCAAGATCAGCGAAGAGCAGGCGGAACTCGCGAGTGAAATCGCAAACGGCGCGACGCCGGAGGTGTTGAGTCTTGAACTGGGCGATCTGTTGTTCAGTTGCGTCAATCTGGCACGGCATCTCGCGATCGATCCTGAGCAGGCGTTGCGCCGGTGCTGCGAGAAGTTCCAGCGCCGCTTCGCGCACATCGAGCGCAGCATCGAAGGTCGCGGCCTGCGCCTTGATGCGGTCGGTATCGATGAATTGGAGCGGCTGTGGCAGGAAGCGAAGCGAGACGAATCCTGAAACAAGATCGCTGCGGTGGTGCTGCAATTGCGATGACACGCTTAGCCCTCTGACCAAGTCCCGGAATGACCTGTTCAGAGTATCTTCAACCCAACAAGGAACTGACCATGACCTTTCCGTCCTTCTTCGAACAGGCGCCGCGACTCAAGGTGCGCGATGCGCTCGCCGAACTGCTTGGCGCCGCATCCGGCGGCGTCCTCGAATATCGCTACGAGGACGCGGTGAAACTGGCCGGACACTCCTGTCCGACGGTCGCGTCGGCATACCAGTTGACCCGCCTCGCGCTGCTCGCGCTCTGGCCGGACCAGCTGCCGCAACGCGGCGCGGTGCTGGTCGAGTTCGCGGCGCCGTTTGGCGAAGGCGTCACCGGCGTCATCGCCAGCGTCGTGACGCTGCTGACCGGCGCGGCGCAGGAAGGTGGTTTCAAGGGACTGGCCGGACAACACGTGCGGCGTGATCTGCAACGATTCTCGCGTGAGGTGCCATGGCAGATGCGGTTGACTCGGCAGGATACCGGCGCCGCAGTCGATGCCTCCAGCGACCTGAGCGTCGTCCCGGCGGATCGCGACATGTCGCCGTTGCTGTCGGCTTGCCTGGCCGGTCGCGCGAGCGAGGAGCAGCGGCGGCGGTTCGCCGAGCTGTGGCAGCAGCGGGTGGCGAAGGTGCTGCTCGATTTTGCCGATGACCCGCGTGTGTTCCGGATCCGCGCCGTGCCGGCGGCTACTTCTGGCGGGTAATCACGTAGTCCGCCAGCGCGCGCAGGACCGAGAAGTCCACGGCGCCATTGGCAAGATTGGCGAGCGCTTCGGCATGCAGTGCCTCGGCGGCGGCACGTGCGCCCTCGAGTCCGAGCAAGGCCGGGTAGGTCGATTTGTCGTTGTCCTCATCCGAGCCTTGCGGTTTGCCGAGCACCGCGGTGTCGCCGACCACGTCGAGAATGTCGTCCTGGACCTGGAAGGCCAGGCCGAGACAGCGGCCATAGTGATCGAGTTGCGTCGCGATCGGGGTCGCGCCGGCGCCGGCGGCGAGCACGCCGAGCCGGATGCTGGCGCGAATCAGGGCACCGGTCTTGCACAGGTGCAGTTGTTCGAGCGCTGCCAGCGCCAGACGTTGTCCGGTCGCGGCGAGATCGAGTGCCTGACCGCCGACCATTCCGGCGGAGCCGCTGGCGGTGGCGAGCGTGGCGAGCATCGCGACCCGAGTCGCGTCGTCGCACGCCGGCCCCTGCGCCAGCACTTCAAACGCAAGTGTCTGCAAGCCATCGCCGACCAGGATCGCGGTCGCTTCGTCATACGCCTTGTGGCAGGTCGGCCGGCCGCGCCGCAGATCATCGTCATCCATCGCCGGCAGATCGTCATGCACCAATGAATAGGCATGAATCAGTTCGACTGCCGCGGCCGGCGCGTCGAGCAGTTCGGGCGCCGCACCAAGCGCACCACCGGCGGCATAGACCAGTGTCGGCCGCAGGCGCTTGCCTGGCGCCAGTGCGGCGTAGCGCATTGCCTCATGCAATCGAGTCGGAGAGCGGTCGGCCGGCGGCAACCAATGCTCCAGCGCGCGCTCGACGCGCTGGCCGTACCGTGACAGCGTGGCGGTGAAATCCTGCATCGATGGTCAGTCGTCGGGGTTGGGATCGGGTGGTGGGAGATCGGTCAGTGCCTGACTCAGGCCATGCTGCACCAGCAACTGCACCTTCTGTTCTGCTTCAGCGAGCGCACCCTGGCAGGCACGGATCAACGTCACTCCCTGTTCGAATTGCTTCAGCGCTTCATCGAGGCCGTACTCACCGCGCTCCATCTTGTCGACCAGCTGTTCCAGTGCCGCGAGCGCCTGCTCGAAATTGAATTGCTGTTTGCGTGGAGACATGAATGACCGGCGGCGGGGAACGAGTGTGCGGCACTTTAACGAGTGCCGATCAGCCGGTCAAATGGCGTGCGTGGCAACCGACTCAGGGCAGAAAACAAGCATCGAGATTGCCTACAGCCGGGCGCACTGCGCCAGGAAGCGTTTTTCGTTTTCCATCGAGCCGACGATCACCAGGCTGTCACCAGCCTGCAGGACCGTCTGTTCGCCGGGATGAATATCGAACACTTTGTCGCGACCAACGGCGACCAGGTGGCAGCCGCTGTCATCGAGCACTTTCAGTTTGTGTGCCGATCTACCGATCAATCCGGCCGGGGTTTCGATCCGGGACACGTTCAGTCCTTCGGCAAGCATCAGCACGTCGCCGCGCTCGAGATAATTGAAGATCGCGCTCGCGCCCATGTTGGCGTAGGACATCACGAAATCCGCTCCGGCGCGGTGCAGCGTGGAGACATTCCGTTCGTATGTCGCGCGGCTGATGACCTGGGCATCGGGACGCAGTTTGCGCACGTAGATGGTCAGGTAGATGTTGATGTCATCGTCGTGTGTGGTGACCAGTATCGCGGGGGCGTCCGCGATGCCGGCACGGTCCAGCACGCCCCGGTCGGTCGCGTTGCCCAGCACGAAGTGTTCTTCACCGAGTTGTCGATCGGGATCCCTGTCGACCAGACAGTAATGCGCGCCGCGTTCCGCCAGGGCCTCCGCGGTCGCGCGCCCGACGCGCCCGGAACCCAGGATCAGAATGCGGCCCCGCGCGACATGGTAGATGCAGAACATCGCGTCGTAGCGTCGCACCTGTTCCATCGTGCCGGCCATGACCAGCACGGTGGCCTCATGGATTGGTAGCGTTGGCATCGCAATGGTGAAGGCGCCGCGCTCCCAGATACCGACCACACGCATGCCGACCAGTTGTTCTACCCGTGTCTCGGCCAGCGTCTTGCCGACCAACGGCGTGCCATAGGCGCTTGCCTCGGCGATGACGAGATCACCGAACTCGCCGATCACATGTGCCCGCGCATCGCCGCCCAGCGTGCGGCGTGCCAGCGCGCTCCCGAGCATGTCGCCGAGCATCAGCACGCGCGAACAACCGGCCAGTTCCAGCACCTCGATCGCGTCCGCATCGCGGACCGTCGCCACAATGCGCACCGAGGGTGCGATTTCGCGCACCGTGAACGCAATGTTCGTGTTGCCCATCTCGCCGCCGGTGGCGACCACCAGCGAGGCCTGCGCGATGCGGGCGTTGAGATAAGTGGCGGGATCGTCAGGCGCGCCGACGATGACCTGGTAACCGCGGCCGGTCAGGCTCAACGCGGCCTCCGGGTCACCGGCCAGCAGCACATACGGGTAGCCGTAGTTGTCCAGCTTCTCGACCAGGGATTTGGTCACCGGATCGAAGTTCGTGATGATCACGTGGCCGCTGACCCGCGCTGGCAGCACCCGGGGAACGCGCGCCCGGCTCTGGGCCTTCAGGAAAGGCACGTAGAAGAACTCGATGAACACGAAAGGCAGCACGACCAGCAGCGACACGATCCCGCTCAGCAGCACCACGATGGAAAACATGCGCCCGGCATCACTGGTGAAGGTGATGTCGCCAAAACCCAGGGTGGACATGACCGTCAGCGTCCAGTAGACCCCGGTCAGCCAGCTGTGTTGCTGTCCCTCCAGTGTCATCAGTACGTGGAACAGCACGCTGTAAACCACGATCAACGCCAACAGAAAGGCGAGGTAGGTCAACAGCAGCCGGAAGTTTTGGCTGTTGCCATCCCCGCGTTGCACAGCGGCCAGCATCGAGGCGAGATATTTCATCGATCTTTGATGGTGGTCGCGCGGCACCGAGCGTGCGGGCCTGTTATTCTACGCGCCCAGTTCCATGCCCGGCCAGCATGCATGCCGCTGGCTGCAAGATCGGAAGACATGCGGTTCACAGACTTGATTGCGACGACCGACCAGGTCGTCATTAACCTCCAGGCGCGCGATCGCTGGCAGGCGATCGAAGAGTTGATCGCCATACTCGCCAGCGCCGGCCGAATCGCATCGGAACACGCCGACGCGATCGCCGGCGCGGTGCGGGAACGCGAACAGGCGATGAGTACCGGGATCGGTCATGGCATCGCGCTGCCGCATGCCGCCAGCCCGCTGGTGGAGCAGACGCAGGCCGCGCTCGGCATCGCCCGGCATGACATCGATTTCGATGCGCTTGACCGCGCGCCGGTCCACCTGGTGCTGCTGCTGGTGGCGCCGCAGAATCAGTTCCAGTCGCACCTCGATACCCTTTCCGATATCGCGCGAATCCTGAACGATGCCACGACGCGGAAGCGGCTGTGCGCGGCGGGCAGCGCCGCTGAGGTGCTGGAGATTCTTCGCGACAACGAACGGGCCTAGCCCATCACCGCGGGCCGTATCGAACCGATGACCAATCGCAAGGGGGCAACTATTGGCTAACCGCTACGACGCCGCGGACATCGAAGTGCTGACCGGCCTTGAGCCGGTGCGCAAGCGGCCAGGCATGTACACCGACACCAGCCGGCCGAATCATCTGATCCAGGAAGTCGTCGACAACAGCGTCGATGAGGCAATCGCGGGGCACGCCCGCCGGGTCGAGGTGACACTGCACCGGGATGAATCGATCACGGTGGTCGATGACGGCCGTGGCATGCCGGTCGATATCCATCCGGAAGAAAAGGTGCCGGGCGTCGAGGTCATCCTGACCCGCCTGCATGCCGGCGGCAAATTCTCGGACAAGAATTACAAGTTCTCCGGTGGCCTGCATGGTGTTGGCGTCTCGGTCGTCAATGCGCTGTCGCAGAAGCTCGAAGTCACGGTGCGGCGCGGTGGTTGCGAGTACGGCATGGAGTTCCGTGACGGTGAACGCACGCGCAAGCTGACCGAACTCGGCAAGGTCTCGAAGAACCAGACCGGCACCACGATCAGGTTCTGGCCGAATCCGAAGTACTTCGATACCACGCGCATCGCGGTGCCGAAACTGACACATCTGTTGCGGGCGAAGGCGGTGCTGTGCCCCGGCCTGCGCATGCGGTTGCGTGATGAACAGGCCGACAGCGAGGACGAATGGTGCTATGAGGCCGGCATTCCGAGCTATCTACGCGAAGCGATGCCGGATGCGACGCTGCTGCCGGAAGAGCCTTTCTGCGGCAGCATGGAGGGAACCACCGAGGCGGTCGAATGGGCTGTGCACTGGGTACCGGACGGCAGCGAACTGGTCACCGAGAGTTACGTCAACCTGGTCCCGACGGTGCAGGGCGGCACGCACGTCAATGGTCTGCGTTACGGCTTGCTCGAAGCAATCCGCGAGTTCTGCGACAACCGCAATCTGTTGCCGCGCGGCCTGAAGCTGGTCGCCGAGGATGTCTGGGAGCGCTGCGCCTATCTGTTGTCGGTGAAGGTACAGGAGCCGCAATTCTCCGGTCAGACCAAGGAGCGGTTGTCGTCGCGAACCTGCGCCACGTTCGTCTCCGGTGTCGTCCGCGATGCGTTGAGCCTGTGGCTGCATCAGCATGTCGATACCGGCGAACGCATCGTCGCGCTGGTGATCGAAAGTGCGCAGCGCCGGACCAAGGCGGCGAAACAGGTGGTGCGGAAAAAGACGGTCGGCGGTCCGGCCTTGCCCGGCAAGCTGGCCGATTGCACGCAGCAGGATCTGGCGCTGACCGAATTGTTCCTGGTCGAGGGCGATTCCGCCGGCGGCTCGGCGAAGCAGGCGCGCGATCGCGATATTCAGGCGGTGCTGCCGCTGCGCGGCAAGATCCAGAACACCTGGGAGATCGAATCGGCGCAGGTACTGGCATCGCAGACCGTGCATGACGTCGCCGTGGCGATCGGCGTCGATCCGGGTTCGAGCGATATCAGCGGTCTGCGCTACGGCAAGATCTGCATCCTCGCCGATGCCGACTCGGACGGTGCCCACATCGCGACCTTGCTGTGCGCGCTGTTCCTGCGGCACTACCGGCCGTTGGTCGAGGCGGGGCACATCTTCGTCGCCATGCCACCGCTATTTCGCATCGATATCGGCAAGTCGGTTTATTACGCGCTCGACGAAGAGGAAAAGACCGGCATCCTCGACCGTATCGCCGCCGAGCGGCTGTCGGGCAAGGTCAACATCCAGCGCTTCAAGGGCCTCGGCGAAATGAATCCGCCGCAACTGCGCGAGACGACGATGGCGGTCGAAACGCGGCGGTTGGTACAGCTCACCATCGACGAAGTGGAACAGACCAACGGCATGCTGGACATGCTGCTGGCGCGCAAGCGCGCCAGCGATCGCAAGGAGTGGCTCGAAACAAAAGGCAATCTCGCCGCGGTGCAGGAGCTGGCGGTGATGCCGGCGGAAGAATAGCTGGAGTTCATCGACATGGCCGTGACCATCGACAGCGGCACCGAACGCCGCGCACTGCGTGACTTCACCGAACAGGCGTACCTCGATTATTCGATGTACGTGATCCTCGATCGCGCGTTGCCGTTCATCGGCGATGGCCTGAAACCGGTGCAGCGCCGGATCCTGTACGCGATGTCCGAACTGAGCCTCGGCGCCAACGCCAAGTTCAAGAAGTCGGCGCGCACGGTCGGTGATGTCATCGGCAAATATCACCCGCATGGCGACGCCGCCTGCTACGAGGCGATGGTGCTGATGGCGCAGTCGTTCAGCTATCGCTATCCACTGATCGACGGCCAGGGCAACTGGGGTTCGATGGACGACCCGAAGTCGTTCGCCGCGATGCGCTACACCGAAGCGCGACTGTCGCGGCATGCGGCGCTGCTGTTGTCCGAACTGGAACAGGGCACGGTCGCTTGGGTCAACAATTTTGACGGCACCCTGCACGAACCGGCGCGGCTGCCGGCGCGGCTGCCATTCGTGCTGTTGAACGGCACGATGGGGATCGCGGTCGGCATGGCGACCGACATCCCGCCGCACAATCTGCGCGAAGTCGCGAGCGCCTGCATTCATCTGCTGGAGAACCCGAAGGCAACGGTCGAGGACCTGTGCCAGCACCTGCGCGGTCCGGACTTTCCGACCGGCGCCGAAATCATCACGCCGGTGCGGGACCTGATGCAGATCTACGCGACCGGACAGGGTGGCTTTCGCGCTCGTGCCATTTACGAGCACGAAGGCGATCGCATCATCATCAACGCGCTGCCGTACCAGAGTTCGCCGGCCCGCATCATGGAGCAAATCGCCGAGCAGATGCAGGCGAAGAAGCTGCCGATGGTGGAGGACCTGCGCGACGAATCCGATCACGAAAACCCGACCCGCCTGGTACTCGCGCTGCGCTCCAACCGCGTCGACGCCGAGCAGTTGCTGAATCATCTATTCGCGACGACCGACCTGGAGCGCAGCTATCGCGTCAACATCAACGTCATCGGCATCGATGGTCGGCCGCGTGTCAAGGACCTGCGCACGCTGCTCGGCGAGTGGCTGGCCTATCGCTTGACGACGGTGCGCCGCCGCTTGCAGCACCGGCTGGACAAGGTGGCCGCGCGGCTGGAGGTGCTGGCCGGCTATCTCATCGCCTACCTGAACATCGACCAGGTCATCGCCATCATCCGCAACGAGGACGAGCCGAAGGCGGAGTTGATGCGCCGCTTTGCGCTGAGCGAAATCCAGGCCGATGCGATCCTCGATCTGCGGCTGCGCCACCTCGCGAAGCTCGAAGAGATGAAGATCCGCGGCGAGCAGAATGAACTCGAAGCGGAGCGCGATCAGTTGCAGCAGACGCTAGGTTCCGAGCGGCGCTTGAAAACGCTGGTGCGCGATGAAATCACGCAGGATGCGGAGCGTTATGGCGATGAGCGGCGCACGAAGCTGGTCGAGCGTGAAGCGGCGCGCGAACTCGAAGTGGGTGTCTTGACACCGGCCGATCCGGTGACGGTGGTGTTGTCGCAGAAGGGCTGGGTACGCGCGGCGAAGGGCCATGATCTCGAACCGCGCGAATTGAGCTTTCGCACCGGCGATGGCTTCCTGCATGCCTGTCGCGGCAAGAGCAATCAAGCGGCCGTATTTGTCGATGCGTCCGGTCGATGCTACACGCTGCCGGCGCACAAGCTGCCCTCGGCGCGCGGCCTCGGCGAACCGCTGTCGGGCCAGTTGTCACCACCCGATGGCACCGTCTTTGTTGGCGTCGCGATCGGCGATGGCGAGCAACTGGTCCTGCTTGGCTCCGATGCCGGCTATGGCTTCATTGCGAAGCTCGACGATTTGTTTTCGCGCGGCAAGGCGGGCAAGGCCGCGGTGAGCGTGCCGGCTGGCGCGCTCGCGCTCGCGCCGATTGTGCTGCCGGGTCTCGACAGCCACCGCATCGCCGTCGCCGCGAGCTCCGGCCGCTTGCTGGTCTTCGCCGCCAGTGACTTGCCGACGTTGGCGAAGGGCAAGGGCGTCAAGACGCTGCACATCCCGACGGCACGCAGCCGGGATCGCGAGGAGTTCGTCATCGGTCAGGCCGTGCTCGGCCCGCGCACGTCATTGCGCGTGCATTCCGGCAACCGCTATCTGACCTTGAAACCGGCCGATCTCGAACACTTCCAGGCCGAACGCGGCAAGCGCGGCATGAAACTGCCACGCGGCTTCCAGCGCGTCGAACGGCTCGAAGCGATCGAACCGGAGAACGGGACGCGGTGAGTCGTGGCGTCACCGTCTCGATGACAGTCATCGGCCCCGTCGCTCCGGCGACGGCCGGTGGCAGGCGGCTGACCAAGCTCCAGACGGGCTTGCCAGCGGCGATGGTGACCTTGCCGTCTCCCACAGCACCCGCGCCTCGTTGGCATCGATAGGGCCAGAGCTTCCGCACTCAGCACCGCAGCGCTTGCTGCGGTGGTCCCGAAAAAAAAGAGCCGGGACAAGCCCGGCTCAGGAATTTGAACGGACCAGAGGAGGGGAGGGTATCCGTTCGGAATCAGGTAGCGGCAGGAACTCTGGCGGCTTTAGGGACGCTCAGCGATCAACAGAGATGTTGCCTGCCAGGACTCGAGACCCGACCCGTAATGCCGCGTTGCCACCGATTGTTGCCGTGATGCCATGCCAAGGACGGCATGGAACCCACGCCGCTACAGCGGAAGCTTTGAGCCGCGATTGGGCAACTCGCGGACGAAACGCGGCACCAGATAGCCCGGCAGGCGGTCGCGCAGTTCCTGTTCCAGCGTGCGCGCGGTGGCGTCATCGACATCGAAATGAGCCGCACCGCGGACGCGATCGAGCAGGTGCAGGTAATATGGCAGGATGCCGCAGGCATAAACCTGCTCGCTGAGCGCGGCCAGCGCATCGACGCGATCGTTAATCTCGCGCAACAATACCGACTGATTCAGCAGGCTCGCGCCGGTTCGCCGTAGCGCCACCGCGGCCGCCGCGACGTCGGCATCGATCTCGTTGGCATGGTTGATGTGCAGCACGATCGCGACCGGCTTTGGCAGTGCGGCAAGGAGTTCACACAGCGCATCATTGACCCGGGCCGGCAGCACGACCGGCAGGCGGGTGTGGAGGCGCAGCCGCTTGACCTGGTCGATGGCTGCGAGTGCCTGGAGCAACCGGGTGAGCTGCGCGTCGGTGAGCATCAACGGATCGCCGCCGCTGAGGATTACCTCGGTGCAATCGGACTGGGCCGCAATGTGATAGAGCACTGCCCGCCAGTCGTCGCGTGCCGGATTGAATCGGGTATACGGGTAATGGCGGCGAAAGCAATAGCGGCAGTGGATCGCACAGGCTCCGGTCGTGGTCAGCAGCATCCGGCCCGCGTACTTGTCGAGCAGCCCGGGTACGGCCTGACACGACGTCTCACCGAGCGGGTCGGTCGAGTACCGCGCGTCGTCAATCAGTTCCGCGGCACGCGGCAGGACCTGCAATAACAAAGGGTCGTTGGGTACGTGCGGGCGCATCCGCCGCGCGAATGGCCGCGGGACGAGGCAGCGGAACGATTTCGCCGCGTCCGCAGACCAGCCAACCGCTTCGGGAGCAAGGCCCAGATAACGCAGTAGCGAGAGTCCATCGCGAAACGCGAGAGTGAGTTCATCTCGCCAGTCCTCCGCCTGTGTGGCCGGGGCGAATCGCGATATCATTGCCCACCTTTTTTCCGCGGGACGCTTTCAGGCATGGCGACTTATAGCACAAACCAGTTCAAGTCCGGACTCAAGATCATCATCGACAACGACCCCTGGGCCGTCGTCGAAAACGAGTTCGTCAAACCGGGCAAGGGCCAGGCATTCAACCGCGTCCGCATCCGCAATCTGTTGACTGGTCGCGTCATCGAGCGGACCTTCAAGTCGGGCGATACCGTCGAAGGCGCCGACATCGTCGAAATCGAACTGCAATACCTGTACAACGACGGCGAGTATTGGCACTTCATGAACCCAACCTCATTCGAGCAGATTCAGGTTGGTCCGGAGGTGATGGATGATGCGGCGAAATGGCTGATCGGACAGGAGACCTGCCAGCTGACGCTGTGGAACGATCGGCCGATCGCGGTCGTGCCGCCGAACTTCGTCATTCTGAAGATCAAGGAAACCGACCCGGGCCTGCGCGGTGATACCGCGACCGGTGGCACCAAGCCGGCGATCATGGAAACCGGTGCGGTGGTCAAGGTGCCGTTGTTCGTCGAAAGCACCGATCGGCTCAAGATCGACACGCGCACCGGCGAGTACGTATCGCGCGCCTGATGCCCCTGCCGCCAGCGAATCGCGTGGCGGCTCGGCAGACGACGCGATGACCGCGCACTCGCCAACCCAGCAGACGGACCTCTGGCGCCCCGGGGCGACGCTGGCGGCACTGCGGGCGCGCGCCGAGACGCTGCGCGCGATCCGTGCCTACTTTGACGCCGCGGGTGTGCTTGAAGTCGAGACCCCATTGCTCGCCCGGTTCAGCGTCACCGATCCGGCCATCGCTGCCGTTGCGGTTCCCCAGGCCGGGACGGACTCCGGCGCGGCTCGCGCGACCTGGTTCCTGCAAACGTCCCCCGAATATGCGATGAAGCGGCTGCTCGCCGCGGGCAGCGGCTCGATCTATCAGATCAGCAAGGCCTTTCGCTGTGGTGAATCCGGTCGTCGCCATGCGCTGGAGTTCACGTTGCTCGAATGGTATCGGCTCGGCTTCGACCAGCAGGCGCTGATGGACGATGTCGCGAACCTGCTGGCACATTTGACCGGTACGCGCAATGCGATACGCCGGAGTTATCGCACGATGTTTCGCGACGGCACCGGCATCGATCCCGTGCATGCCAGCGACGCGGAATTGCGCGCCGCGGTGCAGCGCCTCGTCCCCGGTTGGGATCCGGACGCCCTCTACGACCGGGCCATCTGGCTGGACTTGATCTTCAGCCATGCGCTGGCGCCAACCCTGGGTCACGACGGGCCCGAGTTCATCTTCGACTATCCGCTGGCGCAGGCGGCGCTGGCGCGGCGCTCACCGGACGATGCCGACTGCGCGGCGCGATTCGAGCTGTTCGTCGGCGGCATGGAAATCGCGAACGGGTATCATGAGCTGACCGATGCGGCGGAGCAGCGCGCCCGGTTTGCCGCCGACAACGCGCGGCGCCGGCAACTCGGTCTGCCGGAACGGGACGCCGATCCGCGCCTGCTTGCCGCGCTCGATTACGGTCTGCCGGATTGTGCCGGAGTTGCGCTCGGCATCGATCGGTTGCTGCTGCTGTTGCAGGGCCGGCAGCGGCTGGAAGAAGTGATCGCCTTTGCCGGGGAACGTGCCTGAAGTGCCATGAGTCTGTATGCCGTCGATAAACTGATCGCCGAAGCGCGCCGGCTCGCGGCCGACTATCGGCGGGCGACCGGCAAGACGCTGCCGATCAGCCAGGAGATTGCGATCAGCGATGCCATCCGCTTGCTTGGCCTCAGCCCGGCCCCGGCCGGCGCGGTGGGCTACGATGCGCTGCGCGACGATGGTGGCCGGCAGCCGTTGCACGTGCAGGTCAAGGGCCGCGTCATATTCGATACCCAAAAGGGTGGGCAACGCATCGGTCAGCTCGCGCTGGAGCGGGACTGGGACCTCACCGTGCTGGTCTTGCTGGACGACGATTACGAGCCGTTCGAGATCTATCAGGCCGATCGCGATGTGCTCGAAGAGGCATTGCACGACAAGGCAGAGAATCGCAAGGGCCAACTCTCGGTCAGCAAGTTCCAGAACATTGGCAGGTTGCTCTGGACCCGGGCGCAAGGGCGCCATGTCGGCTGACCCGGCCGCGCGCGCGACCGGGTTTCCACGGGAACGCTAAGTGGCGAAGCTGAGATCGGCACTGCGACGCGAGGTCGCCCGGGTGTTCGCGGATCGCGCTCCTTTCGCGGCGCATTTGCCGGATTACCGGCCGCGCGCGGCCCAGGCGGAGATGGCCGACTGCGTCGCTACGTTCCTCGAGCGCAGTGGCGATTGCGTCTTCGAGGCGGGGACCGGCATCGGCAAGTCACTCGCCTATCTCGTGCCAGCGCTGTCGGCCAGCAGTCGCACAATCGTTTCCACCGGCACCAAGACGCTCCAGGATCAGTTGTATCTCAAGGACGTGCCGATCGCCCGCGCCGTCACCGGATCCTCAGCCCAGGTCGCCGTGCTGAAGGGCCGCGGCAATTACCTGTGCCGCTACCGTTTCGAGCGGACGTTCGGTGAACTGGCTTTGGCACCACAGCAGCGTCACGAACTGGAACTGCTGCGCGCCTGGCACGCGGCCACCGTGACGGGCGACATCAGTGAAGCGACCGGTGTGCCGGAGCAGTCGCCCCTCTGGCCGCGCGTGACCTCGACCACTGACAACTGCCTCGGTAGCAAATGTCCGCTGGTGCAGGACTGCTTCGTCTTCAGGGCACGTCGCCAGGCGTTCGCCGCGGACCTCATCATCGTCAACCATCATCTGCTGCTGGCGGAGCTGCTGTTGCGGCAGGCGGGTCAGGGCGAAATCCTCGCCGCGGTCGATGCGGTGATCTGCGATGAGGCACATCAATTACCCGACGTTGCGGCGCTGTTCTTCGGCGTCAACCTGTCGAGCCGGCAGTTGCTCGAGTTCTGTCACGAAACCTTGCGACTCGACGAGGAGCAGCGGCCACTCATCGCCGAAGCGCTGCGGCTGGTACGCGAACTGGAACAAGTCGCGCTGGCCGCCGCCGGTGAGCGCTCCGAGCACGATGCCGAGGCGCAACACGCGTCAAGCTTGCGCGTGGCGCGGGACCTGAGCGGTGCCCTGATGCAGGTGCGGGATCGGCTCATCCAACTCGAAGGTCGCGATGAAGACACCGACCTGTGCCTGACCCGCGCCGGCCGCTTGCTGGTCGATCTGCACACCTACCGCGCGGCCGATGCCGACTGGGCGCGCTGGACCGAGCCGGCCGGACAGGGGGTCGTGCTGCATGCGACGCCGCTCGAACCGGGTGACCTGTTCGAGAGGGTGCGGCCGTTGCTTGCTGATCGTTGGCTGTTCACCTCGGCGACACTGGCGGTGGGCGAGGATCTCGATTACTTCTGCAAGCGGTTGGGGATCGTCGATGCCACCTGCGCGACCTGGCCGAGCCCGTTCGATTACCCGCGCCATGCGTTGCTGTATCTACCGACGCTGACCCATGAACCGAACGACGCGGACTATCTGACCGAAGCTCTGGCGGCCGCCGTGCCCTTGTTGCGGGCGAGCCGCGGCCGTGCCTTCTTCCTGTTCACCAGCCATCGTGCGCTGCGCTTCGCCGCGGAGCGATTGCCGGCGCTGTTGCCCCGTGAGTACGCGGTGCTGGTTCAGGGCACGCAGCCGAAGGCCAGCCTGCTGGAGCACTTTCGCGCCTTGGCGCAACCGATCCTGCTCGGCACGATGACCTTCTGGGAAGGCGTTGACGTGCGCGGCCCGGCGCTCAGTCTGGTCATCATCGACAAGCTGCCATTCACCGCGCCGGAACAGCCGGTGCTGCGCGCCCGTGTGAACCGCCTGCGCGCACAGGGCCGCGATCCGTTCCGCGAAATCCAGATGCCCGAGGCCGTGCTTACCTTGAAGCAGGGTGCCGGGCGCCTGATCCGCGATGCCGCCGACCAAGGGGTCCTGATGATCTGCGACCCGCGTCTCGTCACCCGAGCCTACGGCCGCCGCTTTCTCGCGGCCCTGCCGCCGATGCGACGCACCACAGATCGCGGCGAGGCCGAGGAATTTCTCCGCGGCCTGTGACCCGACCTTTCGCAACCAACCGAGCAACCGACCTGGACCACCACATGACTGCTACCCGTAACGATCTGCTGCTCCCGAAATTCGCGACGATGCTGGCATTGCAGGACGCGATGAATCGCGCGGTCGACGCCGATTGGCGCGAGCGCGACCGCGCCTGGTTTCGCGCCATCTGGATCGAGTGCGCCGAACTGATGGAGCACTATGCCGGCTGGAAATGGTGGCGGCGCGCGGAGCCCGATCTGGATCAGGTGATGCTGGAGATCGTCGATATCTGGCACTTTGGCCTCAGTCTGCACCTAGGTCTTGAACCCGATCGCGATCGCGCCGCGGCGACACTCGCGGTGCAATGGCGCGCGCCGCTGCCTGCGGCCAACTTTCACGATGCGGTCGAGCAGTTGGCGCTGTGCGCGCTACGTGAGCGCCGCTTTCTGGTCGGTGCCGTACCGGTGCTGCTCGAGTATCTGAACCGCGATTTCGACGATTTGTATCGTGCTTACGTCGGCAAGAACGTGCTGAACATCTTTCGTCAGGACCATGGCTATCGCCACGGCACGTATCGCAAGCTGTGGCAAGGGCGCGAAGACAACGAACACCTGATCGAGATCCTGCGCGCGCTGGATGCCGATGACTCGGGATTCCAGCAGGCGATCTATGCCGCCCTCGAACAGCGGTATGCGGCGGATACGGGCGAATGACGGGGCATCGACGCGGACAGGCATCGACGAAGGCACCGGCGCGGAACCGGATGCGTTGCCCTCGGCGCGTTGCCGAAGCACGAAGCCACACGCCCACGAGTCTGGTCCCTGGGTCGGTCTGGACAGCGCCCCCGCGCGAGGGCGCGGCGATCGTTCGAGGGCGGAATCCAGGTTTTCTGGTCGTGCCACTCCGGCATCGGTACAATCCGCCGCTCTTGTCGGTGCCCTCGTGCAGCGGAGTTCAATAGTGGACATAGCGTGTTGTGATTTCGAAGGGGTGCTCGTTCCCGAGATCTGGCTTGCCGTCGCGGATCGCCATCAGGCAGATGCGCTGCGGCTGACGACCCGTGATATTCCCGACTACCAGGAACTGATGCGGCTTCGTCTGGCGGAAATGGATCGGCTCGGTCTGCGCCTTGCCGACGTGCAAGCCGTAGTGGCGGAGA
The DNA here is from genome assembly GCA_020845935.1 of Gammaproteobacteria bacterium. Taxonomy (GTDB): domain Bacteria; phylum Pseudomonadota; class Gammaproteobacteria; genus JADLEV01. The sequence continues at coordinate 53,906 of JADLEV010000039.1, forward strand.
TGCAGCCGCTGCCGGGCGCGGCGGAATTCTTCTCCTGGTTGCGCGAGCACTATCAGGTCGCGATCATCTCGGACACGTTTTACGAATTCGCGTTGCCGCTGCTCGCCAAACTCGGCTGGCCGATGCTGCTCAGTCACACGCTGGAGCTCGATGGCGACGGCCGGATCCGCGGCGTGCGGATGCGGCAGCAGGATCCGAAGCGGCAATGCGTGCTGGCATTTCGTGGCCTGAACTATCGCATCGTCGCGGTCGGCGATTCGTACAACGATATCTCGATGTTGCGCACGGCCGATGCCGCGATTCTCTATCGCCCGTCGGCGAAGGTCGTCGCCGATTATCCTCAGTTCCCGATCGCGCGCGATTACGACCAACTGCGCGCGTTTTTCGATCAATCGCGCAGTACGCGAAACTCCGGCGTCTCGTAGGAAGTCAACGCGTCGCCATCACGGCGGATCAGCAGGACGGCGAGGCCGTGGGCTTCGGCATAGGCGCGCGCGCCGTCCGGGCCGAGGATGCTCAAAGCCGTCGCCAAGGCATCGGCACGCATGCAGGAGCGATCAACGACGCTGACCGACACCAGGTCATGCGCGATGGGATAGCCGGTTCGTGGATCGATCAGATGAGAAAAGCTGTGGCCGGAATCGAGAAGCGCGTTGCGATAGGTTCCTGACGTTGCGACCGCCTGGTCGCCTGGTTCGATCGTGACCAAGACCGTGCGCTCGCCGGGAGCAGGGCGTTCTATGGCGACGCGCCAGCGCGATCCGTCGGTGCGGCCGCCACGCGCCAGCACTTCGCCGCCGATGTCGATGACGAAATCATCGATGCCGTGCCGGTGTAACACTTCACCGATTTGATCGACGGCGTAGCCCTTGGCGATGGAGGACAGGTCGAGGTGCGCGTCGCCGGGCTGCAACGCGGACCCGGTAGCCGCAGCAAACGCGATCCGCTGCCAGCCGACCTGGCGGCGCGCTGCCGCGATGGCGTTCGGATCGGGTGCCGTGCCGCGTGTCTGGGTGGGCCCGAATCCCCAGAGATCGACCAGCGGGCCGACCGTCGGATCGTAGGCCCCATCGGTATCGTGCGCGAGATCGATCGCCGCCGCGGTGACGTAGGCGAGCTCGGGCGAGAAGGTCATCCGCGTTCCCGGCGGCGCGGTATTGAATTTCGTGAGTTCTGAATCGCTCCGCCACGTACTCATGGTGGCGTCGATCGCATCGAGCCGCCGTTCGATCTCAGGGCGTAACGTCGTGACGGCGGGCGCGTTCGGCGCGGCATGAAAGCGGACCGACCAGGTCGTCCCCATCGTCTGTCCGGCGAGGAGGGTGGGTTCAGCGGGGCGGTTGCACGCGGCCAGCAACACCGCACCAATTATCAGAAGAATCGATCGCCTATCCGGCGAAGTCATGACACTGTTTGGTCATGCACTCGATCAGGGCTGGCTTGCCGGCCTCGGTCATCGCGATCGCTTCGCGCAATACCGGGATGAAGTCTTCCGGCTGTTCGACGCGCCGTGACCAGACGCCGAGCGCTGAAGCGATCGCGGCGTAGTCGCCACCGATGTCAAAGGCGTCGTAGCGTTGGCGCGAGTCGATCAGATGGTCGCGCTCGCAGGCCATCACGCCGTTGTTCAGCACGATGCTGAGTGTACCGATGCGATTGCGCACCGCAGTGTCGAGATCCAGGCCGACCATGCAGAATGCGGCGTCGCCCTGCCAGTGAATGCAGAGCCGTTCCGGATGCGCCAGTTTGGCGCCGAGCGTCAGGCCAAGGCCATGGCCGAGTTGCGTCGATTTGCCCCAGCCGAGATAGCCGCGCGGCCTGGGCGTTTCCCAGAAAGGCACGAGATGTTCGCGCGGGCTGCCGGCGTCGTGGGTGATGATGGTATTGGCCGGATCGACGGTGCGGTGCAGATCGCGGATCAATCGGTAAGGATTGATCGGCGTGGCGCCGTCATCGAGCTGCGACCGCCAGCGTTCCAGCCAGGCGGTTTTGTCGCGACGCACTTCGGCGCGGACCGCCGCTAAACGCAAGGTGCGTGCCGCTGGCTTCGGCAATGCAGCCAGCAGCGCTTCCAGTGTCAACCGGGCATCACCGAGCAACGCCAGTTCGCAGTCGCGATCCTTGTTGAGGTCCGCCGGATTGACGGTCGCATGAATGACCCTCGCGTTTGCCGGCAGCCCTGGGTTGAACGGCGTCGTCGTCAGACTTGAACCGATGGCAAGAACGAGATCGGCGCGCTGCAGCCACGCGCGCAGCGGTTCGGGGGCATTGACCGCACCGGCGCCGAGCGACAGATCGTGATCCTCGGGAAATGCACTCTTGCCCGGATTGGTGGTCAGCACCGGCGCGGCGATGGCTTCGGCGAGATCGACCAGTGCCGCGGTCGCATTCGCGCGCAACACGCCTTGCCCGGCCCAGATCACCGGACATTCGGCTTGCGCCAGCAGCCGTGCCGCCGCCTGAACGCTGTCCGGATCGGGGCCGAAACGGCACAGAGCCGGCGACCGATAATCGATCGGACCAGCAAACCGGCCGCGCAGGATTTCATCCGGCAGCTCGAGCAACACGGGCCCCGGCGCGCCGCTGCGCAGTTGCTGGAACGCGCGCCGCAGCAACATCGGCAGGTCTTCGGTCCGCTGTACTCGGGCCGACCACTTGGTGACCGGCGCGAGCACCTCGGCCGGATAGAACACCGGTGGCGTGCTCGGACGCGACAGGCTGTCGCCGGCCGGAAGAACGAGGAGCGGCACGCCGTCGGCATAGGCCTGCGCGATCCCGGGAAATGCATTCTCGATCCCCGGCCCGTGCTGAGACGCGAACACGCCGATGCCCTGATGATCCGAGGCGCGGCTATAGCCATCGGCGATGCCGACGCCGACCCGTTCCTGGCGGCAGATGATCGGCCGGATGCCGGCGCGGGCGCAGGCATCGATCAGCGGGTTGCGCGGATAGCAGGCGAGCAACGGCACCTGCTCACGACGCAGAATTTCGGCGACGAGGTCGGCTCCGGAAATGCTCATGCCGTGCGTCGGCCCTACAAGACCGCGAGCATTTCCGCGACCGAGGTGAAGCGTTCCAGCGGTTTGCCGGCGGCGCGGCCGCGCTCCGCTTCGACCTTGTTGATCTTCAGCCAATCCTGATAGGTGATCGGCCGGGCGCCACGCGCTTGCAGGGCCGCCCGCAAGGCCGCACTGTCGCGGCGCGGGGCCGGCGACAGTGTCGCCAGATCGGCCACCAGACTTTCGATGGTTTCCTTGCTGTCGACCTTGTTGGTGCCGATGACTCCGGACGGGCCGCGCTTGATCCAGCCGCTGACGTACAGGCCAGTGACCTGTTTGCCGTCCTGCAGGACGCGGCCCTTGTCGTTCGGCAGCGTGCCGCGCGCGTCGTCGTAGGGAATGCCGGGCAGCGGCTCGCCGCGATAACCGACGCAACTGAACACCAGCCCGCAGTTGATCGTTTCCAGGTCCTCGGTCGCAATGGCCTTGCGCGCGCCGGCGTCGCCGCTGAGGATGTTCTTGCGCAGCACGATGCGCTCGACGCGGCCATCGCCTTCAATCGCGACCGGGCTGCGCAGAAAGCGGAATTCGACGCGGCGCGGTGCCTGATTGGTGCACTGCGAGAACTTCTCGAAGTTCGGCAGGAAGCGCCGCTGCTGCACGTTATCCTCGAATTCGAGTTCGGCGCGATCGGCGGCGTCGAGTTGCAGATAGGATGGGTCGAGCGCGATGTCGCAATGCTCGATCTTGTCGAGCTCCGTGATCTCGGGGTGCGTGAACGAGGCCTGCACCAGACCGCGACGGCCGATCACGTACACCGTGCGGACCTTGCTGGTGCGCAGTTTATCGATAGCGCGAGTCGCCATGTCGGTCTTGGCAAGTTCGTCCGGCGCTTGGCTGAGCACGCGCGCGATGTCGAGCGCGACGTTGCCATTGCCGATCACGACCGCGGTAGCGCAGCTCAAATCGAATTCGGACTCGCTGTGATCGGGATAGGCGTTGTACCAGCGGATGAACGGCCGGGCGGTGTAGCAACCGGCGAGATCCTCACCCGGAATGCCGAGCGCCTTCGGCTCCTGCGCGCCGGTGGTGATGATGACGGCGTCGTAGTATTCACGCAGCGTCGCCAGGTCGATGTCGGTCCCCAAGCGGATGTTGCCGAAGTAGTTGAAATTCGGATCGTCACCGGTGCGATCGAAGCGGGCGATCACGGTGCGCATCTTCGGGTGATCCGGCGCGACGCCGTAGCGTACCAGACCGTACGGCGATGGCAGCGCTTCGAACAGATCGACCTGCGCGGAAATGTCTTCTTTCAGCAGCAGTTCGGCCGCGTAGAAGCCGGCCGGTCCCGCGCCGACCACGGCGACGCGCAATGGAAGATCCTGACTACCCAGTTGTGTCATGGTTGCTCTCTCTCGAAAAAATCCTTGGAAAATCCGGGAACCCGGCGGCGCCCCCGCGGCGCGGCTGGGAAAGATATCAAACCAACGCCAAATCGCTTTGAGTCGGCTCAGCTTGCCGCTGCTGCATGCGCCAGAGCCGGGCATACACGCCGCCTTGTTCCAGCAGTTCCGGGTGTGTGCCGTGCTCGATTATAGCGCCGTGCCGCAAGACGAGGATGCGGTCGGCATCGATGATGGTCGCCAGGCGATGCGCGATCACCAGTGTCGTGTGGCGCACCGCGACCGCGCGCAGCGCGCGCAGGATTTCCTGCTCGGCGTGCGAATCGAGCGACGAAGTGGCTTCGTCGAACACCAGGATCTTCGGTCGTTTCAGCAACATCCGAGCGATGGCAATGCGCTGCTTTTCACCCCCCGATACCTTCAGTCCGCGTTCGCCGACCAGCGTTTCCAGACCCTCGGGCAACTGCGCGACGAAGCCGTCGAGCTGGGCCAGCCGGACGGCTTCGAGGATTTCATCGGCGCTGGCGTCTGGCCGGCCATAGGCGATGTTGTAGCGGATGGTGTTGTTGAACAGCACCGTATCCTGTGGCACGACACCGATCGCCGCGCGCAGGCTGTCGAGTCGGACCTCACGAATGTCCTGATCGTCGATCGTGATGCGGCCGGCGCCGACGTCATAGAAGCGGAACAGTAATCGGGCAATGGTCGATTTGCCGGAGCCGCTCGGGCCAACGATCGCGACCTTCCGGCCGGGCTCGACCGTGAAGCTCACGTCGCGCAGGATCTGGCGATCGGGTCGATAGGCGAAGGCGACCTGCTCGAAGCGGATCGCCGCGGCGCCGACGTGGAGCGATGGGGCATCGTTCCTCTGGGCGATCGTGGGGTCGAGCCGCAGCAGTGAAAACATGTGTTCGATGTCGGCGAGCGCGCGCTTGATTTCGCGGTAGACGAAGCCAAGGAAATTCAGCGGCATGAAGACCTGCACGATGTACAGGTTCAAGGTCGTGAAGTCACCGATGGTGATGCGGTCACCGGCAACGCCGAAGCCGGCGAGCAGCAGCACGCCGGTCAGCCCGAGCGAAATGATCAACGCCTGGCCGACGTTCAATGCGGCGAGCGTCAGGCGGTTGTTGCGGCGCGCCGTCTCCCATTTTTCCAGATGCTCGTCGTAGATTTTCGCCTCGTAGCCTTCATTGCCGAAATACCGCACCGTCTCGAAGTTCAACAGGCTGTCGACGGCGTGGGCGTGGGTCTGGCTGTCGGCGACGTTCATGTCGCGGACGAAGCGGGTCCGCTTGTCGGTCACGACCACCGAGAACAGCACATAGGCGGCGATGGCCAGGAACAGGATTGCCGCGTACCAGGCACCGAACCGTGCCAGCAGCACGAGGATCACGAGACCAATCTCGAACAGCGTCGGCACGATGTTGAAGATCAGGAAGCGCATCAGGAAATCGATGCCATTGGTACCGCGCTCGATATCGCGCGCGACCCCGCCGGTGCGCCGCGCCAGATGGTATTCGACGTCCAGGGCGTGCAGATGCTGGAATACTTTCAACCCGATCGCGTGCATCGCGCGCTCGGAGACGCGGCCAAAGATGGTGTCGCGAATCTCTCCGGCGAGATTGTTGGCGAAGCGCAGCAACCCGTAATACAGGATCAGCGCGACCGGTACCGCGAACGGCTGGGTCGCGGCATCGAGTTCATCGACCAGGTGGCCGAACACCAGCGGCACGGCGACGTTCGCGAGTTTCGCCAGCAGCAGGCACAGTGCGGCCAGCCCGATGCGCCCCGGGAAGGCGAGGAAGTAGGGGGACATTTCGCGGAAGACGGTCCAATTGCCGGACCAGGTGTGCGGAGTGAAACCATGAGGCTGCGGCATGGCGCGAGCTTAACCGGGTTTGCCTGGTGAGGGAATTTCCCTCGAGTCGCATGGTCGAAGCGCCAATCGGCTCACGCTTTGGGGGCACAATGACCCTGCACGACTGATCGTTGGCGGACTGCATCACCCTCCGGGATGGGGGCGTATCATTCGGTTCGCCGTGAATCTGGGGGACACCTTGCGCAATATCCTGATTACAGTGGTTCTCGTCGCCGCGGTTGTGGCGGGTTTCTGGTTTTGGCGGGACGATGGAGTGCCTGCGTCGGGTACCGGCTTGCCGGCGACGGGCGCGGGGTTTGGCGGCAGCCAAGCTCCGGTCGTGGTCGGGACCGCGGCGGTTGTGCCGGCGACCTTCGTCGATGCCATCGAGGCGATCGGCACGACCTATGCGAACGAGTCGGTGCAACTGACTGCCAAGGCCGCCGATACCGTCAGTCGGGTCGACTTCGAGGACGGCGACTTGATTGAAGCCGGTGCGGTGCTGGTGCAGCAGACCAATCAGGAACAGACCGCGCTGCTCGCCGAGGCACAGGCCAACCTGCGCGATGCACGGACGCAGTTGCAGCGGCTGGAGGACCTCGACCAGCGCGGGCTGGCGACCAAGTCGGACCTCGATAGTGCCCGCAACCGGTTCGATGCCGCCAAGGCGCGGCTCGATGCGATCGTCGCGCGGCTTGATGACCGGCTGATTCGCGCCCCATTCGGTGGCCTGCTCGGTTTTCGTCAGGTCAGTCCCGGCAGCTTCGTTGCGCCAGGGACCGTGATCGCGACGCTGGATGACATCGCGACCATCAAGCTCGACTTCACCGTGCCGGAGACCTACCTCGGCCGCATCGTGCCTGGCGAAAAGGTGCTCGCTCAATCGGCAGCCTGGCCCCAGCGCGAATTCGAGGGCACGGTGCGGACGCTCGATTCGCGCGTCGATCCGGTGACCCGATCGGTCGTGGTGCGTGCGACCTTCGATAACGCCGATCGCGCGCTGCGGCCCGGCATGCTGCTGACCGTGAAGCTGGTCACCGCCGAGATCCAGGCGCTTGCCGTGCCGGAGATTGCCGTGCAGCAGAATCGCAATGAGTACTTCGTGTTCGTGGCCGCGGATGGTCGTGCGCAGCAACGGCGGATCCTGGTGGGCCGCCGGCGGGCACGAGTCGCCGAAGTCACCGAAGGCCTGGCTGCCGGCGAGCAGGTCATCACCGAGGGGCTGGTGAAGGTGCGCGACGGCATGGCCATCGAGGCGCACCCCGAAGGCAATTCAAACCCGGCGATCGGTAGCTGATCATGTGGTTGTCAGACATTTCGGTACGAAGGCCGGTCTTCGCGACCGTCATCAGTCTGCTGCTGGCAGCGATAGGACTGCTGTCGTTCATGGAACTGCAACTCCGGGAGTATCCGGATGTTGCCGAGCCGGTGGTGTCGATCAATACGTCCTATGCTGGCGCCTCGGCCGATGTCATCGAAAGTCAGGTGACCCAGGTTCTGGAGAGCCAGATCGCCGGCATCGAGGGCATCCGCAGCATCAACTCGTCGAGCCGCGACGGTCAGTCGCAGATCAGCATCGAATTCAACCTCGATCGCGATATCGATACCGCCGCCAATGACGTGCGCGATCGGGTTTCCCGCTCGCTCGGCCGGTTGCCGGAAGATGTCGATCTGCCGCGCGTGCAGAAATCGGATTCCGACACGCAACCGATCATGTGGATGAATCTGTCGGCCGAAGGCATGAACGAAATGGAGCTGACGGATTATGCCTCGCGCTATGTCGTCGATCGGCTCGAGATCATCCCCGGCATTTCCGGCATCAACTTGAGCGGTGGCGGACAGCCGTCGATGCGGATCTGGCTGGATCGCATCGCGCTGGCGGCGCGCGGTCTCACCGTCAGCGACATCGAAGCGGCATTGCGCCGCGAGAACGTCGAATTGCCGGGTGGCCGGGTCGATGCCCCGGTCAAGGAATTCACCGTGCGCATCGCGCGCAATTATCAGACGGCCGAAGATTTCCGCCGGCTGGTGCTCACCCAGGGTGCCGATGGCCATCTGGTGCGCCTAGGTGAGGTCGCCACGGTCGAGGTCGCGCCGAGCGAATTGCGCCAGGTCTTTCGCACCAACGGTGAAACGACCGTCGGCATGGGCATCATCAAGCAGTCGACCGCCAACACCATCACCGTGCTCGAGGAGGTGAAACGGGTCGTCGCCGAGATTAATCGTGGACTGCCCGAAGGCATGGTGCTGGAGACAAGCACCGACGACTCGCAGTTCATCCTCGCGGCCATCGCCGCGGTGTACGAAACGATCCTCGTCACCGTGACGTTGGTGGGTCTCGTCACGCTGCTGTTCCTCGGCAGCCTCAGGACAATGATCATTCCACTGCTGACCATCCCGGTGTGTCTGCTGGCCGCGTTCATTGTCATCGCGGCATTCGGTTACACGGTGAATCTGATTACGCTGCTGGCGCTGGTGCTGTCGATCGGCTTGGTGGTCGATGACTCGATTGTCGTGCTGGAAAACGTGCACCGGCGCATCGAGGGAGGTGAGCCGCCGCTGCTGGCGGCGTTCCAGGGCACGCGGCAGGTGGCGTTCGCGGTGATCGCGACGACGGCGGTGCTGGTGGCCGTGTTCGCGCCGATCGTCTTTCTCAAGGACGACCTCGGCCGCATCTTCTCGGAACTTGCGGTGACCATGAGCGCCGCGCTGATTTTTTCCGCCCTCCTGGCGCTGTCACTGACGCCGATGCTCTGCTCGAAGGTTTTGCGCGCCAAGAGCCGCGATGGGGGGTTGACCCATTGGCTGGATATCCAGTTCGGGCGCGTGGCGGAAGCCTACGCCCGGCTGTTGACCCGGGTCATTCGCTGGCCGTGGGCAGCGGTCGCGGTGACGCTCGGTATCGGCGTAGCGGTATTTCTCGAATTCGAACGACTGCCGCGGGAATATGCGCCACGGGAGGATCAGGGCCTGGTCATCGGCATGTTCGAAGCGCCGGAAGGCACCGGCTTCGAATACATGCGCCAGTTCGCCCCGGCCATCGAGGCACCGATGCGGCCCTACATCGAGTCCGGCGACATCCAGCGCGGACTGCTGCGGATCCCGGGCTGGAACAGCAATCAGACCAATTCGGCCATTGCCTTCATCAATCTTGCGCCATGGGGCGTGCGCGAGGCATCGACCCAGGAGGTGCAGCAAAACCTGTTGGCGGAGTGGAACAAGATTTCGAGCCTGCGCGTCAACACCCAGACCCCGTCCGGCCTGTCGGGCGGTGGTGGCATGCCGGTCGAATTCGTCCTGGGAGGACCGGATTACGACACGCTCGCGAGCTGGCGCGACATCGTCGTCGCCCGAGCGGAGGCACATCCGGGTTTCCAGCGCGTCGATTCGGATCTTCGGGAAACGCAACCGCAACTGATCATTCAGATTGATCGCGACCGTGCCGCGGCACTCGGCGTATCGGTGCAGAGCATCGGCCGCACGCTGGCGACGATGATGAGCGAGCGCCGCGTGACTACTTATGTCGTTGACGGCGAGGAGTACGACGTCATCATGCAGGCCAAGGACGACCAGCGGGCCTCGGCCGACGATCTGCTGAACATCTATGTCCGTGCCGACCGTGGCGGTGACCTCGTGCCGCTGGCCAATCTGGTCAAGGTTGTCGATCGCGCCGGACCGGCTCGTTACAACCGCTACAACCGGATGCGGGCGGTCACCATCAGCGCGAGTCTGGAGCCGGGCTTCGCTCTGGGCGATGCGCTCGAATTTCTTGAACAGACCTCGCGCGCCGAGTTGCCGGACAGCCTGCGGATCGACTGGAAGGGGGAGTCGCTCGAATATCGGGAAGCGACCAGCCAGCTCGCGTTCACGATGGGTATCGCCTTGCTGATCGTGTTCCTGGTGATGGCGGCGCAGTTCGAGAGCTTCATCCATCCGCTGGTCATCATGATGACGGTGCCGCTGGCGGTCGCCGGCGGCCTGTTCGGTCTGCTGGTGACCGGTTCGACGCTCAACATCTACAGCCAGATTGGCCTGTTGATGTTGGTTGGCATCGCCACCAAGAACGGCATTCTGATCGTCGAATTCGCGAACCAGTTGCGGGACGAGGGCATGGCGTTCGACGAGGCCATCATTGCCGCGGCGCGGATCCGGTTCCGGCCGATCCTGATGACGACCATGGCGACGGTGATCGGCTCGGTGCCGCTCATGCTGGCGACGGGCCCCGCATCCGAGAGTAGAATCGTGCTGGGCACGGTGGTCTTCTTCGGCGTGTCCATAGCGGCGCTGCTGACGCTGTTCGTGGTTCCGGCGTTCTACCGTTTGTTCGCGCAGAATACCGGCTCCCCGAACCTGATCACGCGGCGCCTCGAAGCGATGATCAGGGTCGAAAACAACTAACCATTGGGTGGCGGCCATTCCCGGTCGGGCCCCTGGTGTGACGGCAGTCGACAGACAATGAGGAGAAAATACATGCGAGCATTTCACACGATGAAGTCCGGCCTGATTGCAGGCCTGCTGCTGGGCGGCGCGGTTGCCGCCACCAGCGCGACGGCGGCGGAATATGCCATCGACGTGCCTGGCATGCATGCATCAATCATGTTCAAGGCGTCGCACATCGGTGTCAGTTTCGTTACCGGGCGGTTCAATCGTTTCGATGGCACGTTCACCTGGGATGAGGCGCAGCCGGGGGCGTCATCGGTTGATGTGACCATCCAGGTGGACAGCCTGGACAGCAATCATGCCGAACGCGACAAGCATCTGCGGAGCAAGGATTACCTCAATGTCGAGGCCAATCCGACTGCGCGGTTCAAGAGCACGAAATACGAAGGTAACGCCAGCGGCGGCAAGCTGAAAGGCAATCTGACGCTGAACGGCGTCACCAAGGAAATCACGATCGACGTGACGCGGATCGGCGAAGCCAAGGATCCCTGGGGTGGTTATCGCGCCGGCTTCCAGGGCAAGACCGTGCTGACCTCGTCCGAGTTCGGCTGGACCGCACCATCCTTCCCGAAGACCGTCGAGATGGAGTTCATTCTGGAAGGCAAACGTAAGTGAGTCGAGACACCGCGCAGCAGCTGGCGGATCGGGGGCTCGCCGAATTCGGCGAGCGCCTGAAACGCCGCCGCACCATCAGCGATTTCAAGGCGTTGCCGGTGCCGGGAGAGTTGCTGCTGCAAGCGATCGAGGTCGCGCGCTGGGCGCCGAATCACCGCCTCACCGAGCCCTGGCATTTCTATCTGCTCGGAGCGGATACGGTCGATCGGCTGCTGGATCTGATCGTCGCAATCAAGGTGGCGGACAAGGGTGAGCCAGCGCGCGCGGCATTGCTCCGGCGGCTTGACCGGGTGCCGGGCTGGTTCGCCGTGACCTGCAAGCGCAATGCCGATGCCTGGAAGGAGCGCGAGGATTATGCGGCCTGCTGCTGCGCGGTGCAGAACATGGTCAGTTATTTGTGGCAGGGTGGCGTCGGCGTCAAATGGACCACTGGCGCCGTGACCCGGGACGAACGTTGTGCCGCATTGTTCGGTATCGACCCGGCCACCGAATTCATCGTTGGTCTGTTTCAGTACGGCTATCCCGAGCGGGTGCCGGAGCAGCAACGTCGCGAGGTACGAGCGATTTGCACTCAGTTGGATTGACACTCGCCGCAAGCGCGGTCTCGCACCGCACCCTTCCATCCGATACCGCCCTGGTGCTCGGGGTTCTTCAGCTCTGTTGCCGGCACGGGCACTGACCATGGACCTCTATACTTCGGCACACTCGATCGCGTCGCATCGGGTCCGAATTGCGTTGTTGCTTAAGGGCCTCACGTACCACTCCATCGTGATCGTGCCGGAGTCCGATGGTGACGGCGGCCAGGATGGCCCGGAGTACCGGATGCTCAACCCGCAGGGACTGCTGCCGACGCTGACCGACCGAGAGTTCAGCCTCAGCCAGTCGCTCGCGATCATCGATTATCTCGATGAACTGCAGCCGGAGCCGCCGCTGTTGCCACGCGATCGACGGCGGCGCGCGCGGGCGCGCCAGTATGCGCAAATCCTGGGTTGCGATGTGCAGCCGCTGCTGGCACCCCGGGTCCTGCGTTATCTGCGAACGGTACTGGCGGTGGATGCGCCGGCGCTGGCGGCCTGGCAACAGCATTGGCTGGTCGAAGGTTTTGATGCGCTGGAACTCTGGCTCACGGCGGATCTCGCGGTGGGGCCGTATTGTCTTGGCGACGAACTCAGCCTCGCCGATGTCTGCCTGGTGCCGCAGTTCCTGGCGGCGCGCCGGCTGGGCCTGCCACTGGATGATTTTCCGACGCTGGCCGAGGTCGTCGAGAACTGCGAACGTCTGCCCGCGTTTCAGCGCGCGGCGGTTACTTAACTCAAACGAGCCTATCTCATGCCAACCATTCGCTCCGAAGACTTCGTCCGCAGCATCGCGGACGCACTGCAATACATTTCCTATTACCACCCGGCGGATTTCATTCGCGAACTGGCACGTGCCCACGAACTGGAACAATCCGAGCCGGCGAAGGATGCGATGGCGCAAATCCTGATCAACTCGCGGCTGTGCGCCGAGGGGCATCGGCCGATTTGCCAGGACACCGGCATCGTCAACGTGTTTCTCAAGGTCGGCATGAACGTGCGCTGGGAAACCAGCGGACCCATCGACGCACTGGTCAATGAGGGCGTGCGCCGTGCCTATCTGTATCCGGACAACAAGTTGCGCTCCTCGATCCTGAGCGACCCGGCGGGCAAGCGGCTCAATACCGGCGACAACACGCCGGCCGTGGTGCACTACGAACTCGTGCCTGGCGATCACGTCGAGGTCATTGTCGCCGCGAAGGGTGGCGGTTCGGAGAACAAGGCGAAGCTCGCGATGCTCAATCCGACCGACAGCGTCGTCGATTGGGTCCTGCGCACCGTGCCGACGATGGGGGCCGGCTGGTGTCCTCCCGGCATTCTCGGCGTCGGCATCGGCGGTACCGCAGAAAAGGCGATGCTGCTGGCGAAGGAGGCATTGATGGATCCGATCGACATCGGCGAACTGCGCCGGCGCGGCCCGGCCAATGCCATCGAGGAACTGCGGCTGGAACTGTACGACAAGGTCAACGCACTCGGTATCGGTGCGCAGGGCCTGGGCGGATTGACGACAGTGCTGGACGTCAAGATCCGGGATTTCCCGACGCATGCGGCATCCTTGCCGGTCGCGCTGGTGCCGAACTGCGCGGCGACGCGGCATCTGCATTTCACGCTCGATGGCAGCGGCCCGGCCGACTTGGCACCGCCGGATCTGGCGAATTGGCCGGAGATTGCCTGGTCCGCCGGCGCCACGGCGCGGCGCGTCAATCTCGACACGCTGACCCGTGATGACATCAAGCAATGGCAGCCGGGCGAAACACTGCTCCTGTCCGGCACGATGCTGACCGGCCGCGATGCGGCCCACAAGCGGATTCAGCAGATGCTGGCGCGCGGCGAACCGTTGCCGGTCGATTTTCGCGGGCGCTTCATCTACTACGTCGGTCCGGTGGATCCGGTCCGTGATGAAGTGGTCGGGCCAGCCGGACCGACCACCGCGACGCGGATGGACAAGTTCACCGAGCTGATGCTGGCGCAGACGGGTCTGCTCGGAATGATAGGCAAGGCCGAACGCGGACCGGCCGCAATCGAGGCGATCCGCAAGCATGAATCCGTCTATCTGATGGCGGTCGGTGGGGCTGCGTATCTTGTGTCGAAGGCCATCCGCCAGGCTCGCGTGGTCGGCTTCGCCGACCTCGGCATGGAGGCGATCCACGAATTCGTCGTCAAGGACATGCCGGTGTCGGTCGCGGTCGATGCCCGCGGGGTTTCGGTCCACGAGACCGGGCCACGGTTGTGGCAGGGGCGGATCGGCAAGATCCCGGTGCTGGTGCGCTGAAGCTCGCCCGCCGCGGCAGCCAGGGAGCCGCGAATTACTCGGCGGGCTCGTACTTATAGCCGACACCGTACACCGAACGAATGATGTCGGTGTCGGGCATCAGTTCATCGAGTTTCTTGCGCAGTTTCTTGATGTGGCTGTCGACTGTGCGATCACTGACGATGCGGTGATCGGAGTAAATGTTGTCCATCAGTTGATCGCGGGTGAAGATGCGGCCCGGCTTGTTGACCAGGGTCGCGAGAAGCTTGAATTCCACCGTCGTCAGGTCCAGCCGCCGGCCGTTGCAGGAGACGCTGTAGCTGGCCTCATCGAGCGTCATGCGCGGGTCACTGGCACCGTCTTCGCTGATGCGTGGATGGTAACGGCGCAGCACGGCCTTGACCCGGGCCACGACTTCACGCGGGCTGAACGGCTTGCAGATGTAGTCGTCGCAGCCGAGTTCGAGGCCCAGCAGACGATCGATTTCCTCGACCCGCGCCGTGACCATGATGATCGGCACGTCCGAGAAGCTCCGCGTTTCGCGGCAAATCTCCATGCCGTTCTTGCCCGGCAACATCAGATCGAGCAGCACCAGATCGGGTTGTTCCGCCCGAATCGCCGCGATCGCTTCGTCGCCGCGCCGAATGTGAGTGGTCCGGTAACCGGAGTGCTGGAGATAATCGGCGAGCAGTGACGCCAGTTGCTCCTCGTCCTCGACGATCAGCACCTTGTTATGGTCATCGCTCATGTTGGCAGCAATGGTAGCGCAACCTGAATCTGCAATCCCCCCAGTGGCGAGTGCGAGGCGGAGATTTCGCCGCCGTGAGCCTCGACGATGCTCTTGCAGATGGCGAGGCCGAGACCGGTGCCACCGGTACGCCGGTTGCGTGAGGAATCGACGCGATACAGGCGGTCGAACAACCGCGGCAGTGCCTCGCCCGGTACGCCCGGTTCCGAATCGGCAAAGGCAAGCACGACGCGGCCATCGTCGTAGCGGACCGAGATCGCGAGTTTGCCGCCGGCGTTGGTGTAGGTGGCCGAGTTCGCGATCAGGTTGCCGAACAGCTGGCGCAGCCGCGCCGCGTCGGCATACACCAGATCAGGGCCGGCCGGCAGTGACAGGTCAAGCGTCAACCCGGCGGAATCGAAGGCGGCGCGGTGGCCATCGACCGCGCTGCGCAGGCAGGCGAACAAGTGCATGTTCTCCTTGCGGTAGTTGAGGGCGCCGATGTCGGCCATCGCCAATTCCCGCAAATCATCGACCAGATGGGTCAGGTGCAGCACCTGGCCGTGCAATTGGGCGAGATGCGCTTCGTCGGGTTTCCGGATGCCGTCCTGGAACGCTTCGATTTGCGCTCGAGCGACCGACAGCGGCGTGCGCAATTCATGGGCGATGTCGGCCATCCATTGCTGGCGAGCGTGTTCGTTCTTTTCCAGCGCCTGCGCCAGGTGATTGAAGTCGCGTGACAACTGGCCGAGTTCATCGGAAGAGGTGACGTCTATACGGTTCGCATAGTTGCCGGCGGCCAGCTCCCGCGTACCCTGTGACAGGCGTTGCAGCGGCCGCACTAACTGGCGCGAGAACGGAAATGCCAACAGTGCGCAAACGAGCAGGATCGTGCCGGCGATGACCAGCAGGGTGCGGGTCTGTTGCTGGACGAAGCGCAAGTCCCGGCTTTCGGACAACCGGCTCGGCGGGAAGCCGACCTGGCCGACGGTACGGCCATCGATGCGGATCGGCCGGAACTGGTAGCCTTCGAGCATGTCCTGCGGCAATCCTGGCGGGACCAGGACGTGGTTCGCGGAATCGACGATGACCAGGCTGGGGCGGCCACGGTGTTGCGTGCGCGACGGCCCGAGCGGTGGCGGGCCGGATTGTGGACCGGGCGGCGGGGCGAACTCCGACTGTGCTTCATAGAATGCCCGGAAGCGCGTTTCTCGCCAGAGATTCTCGACATTCAGCGCGGCAAACCAGCCGCCGTATTGCCGATAGGCTTCTTCAAGCTTGGCGACGGTGCGATCCTGGGCTTGCAGTTCCACATGCGTGATGTAACGCAGGAAGCCACGATCGAAACTCCATTGCATCATCGCGACCATGCTGCCGATGACGCACAGCGCCGACAGCAGCAGGATGACGAACAGCTTGATCGCGATACCGTAACGCATGGAAACCACCGGTCGGGCAGATTGGTCGGCAAGGATGAACGCTTCGCATCCATATATAGAAGCGGCCATCCGCGAACACAATAGCGCCGCCGACGATGCACAATCTTTCCTCAATTCCGCGCGCGATCGCCCGTCGGGCAACTGCGACCGCGTTGGCAGGGGCTGAATAAGGATTACGACGAGCTGGGTTGGGACTCGAACGATGTGCTGACCGGGGCGATCCGCGTCTCGGTATCCTGTCCCAGTTTGCAGACATCAGTGTCCAATGGGTTGGCGATTACGATACCCTCGCGGGCAGTGCTGGAGCAATTCGGACACGTCGTTCTGCAACTACCCGGGTGGCGCGGGCGACATCTTCCGCAATACAACATATCTGTCGTGCACCGATACCTTTGGCCTTGGCACGGAAGCCCGACACGATCACCGTCACGCACCGTAATTTCCGTGATGATGCCGCCTTCGAGGTGCTGTACCGTCTTGCGCTTGGTGTCGATCGTGATGAAGCCAGACGCAATTTCCGCTTCCATCAACGGAGCAAATGCCGCCCAAGAGCCGAAACCACCGAACCCGACCGCCAATAGCATGACGCCGGGTCGCGCATGGCGCCGTATGTCGGCGACCGGATGAAGGCCCAACCACGGTTGCTCGATAGCCATTGCCACGCGACTCCTATCCAACCCTGCCTACAAAGCGTGAGTGTTCTTTCCCGGCGCGGCCACGTGCGGCAAGGTCCACCAACAGTTCCTGCCGCGGGCCGAAAATCTCGAACGCCAGGACAGCTTCCGGATCTGCTTATCCGAGGCGTGCGATGTTTTCCGCGACCGTCCCGCTGAACAGTTCGACGTCCTGCGGAACATAGCCAATATAGAGACCCAACGGGTCACGCGGCCACGATGCAACGTCGGTGCCGTACGCTCGATCTACAGGGACACAACGGCACGATCAACATGCCGCTGTCGATTAAGCTGCTGAACAAGGCGACGTAAGCGAAATAGATGCGACCGCGGCGCAGATAATCGTTCATCCCGACATCCCGAGCACGGCGACATGCGATGTACCCAGGCCCGCGACGCGGCCGAGCCACGTCGTGCAGGGCCTTACCCGCGCCGCGCCGTATAATGCCGCTCCCTTTCCGATCCCGGAACCACATGCTGCTGCGCCGCTACATCGTCCGCGAGGTCGTTCGTCTGTTTGGCGCGATCCTGATCGGGCTGCTGGTGTTGCTGGTCACGATTCAGCTCGCCGCGTATCTCGACGATGCGGTCGCGGGCAAGGTCGCGTCGCCGGACGTGTTGCGACTCGTGTTGTACAAGACTGGGGCTCGCGTTGGTGAAGTGCTGCCGCTGGCGTTTTTCCTCGCAGCATTCACCGCGTTGGTGCGCTTGCGCCGCGACAACGAACTCGTGGTCATGCGGCTTGCCGGGCTGAAGCCGCGGACCATCGCGATCGCGATGCTGGGTTGCGCCGCCATCGTTGCCTTCTCCGGGGCCGGTTTCACGCTGTTCGCGCAACCGCATTTCGAGCGTGGCTTTCGCGACGTGAAGCACGAATCGGTCCGCCGCGCGACGATACTGGGTGTCCAGGCCGGCCGCTTCCAGCCCATGGGCGAGGCCGAACGCGTCATCTATGCGGAACGAATCAGCGACGATGGTGCGGCGATTGAAAATGCCTTCGTGCAACTGACCGTCCGGGACGGCACCCGGGTCGTCTCTGCGCGCAGGGCCCAGCTCGAAGCAGGAGATCGCGGTCGCTATGCCGTGTTGCATGACGGCGAGAGCTACCAGGGTGCGCCGGGGCGACGCGACTACGTCATCACCGCGTTCGCGCAATACGGCGTGCTGGTCGAGGAGGCGCGTCAGGACCTCGCCTGGCAGGGTACGAAGTTCATGTCGGCCAGGCAATTACTCGCCTCCCGCGACCACGAACGGCGTGCCGAACTCAACGCGCGACTTTCACTGCCGCTGGCAACGCTGGTGCTGGCACTGCTTGCCGTGGTACTCGTGCCGTTTCGGCAGCAACAGCAAATTGCGATACCTTTGCTCACGGCGATCGCGGTATATTTTCTGTACACCAACCTGCTGGTCGTGGCGAACGGGTTGATGCGGGTCGGCAGGACGCCGGCGTGGTTGGGTTCGTGGTGGCTGCACGTCGCGGTACTCATCGTGTTATCAACCGCTCTTTCGCTGCGTGGCCTGCGTAATCTCGTCCGGCGAAGATGACTCTATCGATCAAGGAACTGCTGCACCAGGATCAGCCGCTGGCCATGGTGGTCGCGAACGGCTGGGTGCGGACGCGGCGCGATGGCAAGGACGTATCGTTCCTGGAGCTCAACGATGGCTCCTGCCTGGGCAATCTGCAAGTGGTCGTTACCACGGGTCCGGACACTCTGAGCGGAGTCACCACCGGCGCGGCAATTCGTGTCAGCGGCGCGCTGCTTGAATCGCCCGGCAAGAACCAACGCTGGGAATTGCGCGCCGAGCATATCGAACTCTACGGCGGCTGCCCGGAACCGTATCCGTTGCAGAAGAAGCGCCACAGTGACGAGTTCCTGCGCACCATCGCGCATCTGCGCGCCCGGACCAATAAGTACGGCGCGGTGGCGCGGATCCGCTCGCGCCTCGCCTACGGGATCCATGAATTTTTCCAGCGGCGCGGCTTCCATTACATCCACACGCCCATCATCACCGGATCCGATTGCGAAGGTGCCGGCGAGATGTTTCGCGTCACGACGCTTGACCCGAGGCAGGGCGCGCTCGACCCAGCGGATGATTTCTTCGGCAAGCCAGCCTATCTGACCGTATCCGGCCAGTTGTCGTTGGAGACCTACTGCCTTGGTCTCGGCAAGGTCTATACATTCGGTCCAACCTTTCGCTCCGAGAACTCGAATACCAGCCGGCACATGGCGGAGTTCTGGATGATCGAACCGGAGATCGCGTTCGCAGATCTTGTCGCCGACATCGACTTGGCCGAGGCGATGGTGCGCGAACTGGTCGGCTTTGCCTTGCACGATTGCGCCGAGGACCTGGATCTGTTCAACCGCTTCGTCGATCCGACGCTGCTGGCTCGTCTGACGCGGCTGGCGGCGGAGCCGTTCGTCCGACTGAGCTATACCGATGCCATCGATTGCCTGCGCTGCAGCGGGCGCGCATTCACCTTCGAGCCGGTCTGGGGCGGCGATCTCCAATCCGAGCACGAACGCTTCCTGACCGAGGACGAATTCGGCAAGCCGGTGGTGGTGTACGACTGGCCCGCCGACATCAAGGCCTTCTACATGCGACGCAACGACGATGGCCGCACCGTCGCCGCGATGGACGTGCTGGTGCCGGGCTCCGGCGAACTCATCGGCGGCAGCCAGCGCGAGGAACGCTTCGACGTACTCGTCGCGCAGATCGAGCGCCGCGGCCTCGTGCCGGAACACTATTGGTGGTATCTCGACACGCGACGGTTCGGCTCCGCACCGCATGCCGGGTTTGGTCTTGGCTTTGAACGCCTGCTGATGCTGCTGACCGGCATCAGCAATATCCGTGATGTCATTCCGTTTCCACGTACCCCCAAGAACCTGGAGTTCTGACAATGAAAAGATGGCTCGTGCTGTTGCTTGCTCTGACCTCTGCCGCGCCGGTTATCGCGCAGGATTGCGATCGCGCCTGTCTGCGCAACATGATCGACCGCTATCTTGAGGCGCTCGTCAAGCATGATCCGAGGTCGCTGCCGCTGGCCGCAACAGTTCGGTTCACCGAGGACACCCAGGAGTTGCAACTGGGCGAGGGACTCTGGCGGACGATCGAAGGATTGCGTCCATTCCGGCAGGACATTCTCGACGTGCGCGGTGGCGTCGCCGGCGTGCATGTGGTCGCAATCGAAGGTGGCCAGCCGGTGCTGGTCGCGGTTCGGCTCAAGATCGACGGCGGCAAGATCAGCGGCGTCGAATCGACCGTCGTGCGCAATCGCGAGGAAGGGATGATCTTCAACATTGACGCGATCAAGGAGGTCAGCGCGGCGATGAACGTGACGCCGGTGCCGGCACAGCGAAACACGCGCGAGGACTTACAGCGCTTGGCGCTGCTCTATCCGGAAGGATTGCGGGTTGGCAGTTTCGTCAAGGCCGATGCGCAGTTCACCAAGGAAGCGTATCGCATCGAGAACGGGCAATTGATGGCCGGCCCCGGCTGCACGTTCTTTCAAGGTTGCGACAACGTTCGCGAGCAGCGCATCCCGACGCTGGCGGGCATCAAGACGAGAGTCGCCGCGATCGACGAGGAGCAGGGAATTGTCTGGCTGCGGATGAACTTCGGTCCGGGCTCGCTGATGCGCGGTCAGGGCGAGCTTTCGGTCTGGGAGATGTTCAAGATCTACGACGGCCGCATTCAGGCAATCGAAGCATTCATGGAAGTGGTGCCGGTAGCGACGCCGTTCCTCTGGGACTATTGAGCAACAGTCGGGCCTGTGCCGGACCAGCCGCCTCTGAACAAGTCCTGGCAAGGACTTGTTCAGAGAGCGCTCGGAACAACCTCAGAGATTCTTGATCAGTTCGTCGCCGAACTCGCTGCACTTGATTTCTGTGGCGCCGGTCATCAAACGAGCGAAGTCATAGGTCACGGTCTTGTTCGAGATGGTCGCGTCCATTGACTTGATGATGAGATCGGCGGCTTCGGTCCAGCGCATGTGCCGCAGCATCATTTCCGCGGACAGCAGCACCGAACCCGGATTGACCTTGTCGAGATTCGCATACTTCGGCGCGGTGCCGTGGGTCGCCTCGAACACGGCATGCCCCGTCAAGTAGTTGATGTTGCCTCCCGGCGCGATGCCGATGCCGCCAACCTGCGCAGCGACCGCGTCGGAAAGGTAGTCGCCGTTGAGATTCAGTGTCGCGATGACGTCGAACTCGTCCGGCCGGGTCAAAACCTGCTGCAGCGTGATATCGGCGATGGCGTCCTTGACCAACAGTTTGCCCTCGGCAAGGGCGCGCTTTTGTGCCGCGTTGGCGGCTTCTGTTCCCTCCTTGGCCTGAATCCGGTTCCAGAGTTCCCAACTGAACGTCTCCGCCGCGAACTCGCGATCCGCGAGCGCATAACCCCAGTTGCGGAATGCACCTTCGGTATATGTCATGATGTTGCCCTTGTGCACCAGCGTCAGGCTCTTGCGCTTGTTTTCGATCGCGTACTTGATCGCAGCGCGGACCAGCCGCTCGGTGCCATCGCGGGACACGGGTTTGATGCCGATACCGGTCGATTCGGGAAACCGGATCTTGCGATAGGCATCCGGAAACGATTGCTGGAACTGCTGCAGGAACTGGGTGCATTCCGGCGTGCCGCTCTCGAATTCGATGCCGGCGTAGATGTCCTCGGTGTTCTCGCGAAAGATCACCATGTCGATCAGTTCCGGGTGCCGCACGGGTGACGGCACGCCGCGGAACCAGCGTACCGGACGCAGGCAGACGTAAAGATCGAGTTCCTGCCGGATCGCGACATTCAACGAGCGAAAGCCGCCGCCGACCGGGGTCGTCAATGGGCCCTTGATGGATATCAGGAAATCGCGACAGGCGTCCAGAGTCTGCTCCGGCAGCCAGGAACCGAGCAGGTTGTTGGCCTTTTCGCCGGCGTAGATTTCCATCCAGGCGATCTTGCGCTTGCCGCCATACGCCTTCGCGACTGCTGCATCGATGACTCGGACTGAAGCACGCCAGACATCCGGGCCGATCCCGTCACCTTCGATGAATGGAATAATCGGATTGTTAGGGACGTCGAGTTGGTGGTTTCGTACCGTGATCCGCGATCCTTCGGCGGGAACTTGATAAGGGCTGGACAATGGCATGCTCCGCTTGAATGTGTTGCGAAATTTATAAAATATTCCCATAAAAAACGTGGCAGCGCTACGCTGGACGCTGCGTATTCGGTATGCTGCGGCCGCCTGGTATCAGGTAATAAAAATAGTTTGTATACGTGACGCTGGAAACTCATCGCAAATACCGAATACTCATAATCGATGAAAATGAAACGGATCGCGAACTGCTCACCCTTTCGCTCCGGAGCCAACTGCCGAACGTAGACGTTCTGCAGGCTAATTCGGCCACGGAATTCGCGACGCACCTGGCAACCGGTGCGTTGGATGCGCTGATCGCTGATGCGGTAATCGATTGGGGTTCACCATTCGAGCTGGCGGACGTGGCACGCCGCCGGAACGGTGCGTGCGCGGCGATCCTGTTCACGAATGCGGCGCAGAGCGTGGCTGACGATGCCTGCATTGGCCGGCTGATCGACCTCAATCTGGTCAAGGACAGCGCCGGCTTTTTGCAGTTGCCGAAAAAGCTCGAGCGGGTCGTCGCCAAACAGCTCGAACTGACCCAGATCCTCAGCGATCACGCAACCGCAATCGGCCTGGAGTCCATGCCGGTGCCCAATTTCGTGCTCGATTCCCAGGGCCGGCTCTGCACCGGCAATGAGGCATTCGAAGACCTTTTACACCTGCCGCGGTATCGTTACATTGGCGCACGGATCGACCAACTGTTTAGCGCGGCAGGACAGGCGGAAGCCTGGGTTCCGGCGCTGTTGGCGGGTGATGTGGAACCTGGTGCCATTACCACCGACGTATCGGTTCGATCGGATTTGGCTGCCGTCACAGGTTTCAGGATGGTCGTGTGGCCACTGGCACGGGACGGCTCGTCCGGGCGTCACTGGAGCGGAATCCTGGTAACCAACCAATCGCTGTCGCCGGCGGAAGCCTCGCTGGCGCTCGCTGAATCCGCAACAGTGCCGTTGCAGCAGGCGCTCTCCCACGATCTGCAGCAACCGCTACAGATCGTGATTCGCCAAGCCTCCTGGTTGATCGAGAAGCACGGCGCCTTGTTGGCCACCGACGCGCTCGAATCGGTACGGCATATCCACGCGAGTTCCTTGCGCATGCAGGAAATGCTCGATGGCGTAACGGCACTGTATCGGATCGGCCAGGTGCCGCAGCGCTTCGATACCGTGGCACTGGATCAGGTCGTGCGCCAGGCGCTGGAAAACCTTGCCGTGGCGATTGAGGATTCCGCAGCAACCGTTGAAACCGGTCCCTTGCCCACCCTCACGGGCAATCGCGGGCAGCTGGTGCAACTGTTCCAGAACCTGATTGCCAATGGCATCAAATTCTGCCGGGACCGCCTGCCACGTATCAAAATCTCGGCCGTCACAACCGAGCACGGCTGGCGGGTCCGGATCGAAGACAACGGTATCGGCATTGCGGCCGAGGATACGTTGCGGATTTTCGAGTTGTATCAAAGGTTGCATTCGGAGGATGAGTTCCCGGGAACGGGTGTTGGCCTCGCCCTTTGCAAACGCATCATGGAAAGCCATGGCGGGAAAATTTCGGTAGAATCGGCCCCCGGTAAGGGGTCAGTGTTCCTGCTGGATTTCGGCACGACGGAAACGACAGTCCAATGAACCTTTCACTGGGAGTGGGGAATGCAGCATCCAGAGGAAGTACTCTGTCGCATCCTGCTCATTGAAGATACGCCTGCCGAAGCGGATATCATTCGCAAGCTGCTGCAGGATGGCAGGCGATTCGCAATCGACCATGTCACACGCCTGGAACAGGCGCTTTCTCGCCTCGCAGCGCAGGATTACTCCGTCATTCTGATGGATTTGCATTTGCCGGATGCATCCGGTGTCGATGGTTGTGCCCGGATTCTGGCGACCGCACCGCTCGCACCGGTTATCGTCCTGACCAACGAAAACAGCGATGAGCTCGCCATGGCGGCGATGCGCCTGGGCGCGCAGGACTATCTCAACAAGCGCGAGATTGACCGGAAACTGCTGCTGCGCTCGGTCCAGTACGCCATCGAGCGCCATCGATCCGATGCTCGGCTGCGCGAAAGCGAGGAGCGCTACGCCCTGGCGGTGGCCGGAACCAATGACGGGGTATGGGATTGGAACTGCAAGACCGACGCCTTTTATTACTCACCGCGCTGGACGGAAATACTCGGTTGGTCCAATGAGACTGCACGAGCAAGCGGAGTGCAGTGCTGGCTTGAGCAAATCGATAGCCAGGATCGCGAATCCTTTGAACATGCATTGAATGATCTGAAGAGTGGCCAGGCCAGTCATCTCGAACATGAGCATCGGATCCGGACGCCGCAGGGTGAGGAGCGGTGGTTGTTGGTCCGCGGGCTGGCGGTCCGCGACAGTGCCGGCGCGGTGCAGCGCATGGCGGGATCTGTATCGGATATCACGCGCCGCAAACAGGCGGAGTCGCAACTGATTCATGATGCCTTGCACGATTCCCTGACCAAACTGCCGAACCGCGCGCTCTACATGGATCACCTCGACCTCAGCCTGCGCCGGTACCTGCGGGATTCGTCCAAGCTGTTCGCGGCACTGTATTTCGACCTTGACCGGTTCAAGAACGTCAATGACAGCCTCGGCCACGCCGTTGGCGATCAACTGTTGGTTGAAGTCGCGCTGCGGCTCAAGAGCTGCCTGCGGCCCGGAGATACGCTGGCACGCCTGGGTGGCGATGAATTCGCCATCCTGCTTAACGATATCGCCGGCCCGACCGACGCCATCTACGTTGCCGAGCGGGTCCGGGATCATGTGACGAAGCCGTTCAGCATTGAGGGTCACATCGTTTATACCTCGGCGAGTGTCGGTATCGCGGTCAGTTCCGGAGCGTACCGCAAGCCGGGCGAGATACTGCGCGATGCGGATCTCGCAATGTATCGGGCCAAGGCGGATTCGAACGTCACCTATGCCGTATTCGATACGAACATGCATCAGCAGGCGCTGGCCCAGCATCGCCTGGAAACCGATCTGCGCCACGCGCTCGATGCCCGGGAATTCTTCCTGTGCTATCAACCGATCGTGGCGCTGGAAGATAGCCGGGTCTCCGGGTTTGAGGCGCTGATCCGTTGGGCACATCCCGAGCGCGGTGTCGTCAATCCGGACGACTTCATCTGGGCTGCTGAGGAAACCGGGCTGATTGTGCCGATTGGCTGGTGGGGCTTGGCCGAGGCATGCCGGCAAATCAAGCAATGGCAGCAGATGTTCCCGTCGACGCCGCCCTTGTCGGTCAGTGTCAACGTTTCCGGAAAGCTGTTGTTGACTGGCGATCTGCCAAAGCGCCTGCAGGCGCTGCTCGAAGAATGGAAGCTGACCCCGGACAGCCTGCGTCTCGAGATCACCGAGAACGTCGTGATGGACCATGGCGAAATCGTGATGGATTCACTGCTGACCTTGCGCGCGCTCGGTATTCAGTTGCAAATCGATGATTTCGGCACCGGCTATTCGTCGCTCAGCTATCTGCAACGGTTCAACTACGACACCTTGAAGATTGACCGATCGTTCGTTCACAGCATGAGCGACAAGGTCGACAGCAGTGCCATCGTCGAGGCGATCGTGACGCTCGGCAATACGCTCGGCATGCGCGTCATTGCGGAGGGCGTGGAAACCCCGGAACAGGTACGGCGCCTGCGCGCGATGCGGTGCCCGGAGGCGCAGGGGTTCTGGTATTCGCGTCCCTTGCCGGAGCGCGAAGTGACCGGTCTGCTGGAGCAAGAAGCCGCGGGTGGCAGCAACACGCATGTGTTGCGGTTCAAATCCGGTACCTGCCATTGATGGCGCACGGCGCGTCTGCTTGATCGGTTCCGGCCGCGGCGTTGGTTTCCGACGCGTCAGCTTGCCATCAAACCTTTGCCTGCGGGCGCTGACTCGGCTAAATGAACGCTTTCTACCAACCCGAGCGCCCGTCAGCATCGCACGATCTCACCATCGGCCGAATCCGCTACCGGTGCTATTCGTGGGGCCCGGTGCAAGGCCGCCCTGTCTGGCTGTTGCACGGTTGGGCCGATTGCGCCTTGAGCTTCCAGCCGCTGATCGATCAGCTCAATGCGGGTTTCCGCGCATTCGCGGCGGATTGGCGAGGTTTCGGCGAGACGGGGCGAGCCGCCGAGCATTACTGGTTTCCGGATTACCTGGCCGATCTCGAAACCCTGCTCGAGGTATTCAGCCCAGGGCGCACGGTCGCACTGATCGGCCACAGCATGGGCGCGAATGTCGCGGCACTCTACGCCGGGATCCGGCCGAGCCGGGTCGATGCGCTGGTCTGTCTGGATGCGGCCGGTCTGCCGGCAAGCCCGGCTGCACTAGCCCCGTCGCGGTATGCACAATGGCTCGACGAGATTCGCGTCCCGGCGTTGCCGCGGGATTTCGCGACGCTGTCCGATCTCGTACGCCAGGTCCGCAAGCTCGCCCCGCGGGCCGATGCGGCGATTGCCACCTTCGTCGCGCAGCAGTGGGCGACACGGTTGCCGGATGGTCGCTACCGGTTGAAAATGGACCCGAAGCATCGACGGGTCAATGCCATCCTGTATCGGCGCGAAGAGGCAATGGCGTGCTGGCGCAATGTGACGGCTCCGGCCCTGTTCCTGATCGGCGGTGAATCCTCGCTTGGCCGCGCTGAGACGCGACCCGAACTGGAGCGCGAACTGCGCCAATGCTTTCATGATGGCCGTATCGAACTCATTGGCGCATGCGGACACATGCTTCATATCGAGGCGCCGCGGTCGGTGGCTGCGGCGTTGAACGGGTTTCTCGGATCAGCGGGTTGAGGGTATTGCCAGTGAGTGGGTATACGAGGATTCGCCAGTTCGCTGTGAACGGTTGGGCCGTGCTGGCGATGCTGTGTTTGGTGCTGCCGGCGACAGCAGCCGAGCCGGAACGACTGCTGATCACGACCGATTCGGGAACGCATGAATTCCTGGTCGAAGTGGCTCGAACGGACCGGGAAAAGGAGGTCGGCCTGATGTATCGCGAGGACCTGGCCCCCGATGCCGGAATGCTGTTCCTCTATGCGACACCGCAGCACGTGTCGATGTGGATGAAGAACACGCTGATTCCGCTCGACATGCTGTTCCTCGATCAGGATCTCAAGGTTGTGCGCCTGGCCCGAAATACGACACCGCGCTCGCTGACATCGATTCCCTCCGGCCAGGTCGTTCGCGCCGTGCTGGAGCTTCGCGGTGGCCGCGCCGCGGAGCTCGGGATCCGCGAAGGAAGCCGCATCACCTATCCGGTCAAGTAGTTCCCACTTTCGAGCCGATTGCAATGAACCACGCCGCTGCCGAATGGCACAGGCTGCTCGATTTCGATCGCCGCCACGTCTGGCATCCGTATACATCCATGGCCAAGCCCGGCCCGGTCTATCCGGTCGTGCGGACCGAGGGCTGCCAGATCCACCTTGCGGATGGCACCGTCCTGATCGATGGCATGTCCTCCTGGTGGTGCGCCATCCATGGGTACAACGTTCCCCGGATCAATGCGGCGATCGCGGACCAGGTCGCGCGGATGGCGCATGTGATGTTTGGCGGCCTGACCCATGAGCCGGCAGTTCGGCTCGCCGAAAAACTCTGCGCGCTCGTGCCGTCGCCGCTGGAAGTCGCATTCTTCGCCGATTCCGGCTCGGTTGCGGTCGAGGTTGCGCTGAAGATGGCGGTGCAGTATTGGGAAGGGCGGGGCATTGCGGCGCGCAAGCGTTTCCTGACGATCCGCGGCGGGTACCATGGCGATACCTTTGGCGCGATGTCGGTCTGCGACCCGGACACCGGCATGCATGGCTTGTTTCGGGGTTATCTGCCGTCCCAGGTGTTCGCCGCCGCGCCAACGGTACCTTTTCACGGCACTTGGCAGCCATCGGATCTCGACTCCGTCACGGCCTTGCTCGCCGCGCATCACGCCACCATTGCTGCGGTCATCCTCGAGCCGATCGTCCAGGGTGCGGGCGGAATGCGGTTCTATCATCCCGAATATCTGCGCGGCGTGCGGCGCCTGTGCGAGCAGTGGGAGGTGCTGCTGATTGCCGATGAAATCGCAACCGGATTCGGCAGAACCGGGCGCATGTTCGCTTGTGACTGGGCCGGCGTCGTGCCGGACATCTTGTGTCTGGGCAAGGCGTTGACCGGCGGGTACATGAGCCTCGGCGCAACCCTGACCAGCCGTGCGATTGCCGAAACGATTGCTCCTGGTGCGGGGCAGGCACTGATGCATGGACCGACGTTCATGGGCAATCCGCTGACCTGTGCCGCCGCGAACGCGAGCCTGGAACTGCTGCTGGAGTCGCCGTGGCAACAGCGGGTTGCGCGGCTTGAGTCACAACTGCGGCAGGAACTGGCGCCGTGCGCGGCCCTCCCCGCGGTGCGCGATGTCCGGGTCCTCGGTGCCATCGGTGTCATTGAATTTCACGATCCGCCCGACGTGCATGCATTGACCCGGGCAGGGATTACCCAAGGCGTCTGGCTGCGCCCCTTCGGTCGGACGCTGTACACGATGCCGCCGCTGGTCATCTCGCCGGAAGAACTGCGCCGGATCACGGCGGTGATGTGCGAACTCGCCGCCGGGCGCCACTGAGCCGAACCTCGCATCCGCAGCATGGTCTATTGACTGTAGCGACCCAGTCCGAAAAGGGTGACAGGGTATTCGCCGCACAATATACTCTCGCTATTTTGATGCCAGCCCACGATATGCGTACGGAGCGTACTTCTGCGGAGCAACTCGGTAACGGTACCGTACGCGCCATCGACGGCAAGAAATGCATTTTCTACGATGGCTACTGGATCCGGTATTACGACGTCTCGCAGAGTGCCTTTCGCGACAAGAAGACCCTGATCGATCAACTGACCAAACGCGTCTTTCACCATACCGAACCGGGCATCAATACCCCGGGCAGCCGTCTCGAGGAGGCCCGCGCCGCCTACGAACAGCAGCAGGAGCCGGCACGCAAGCGCGTCAATGCCGGCATGCTGGCCGGCGCGCTGCTCAATCGGGCGACCGATATCTTCACCAAGGTCGTCGAACTGGAAGAAGCCGGTATCCGCATCACGCCCCAGAACGAGTTGCTGAAGGAATGTGGCCACTATTTCCTCGAGGCCCTGGAACTTGGCAAGAGCGTCCGTCATTACAGTGGCGAGGAAGGGCTGGATGAACTTTGGGGTGAGCCGTTTCGGGCGTTTACCCTGTCGGTCGAGCAGTTCTACGAAGGTCGTTATTTGAAGGTCGCGCAGACCATGTCCGAAATCGATCTGATTCGGCAGCAAATCATTGCCATATTCAGTCCCTATGCGGGCTTCGAACGTCTGCCGCAGTTGGTCAACGCCTTTTGTGATGCGGCCCGGGCCGAGTGTGAAACGCTGCGTGGCGATCTTGCCATATTCGCTGTTTGGCCAGAGTTCGTCGCGACCGGTGATGAACTGGCAGGATTCAGGCCGGCATCACCGGAAAAGCTCAGCGCGGAGCAGCGCCTGCTGCGCGACGAGAGTGTCCGCCTGATTCGCGATGGCAAGAACCTCCTGCAATGGGTCGCGTCCGCGCGCGTCCCGATGCCGAAGAGCACACGTGATTACATCGCCTTGCTGGCAGCCCATGAAACGGAGATCCGGCAGGCTTATCCCAGAATTCGCGGCTGATATGGCCGCAACCGCTTCATTTCGTAAACCAACAGGAGACATTCCATCATGTTGCGTCAATTGACCATCGCAGTTGCCCTTGCCGTCAGCCAACAGGCCTTGGCCGCCGGCGACGCGGCCGCAGGCAAGACCGCCTACGCGACCTGTGCCGCCTGCCACGCCCAGCAGGCCGAGGGCAACGAGGCGCTGCATGCGCCGAAATTGACCGGGCAGGAGGACTGGTATCTCATCCGGCAGTTGCAGAATTACAAAGCCGGCATTCGGGGCAAGGACCCGAAGGACACCTATGGCATGCAGATGGCGCCGATGGCGGCGACCCTGGCCGACGGCAAGGCGATCGAGAACGTCGTCGCCTACATCAGGTCGCTGCCGGACACGCCGGCAACGCCAAAGGTCACCGGGGACGTCGCCAAGGGCAAGGCCGCCTATGCGACCTGCGCCACCTGCCACGGCCAAAAGGCGGAAGGGATGAAGGCGCTCAACGCGCCGCGGCTGGCCGGCATGAGCGACTGGTACCTGGTTCAGCAGTTGCAGAACTTCAAAGCCGGCATTCGGGGCAAGAACCCGAAGGACACCTACGGCATGCAGATGGCGCCGATGGCGACGACGCTGGCCAACGATCAGGCCATCAAGGACGTCGTTGCCTACATCAACTCAATCAAGTAACGCCAGACCCGCGGGACGCGGGTTGTCTCTCAGCTGCGGCACCGTCAGCCGACTTCGAACAAGTCCAGGAAGGACTTGTTCGGAGCTGACTCAGGAAGCCCGGCCCGTCCTCACGACGGACCGGGCTTGTTACCGCCGACGCATGCATCTGTCTTCGTGGCGCAATCTGCCGGCACAGGTTTATACTCGGTTTACACGCAGTGCATCCCGATCAACCGTTTCCAGCATTTCCGACGAAAGGACACCTTTGATGACGGCCGGAACCCACGCAGCACAATCCGTTTGCACTTTGCTCGACCGTTGGTCGATAGAAATGACCGCAAAGGATGTCCCCCATCTCGAGGAGGCGGCGGACCTGATCCCGAAAGGAACGAAGATCCCGGTGACATTTTTGCCCGGGGAGACGTTCGAGATGAGGATCGCCGCAGCGAAGCGCGTGCGAGACCTGGGTTTCCTGCCGATTCCGCACATCTCCGCGCGCCGGTTGCAATCGCAGCAGGAACTGGAGGGGTTCCTGGCCGGCATCCAGCAGGAAGTGGGGACCGACCATGCCTTCGTCGTCGCCGGTGATCCGCCGGAACCGATGGGACCCTACGAGGACGCACTGTCGATTATCCGCAGCGGGCTGCTCGCGCAGTACGGCATCAAGCGGGTCGGTATCTCCGGATATCCGGAAGGGCACCCGGACATCGGCAATGACAAGCTTTGGAAGGCCAGCCTGGACAAGCAAACCGAGATACTGGAGCGCGGCCATGATTTCGCCGTGGTGACGCAGTTCGCCTTCGACGCCGACCCGGTGCTGAAGTGGTTGGAGGAATTGCGCAAGAACGGCATCCAGGCCCTGGTCCGTGTCGGTGTTCCTGGCCCGGCCACCGTCAAGCGGCTGCTGTCGTTTGCCGCCCGCTGCGGCGTCACGGCGTCAACCAAGGTGATGAAAAAGTACGGCTTGTCGCTGACCAAACTGCTGTCCACCGCGGGACCCGATCAACTCATCGAGGAATACGCGCGAAGACTCGACCCGGCGCGACACGGTGACGTGTTGATGCACCTGTATCCGTTCGGCGGCCTGCGCGCGACTGCGGAATGGGTGCGCGATTTCCGCGCCAGGAACGGTTGCAGTTAAAGTGCCGGCGGCGTGGTAGAGCCTTGCCACGCCGCCGGAAGAAGCGATCTTCAGAATTTCGCGGTCAAGGCGACGTTGAACGAGCGGCCCTTGCCCGGTACCGCGACACCCCACGGAATGCCGTTGATGCTCATGGTCGAGCCCTGGCCAACATAGGCGCCACCGAGCGGCAGTTGGTAGTAGCGATCGAACAGGTTGTCGATGCCGGCATCCAGCCGTAACCGTTCCCAGGTGTAGCTCGCGGTCAGGTTGACGAGTTCGTAACCGGCGGTCGCGATTTCGTTGCGCACCGTTGCGACATCCTGTTTGCCTCCAGCCAGCAACAGTTCGAGACCGGCATCCCAGCCGCCGTATTGATGGTTCAGGCGGATGCGCCCGTTGAGCGGCATGATGTTGTATAGCGCGTCTTTGGTCACACGGTTCTTGCCGTCGGTGTAGCTCAGTGCCGAAGTGGCGGTGAATACCCCGACCGGGGTACGCGCCAGCACCAGCTTCGCCGCGACGTCGATGCCAGCGAGTCGCGCCGACTGATTGGCATAGGTCAGGACGTTGAACCTGTTGGCGGTGAATGACAGCCGCTGCGCGGCATCGATGTAGTCGCGCACCCGCGTATAGAACGGCGCAATCCGCAACTCGCGATCGCGATCGGTGCTGTGCCAGTCGAACGTCGCCGACAGCGTATGCGCCTGTTCCGGCTGGAGCAGCGGATTGCCGACGTAACCGTTACCGTCGCCAACGAAGTTGTTCATGGTCGCCGCCATCGCCCAGCTGGACCACGGGTAACGCTCATACAGATTCGGCGAGCGCACCTTGTGCGCGTAACCCAGTTCGAGGTCGACCGTCGCATCTACGCTATAGCGCGACAACGCGGTCACATCCCAGTTGTGGTCGACCGCGGCGCGAGCGCCGGCATTGAACGCCTGGCTGTCCGCATACTGTGTTCCAGGTGCGGTCATCATCGTGCTGTAACCCTGCACCGGCCCGGCGCTGGTCTCGACGCGCTCAAAGCGGGCGCCGAGCGAGGTCAGCCAGCGCGGATCGAGTTGCGTTTCCCATTCGGAGAACAGAGCGAAGCGGTCGCGCTGGCCATCACGGATGTTCCAGAACGTACCCGGCCCCATACCGCCGCCCGATGGCGACCACCAGTCATCCAGGCGGTAGCGCTGGTACTCGGTGCCGACGCGCAGCAGGTTTGCGCCGCCGAACGACAGGTCGGCGCGCGCGGTGACGCCGAGCGTCTCGGCCTCGGTTTGCATCGGCATGCCGCCGGCGCAAGTGCCCGCTGGATCACCCATGAAGCGGATCGGCGAACACGGCGAGCCACTGCCGGAGTTGCTGCCGTACCAGAACCGCCGGTCCGGCCCGAAGTCCATCGCATGCGCCACGCCTTCGTAATAGATACGTGCTTCAAATGCGACGCGGTCGAACGAGCCGACGTAACGCAGGTTGGCGCGGTATTGCGTGTTGTCGATCAGGTCCATTCTCTGGTTCGGATACGACTGCAACGGCATCGCCTGATAACCGAGCCGCGCTTCCAGCAGATGCCGCTCATTCTTCAGCGCCAGCGTCAGCGCGTGATTGTTGGTTTCGTAAGCACTCGAACCGACCACATCGAGGTCCAGCGTGTGACCGCTGCGGCCGGTCGCGGTCGTCGTCTTGAAGTCGCGTCCGGCGGTGTAGTCGTCGGCCTTGGCGAAGGAGCCGGCATACGACAGCGAGAAATATGACCCGGCGAGATGGACTCCGAGGTGCGCGCCGCGTGCCTCGTCGTTGCTGCGATAGAAAGCCCCGACTTCGCCGCTGAACTCGATGCCGGCGCCGCTGCCGGCGAACTCCGGCGCAGCGGTCTCTGCGACGATCGTGCCGCCGATGCTGTCTCCACCGGCGCTGACCGGCGCAATTCCGGCGAAGACTTGAAGGTTGCCAAGCTGCGCCGGGTCGAGATAGGACAGAGCAGGGTTCATGTGGTTGGGGCAGGCGGCAATCAAGTCCATGCCATCGACCTTGATGCGCAAGCGGTCATCGGCCAACCCGTGAATCACTGGCAGGCTCGACACGCCGCCGGCGCCGTATGCGCTGACGCCGGGGACTTCCCGCAGCAGGCTGGCGACATCGCTGGTGGCAACGCCCTGCCGCGCGATCGCCGCCGCGTCGACCTGCGTGACGCCGATGCCCACGGGATCGGATAACCGGGATCCCTGGATGATGATTTCCTCCGGCTGCTCCGTGGCTGCCGATGCAACCGCGCCGGTTCCGGAAACCGAGACCAGGGCAGCGAACTGAATCCCATACCGCAATGACATGACCTACTCCAGGGGTGACGGACTGATAGCCAGTCTTGCCCAGGAGTAGCGGGCTGGGAATGCGACATTTTGTCGCGCCCAAGGCTTGAGCGCGTGGGTGCGCCGGTGGCCGACCCCCCGTCAGCGGCGAACCGGGCGCTTGTTGAGTTTGCGTTGCAGCGTCCGGCGATGCATGCTGAGCCGCCGCGCGGTTTCCGAAACGTTGCCGCCGCATTCCTGTAGCACCTGCTGGATGTGCTCCCACTCCAACCGGCTGACGGAGAGCGGTTGGTCCGGGATATCGATCGCGGCGTCGCCTTGCTCGCGCTGGAACGCGGCAAGGATCTGATCCGCATCCGCCGGCTTGGCGAGGTAATGGATCGCACCGAGCTTGATCGCCTCGACTGCGGTTGCAATCGAGGCGTAACCGGTCAGTACGACGATGCGGGTATGCGCATCGAGCGCCTTCAGTTCACGCACCAGTTCGAGGCCGGAAGGTCCCGGCATGCGCAGATCGATGACCGCGTACTCGGGCGGTTCGGCGCGCGCGAGATCAAGGGCCGCGGGGACATCGTGGCCGACCCGCACGCAGTAACCGCGACGCTCGAATGCCTGCGCCAGCACGCGTGCGAACACGGGGTCGTCATCGACCAGCAGCAGGCTCGGCAGTTCGCTGGCGCTGATTTCAGGGATCATCGGCGAGCCGCAAGCCGGCCAGCGGCAGTTCGATCCGGCAGCAGGTGCCACCGCCAGTCCGATCGCTGAGGTTCACCGTGCCGCCGAAGCGGCGCAAGGTCTGAAACGTCAGAAACAGGCCAAGCCCCAGGCCATCCTGCTTGGTCGTCACGCGCTCGGCGCCGACCTTGGCGCGCAATTCCGGCGCGACCCCGGTGCCGCGATCGCGTACTTCGAAGACGAGCAGGTCTGGTGTCCAGCGGGCGGCGATCGCCACCGCGGCGGGCGACACATCGGCGGCGTTGTTGCAGACATTGGTCAGTGCCTGTGTCAGCGTTTGCTCGACGACGAGCCGCGGGGCCGGCCGTGGTCCATCGAGCGAGAGATCGATGTCAAGCCCCGGGCGACTCGCCCGCCAGTCATCGATCATTTGCCGCAGCCAGGATTCGAGATCGATCGCCCGGCCGGACTCGGCGCGCCAGCCGCCCGCGGTCGCGGTCAGCGAGCCGAGGATGCCCTTGCACCGCATGACCTGATCCTGCAACAGCCCGAGCCGTTCGCCGCCGAGCGGCTCCGCCGGATCGACATCCTTGAGCACGACCGCCAGCGTCGCGAGCGGCGTGCCCAATTCATGCGCTGCGCCGGCGGCCAGCGTGCCGAGCGCCAGGAGATGGTCCTGTTGCAGCTTCTGCTCATGCAGCGTCGCGATCATTCGATCGCGCTCGCGCACCGAGTGACCCATGCGCACCGCATACAGGGCGATCAGAAAGGCGCTGAACGCGAACGAAAACCACATGCCGATCTCGTGCATGCCGCCGGGGAAGCCGGGATGGACCGGCGGCAGCGGCAGGTAGAAGCGGGTCAGCAGCGTGTAACAGGTCAGCGTCAGTATGACCATCGCC
This sequence comes from Gammaproteobacteria bacterium, assembly GCA_020845935.1. GTDB lineage: Bacteria > Pseudomonadota > Gammaproteobacteria > JADLEV01. Next base: position 89,296 of record JADLEV010000039.1, read on the forward strand.
CAGGCGTAACCGCCGGGCAGTGCGACGGCGGTCAGCGTCAGCGGCAGCAGAAAGAACGGCGTGAATGGATTGCCGGCGCCGCCGGTGAGATACAGCAGCACCGTCAGCGCCGCGACGTCGATGGTCAATTGCAGGAACAGTTCGGCATCGGCGATGACCGGCGCGCGCGCCAGTCGCCACAAGGTGCCGAAACTGATCCCGAGCACCGTGACGAACAACGCCAGCAACGGCAGCAGCGGCAGTTCATAGTCCCAGCGCGAAATCGCCAGCAGCACGACACCGCACTGCGCCGCCAGCACGATCAGCCGCTGGCCATTCAGGCGCCGCAGATTAGCGGCATTGCTCGATGGATCTACGGGCAGCGGCATCGGGCGATTCTTCCGGTGGGAGCTATGGCGTCGCGCGATACCACGCGACCGTCCTGCGCAGTCCTTCGCGAGTCGCGACAACGGGCGCATAGCCGAGTTCGTCGCGGGCGCGCTGGCAGTCGAAGTGACTGTCGGCCATCACGGCGCGGATGCGGTAGCGCGTGAGCGGTGGCATGCGATCGGGGCGCAACCAGCGCGACACGTCCTCGACGGCCGCGGCGAGCGGCAGCGCCAGCGCGGCGGGCAGTGACCGGCGCGGCGGCGGGCAACCGAGTTCCTCGCAGGCGGCGAACAGATAGTCGTGCCAGGTGATGCGGCCGGCATCGGTGATGTTGTAGACCCGCCCCGCGGCGTTGGGCCGAGTGGCCGCCAGCCAGATCGCCTGCACGAGATTGTCGACATAGGCCGGCGCGAGCAGATGGCGGCCGCGATCGACCAGCGGCAAGCGGCCACGTTCCAGCGCGGCGAACAGCGGTGCGCTGGTGATACGGTCATGCGGCCCGTACAGTCCGCCCGGTCGCAACACCGTCACCTCGAGATCGGCGCCGTGCGCGGCGCGCGCCAGCCGTTCACCCTGTTGCTTGGAGCTGATGTAGGGATCGCGCGGCCGCGCGAGCCAGGGCTGATCCTCGGTGACCTCGACAAGACCGGGAAAGCCGTAGACGCTGACCGTGCTGAGGTGCACGACGCGCCGCACGACGCTCGCCCGCGCCGCCGCCAGAACTTCGGTCACGCCGCGAACATTGGCGGCTTCGAACAGCTTCCAGGCACCCCAGTCCGCGGTGCGCGCGGCGGCATGGACGACCACCGTGCAGCCAGCGAACGCCCGCTGCAATGAAGCGGCGTCGCCCAAATCGCCTTCGTGGACTTGCAGCTCCGGCATGTTGGCGATGCCGCGGCGATCGGCGCCGGCGCGGACCAGGGCCTGCACCCGATGGCCGGCGGCGAGCAGATGCCGGCAGAGGTTGCTGCCGACGAAGCCGTTGGCGCCGGTGAGGCCGAACGTCAGCACGGGCCCGGAGCCACGATGGGGAATCGGCGCCGGCTCGACCTGGGTCATAGGGGCTTCAGTTCGTCCCGGTGCGGCGATTCAGCACCGGCATCTGATCGAAGTAGGGCCGGATCACTTCCGAGCGATCACGTTCAAATGCGGCGAACGGGCCGTCGAAGAACACGCGTCCGTCATGCAGCATCACCGTGCGCGGCCGCAGCCGCAGCAGCAGGTCCTTGTCGTGGGTGATGATGATCGTGGTTCGCGCGATGCCGCCGGCCAGACGCGTGTCATGAGTCTGTTGAATCAGCTGGTGGATCTGTGCGGAGCTGGCGGGATCGAGGCCGGTGGTTGGTTCGTCGTAGAACAGCACGACCGGTTCCATCGCAATCGCCCGTGCGATCGCCAGCCGCTTCGCCATGCCACCGGACAGTTCGAGATGATCCATGCGCAGGAATTCATCGTCGCAGTCGAGACCGACCGCGGTGAGACTGCGGCGAGCGATCGGGACGATGACGTCGTCGTCGAGCTGGCGCACTTCCTTCAGCCACAGCGCGATGTTGTCGTAGACGCTGCCGGAGAACAGCGCATTGCGCTGGAACACGACCCCCCAGTGCTGATGCAGCCGATCGATCGCGAAGCTGTCGAGCTCGTCGAGGGCGCGCAGCGGCAATGCCGGATCGCCATGATCGACCACGCGCACATGTCCCCGGTCGGGACGGAGCTTGCCGAGGATGTGGCCGAGCAGCACGGTCTTGCCGCAGCCGGAGCCGCCGACGATCGCCAGCGTTTCCCCGCATCGGATCGTCAGGTCGATTCCCTGCAGGACTGCGTTGTCGCCGAATGACTTGTACAGGCGCTCGACCTGGATCTCGATCGGGGCCAGCGCATCGACTGTGGTGGAACCGTTCACGGCGATCTCCTCGCGGCGCCTGCGGGAGGACGGGCGCCGCGCCCGTTCCCGCTGCCAACGATCAGGCGGTGGCCGGCTCGGCCTTGCTGGTCTTGCGGACCATGACCTTCGCCTTGCCGAGCAGAAAATCGATCCCCTTGCCCTCGCAACTGGCGGCAATGAAGATGTTCTCGTCGGTCACCGGCAGTTCATGTTCGCGCAGCTTGGCGATCGCGCGCGGAATGCCCGGTTCGGTGCGATCGAGCGGATCGCCGTCGAAGTAGGGTTTGCGCCGCTGCTTCTCCGCCAGCTTGACGATCTCCGGATCCGGTGGCACCGGCGTGCGGCCGTAATAGCCGAGCACCATATCGCCGTAGTCGGGTGTGATCATCTTCCAGCGACCGCGCGCGACATTCATGTATGCCTGCTGGAAATAGAACTGCGATACCGGCGTCACCGAGGTGCCGAAGCCACCGCGCCGCACCACTTCGCTCATTTCCTTGATCACCTTCGGGAACAGATGCAGCGTGTTGATGTCGCGCATCATCATCGTGTTCGCGGTCAGCGCGCCGCCCGGCATCGGGCACAGCGCGACGATCGCGGACACCTGCTTCGACTCCGGCGGAATGAAGTAATCGCGCATGCAGTCCTCGAATACCTCGGTCGCGACCAGCACCTTGTCGTAATCGACGTCGAGTTCGTAATCGGTACCCTTCAGCGCATGCCACATGCTGATGATGTCGGGCTGCGAGGTGCCGCCGGAGACCGGGCTCTGCGCCAGATCGATGCCGTCGATGCCGGCCTCGATCGCGGCCAGGTACTGCGCGATGCCGCAGCCGACCGTGTCATGCGTGTGCAGCCGCAGCATCGTGCCTTCGGGCACCATCCTGCGCGCCGCCTTGATGGTCTCGTGGACCTTGCGCGGATGCGCGGTGCCGGTCGAATCCTTGAAGCATATCGAATCAAATGGAATGTCCTGATCCAGCACTTCACGCAGCCGGGCGAGATAGAAATCCGGCGTGTGCGCGCCGTCGCACCCGGGCGGCAGATCCATGATCGTGATCGCCAGCTCGTGCTTCAGGCCATGATGCGTGATCCGCTCGGCCGAATAGCGCAGGTTACGCATATCGTTCAGCGCGTCGAAGTTGCGGATGGTCGTCATGCCATGGCGTTTGAACAGTGCCGCGTGCAGGTCGATGATGTCATGCGGCTGGATGCCGAGCGCGACCACGTTGATGCCGCGCGCCAGCGTTTGCAGAGTCGCGTCGGGGCCGACCGTGGCGCGGAACGCGTCCATCATGTCGAACGCCGACTGATTGCAGTAGAAGAACAGGCTCTGGAAGCGCGCGCCGCCGCCCGCCTCGAAATGTGTGATGCCCGCTTCCGCGCTGGCCTTGACGGCCGGCAGAAAATCCTCGGTCAACACCCGCGCGCCGAAGACCGACTGAAAGCCGTCCCGGAACGAGGTGTCCATTACCTTGATGCGCTTTTTCAACGATTCCTCCAGTGAGACTCGAATAGCAATGATTCAGCGTGGCCGGTGCGTGGCGTCGCGCTTGCGGCGGCCTTCCGGCTGCGCGCCGGTACCCGCCGGTTGCCAGGCAGGCACCAGCCGGCGTTTGCCTTCTCCGATCAGATCCGCGCGGCCCATCCGCCGCAGCGCGTCGCGCAGCAGGGGCCAGTTCTCGGGATCGTGATAGCGCAGAAACGCCTTGTGCAGCCGGCGGATCTTGAGACCCTTCGGCACCGGAATCGCGTCGCTCGCCGTGACCGGCTGCAATACGTTTCGGCCGGAATGATACATGGCCGTGGCGCTCGCCATCGGCGACGGCAGGAAAGTTTGCACCTGATCCAGCCGGAACTCGTGGCGCTTGAGCCAGAGCGCGAGGTTCAGCATGTCCTCGTCGCGGGTGCCGGGATGGGCGGCGATGAAATACGGGATCAGATACTGCGTCTTGCCGGCCTCGCGGGAGAAGCGCTCGAACAGCTCGCGAAACTGCTCGTAGCTCGTGATCTCGGGCTTCATCATCAGCGCCAGCGGGCCGGACTCGGTGTGCTCCGGCGCGATCTTCAGATAGCCGCCGACGTGATGCTGCACCAGTTCCTTGACGTAATCCGGCGCACGCAGCGCGAGGTCATAGCGCACGCCCGAGGCGATGGAAATGGTGTGCACGCCGGGCAGCGCGCGGGCGCGGCGATAGAGCTGGATCAGCGGCGCATGATCGGTGCGCAGGTTGCCGCAGATCTTCGGGTAGACGCAGGAGCGCTTGCGGCACTTCGCCTCGATCTCCTTGGAACGACAGCCGAGCCGGTACATGTTTGCCGTCGGCCCGCCGAGATCGGAGACATGCCCGGTGAAGCCAGGGACCTCGTCGCGCATCGCTTCGATTTCGCGGATCACCGAATCCTCCGAGCGGCTCTGGATGACGCGGCCTTCGTGTTCGGTAATGGAGCAGAACGAGCAGCCGCCGAAGCAGCCGCGCATGATGTTGACCGAGAAGCGGATCATCTCGTAGGCCGGGATGCGCGCATCGCCGTAGACGGGATGCGGCCGGCGGGCGTACGGCAGATCGAACACGCCATCGATCTCGGCGGTGGTCAGCGGGATCGGTGGCGGGTTGAGCCAGAGATCGCGGTCGCCGTGCCGTTGCACCAGCGCGCGCGCGTTGCCCGGGTTCGTTTCCAGATGCAGCACGCGTGAGGCGTGGGCATAAAGCACCGCATCATCGCGCACCGCTTCGAACGAGGGCAGGCGAATGACCTCGGTCTCATGTCGCGGCGCTTCGGTTGTGGCCGTGGCAGCGCCGGTCGACGGCGTCGCGCAGGGCGCAACATAGGCATAGGGATTCGGCTTCGGCGCCGGCGCGCCCGGCGCATCGAGTGACGTGCTGTCGCGTTCGCTCCACCCGTCCGGCAAGCGGTCGCGCACGAAGCAGGTGCCGCGCAGATCGGTAATCTCGGCGATCGGCGTGCCGCGCGCCAGCCGATGGGCGAGTTCCACGATCTGCCGCTCGGCATTGCCGAATAGCAAAAGGTCGGCACGCGCATCGAACAGGATCGAGCGGCGCACCTTGTCGGACCAGTAATCGTAATGCGCGACCCGGCGCAGACTCGCCTCGATGCCGCCGATGACGATGGGCACTTCGGGGCAGGCTTCGCGGCAACGCTGCGCGTAGACGATCACGGCGCGATCCGGGCGGCGACCGCCTTCATCGTTCGGTGTATAGGCGTCGTTCGAGCGCATGCGGCGGTCCGCGGTATAGCGGTTGACCATCGAATCCATGTTGCCGCCGGTGACACCGAAGAACAGGTTCGGTGGCCCGAGCCGCAGAAAGTCCTCGGTCGAGTTCCAATCCGGCTGCGCAATGATGCCGACCCGGAACCCCTGCGCCTCCAGCACGCGGCCGATCACCGCCATGCCGAAGCTCGGATGATCGACATAGGCGTCGCCGGTGACGAGGACGATGTCGCAACTGTCCCAGCCCAACTCATCCATTTCCGCGCGCGACATCGGCAGAAACGGCGCCGTCCCGAAACGGGACGCCCAGAACTTGCGATAGCCGAACAGGGCGGGGGGATGGGCGGATACGGTCATGGTGGGGACTGCGGTCAACGAATGCCCGGCGATTATACAGAAGGCGACCCCCGCCCGGCCGGGTCGGCGCTAGGTTTGTGGCAGCGCCATCGTCTCGGACCCTGCCAGCCACCTCGCCAAATCCCCACGCCGATCCGCCGCCGCGAGATCATCGAAGCCGCCGACGTGGCGCTCACCGATGTAGATCTGCGGCACGGTGCGGCGGCCAGTGCGCTGCATCATTTCCTGGAGCGCCGCGTCGGACTGATCGACGTCGACCTCGGTGATTTGCGTGACGCCGCGCGCCGCGAGCAGCGCCTTGGCGCGGCTGCAGAAGGGGCAGTGTTCGGTGGTGTACATCGTGATGGCAGTATTCATGGCGGCGTTGTCCGGGGTCTTGGTCATTCGTTCGTGTGTGTTGGCGATGCCCTGAACGGGTCCGTCATGGACCCGCTCAGGCTTGGCTGTTTGGAGCGAATCCTCGGCCGATGCGGCTAACGGTGGCGATACACCGCGCGTTCATGCGAGAACGCCTTGAAGCCGAAGTGGCCGTGGTAGCTGCCCATGCCGCTCTGGTTGACGCCGCCGAACGGCAGCTGGTTTTCCAGATAATGCGAGAACACGCCGTTGATGGTGACGCCGCCGGAGGAAGTGCGACTGAGGATCCGATCGATGTGCTCCTGGTCGTCGCTGTAGAGGTACAGCGCCAGCGGCTTGTCGCGCTGCTCGATGTAGCCGAGCACGTCATCGAGTTTGTCGTAAGTCAGCACCGGGACGATCGGTCCGAAGATCTCTTCCTGCAATATCTTCATGTCGGGCGTGACATCGATGAGCAGCGTCGGATGTACCGTACGATCGTCGGCTTCGAGAATGCCGCCGACGGCGACCTTCGCACCCTTGGCGATCGCATCATCGAACAAGCGCTTGATGCGCTCGAAGTTTTGCGGATTGACAATCTGCGCAATCGCTTCCTTCTTGATCCGGCCGTCCGCGCCGTAGAGATTCTCGGTGACCCTGGCGCGAAAGCCGTCGATCAGAGCCTGCTTCTGCTCCTCGCGGATGAACACATAGTCCGGACAGATGCAGGCCTGGCCGCCGTTGAACTGTTTGGCGCCGGCGAGATCGCCGGCGATCTTCGGCACGTTCGCGCCGGCATCGACGATGACCGGTGACTTGCCGCCCAACTCCAGCGTGACGCTCGCCAGATGCTTCGCGGCGGCGGCCATCACCAGCTTGCCGACCCGGGTGCTGCCGGTGAAGAAA
>JADLEV010000040.1 GCA_020845935.1 Gammaproteobacteria bacterium
CGTGAGCGTCCCGGCGAATCCGAGGTGATGAACATCATTGGCGATGTGCGCGGCCGGACCTGCCTGCTGGTCGACGACATCGTCGATTCCGCGGGCACGCTGTGCAACGCAGCCGCGGCCCTGATGGATGCCGGCGCGCGTCTGGTGAGCGGCTATGTCAGCCACGGCGTGCTGTCGGGTGGCGCAGTCGCGCGCGTCGATGCCTCGTCCCTGACCGAACTGGTCATCACCGATTCCATCTGCGCGACCGAAGCGGTGCGTTCGTCGAAAAAGCTGCGGCGGCTGACCATCGCACCGCTCATCGCCGAAGCGATGCACCGCATCTCCGAGGAAAGCTCGGTCTCCAGCCTGTTTGACTAGAACCTGATTGGCTGCGGGGTCTTCAGTTCGGCGTACAAGCCTGCTTGCCTGTACGCAGTCAGCCGCGCGGAATGCTGGTGCGCGGCACCGCAATCGTGGGATAGCCCTGATCGTCGCGGATGCGCAGCATCTCGACGCCGTCGACTATCACGAGCTCCGGCCGGATCGGCTGCACATCGATCGTATCGATATGCGCCAGCAGTTCCGCCATGGTGGCATACTGGTTGATCCGCTCCAGATTCGAGCGGGTCGGAAACATCAGATAGCGTTCTTCCGCCGCACCTTTGGTCGCTTCGAGCAGGGTGCGCGGCAGGTACCAGTCGGCATCGATGGTTTCGCTGCTGGTCTCGCGGGCAGTTTGATTTTCAGGCACCAGCGCGCTGAAGAAATAGGTATCGAAGCGCTTCGGCGCGAACGCCGGACCAACCCAGCGCGCGAATGGCGACAGCAGGTCGCAGGCAAGACGCAGGCCCTGCGCGCGCACCACGTCGAGCAGGGGCTGGCTGGCATCGTAGGGCAACAGCGCCGCCACCGCGTCGGCATCGAGCAGACGACCCTCGCGGCGCGCGAACAGCACGCCGGCCTCCTCGAAAGTCTCGCGGATCGACGCTATCCGCGCGGCGCGCATCATGGCATCGGGTTCGTCGCCGTCGATCCAGTCGAGCCAGGCCGGATCATGATCCTGCGGATCGACCTTGCCGCCCGGAAACACCCAGGCACCAGAGGCAAAGGACATGCCGCGGTTGCGCACCATCAGGAAGCATTCCGGACCCACGGCCGAATCGCGAAGGAGAATCAGGGTGGAGGCGGCAACGGGAGCTGGTGCATCGGTCATGACCGACCTCTAGATGCTGATTGCGCCCGCGTGAAGCGGATTATGCCGAAACGATCGCCCGGCGAGATGGCACCTGAACTTCAGTTCCCTTTTCGGCACCCTTGTCTAGCCTCGCAACTAGAAGTCCAAAATAAACCAATACCACACAAAAAAAGCCAGATGCGCTGAAATATTCGCGTTATGCACGACACACAGAAAAAGCGGCTCGATTTGATCGAACCGCTGCCGCTCTGCGACGAAGATTTAACGCCAAAGCTTTTATTGACACCCCTGTCTTGATCAACTGAAGGACCCGAGGAGCTTGACGTTGAAATACAGTAGTTTGCAGGATTGTCAAGCCGCCGTTAACCAGAGGTTCACGATTGTCCGCGGGTGTTGCTCGCGCGACTCAGGGGGAAAGGCCGACTCAGGGCGCACGGCCGACTCAGGAAAGGTCGCGTTCCTTGATGAAACGCAGGGTCATGCGGTCCGATTCGCCGATTGCGCGATAGTGCCGGCGGTTGGCAGCACCCTGCGACAGCGTTGGCGGCAAGGACCACACGCCGCCCGGATGATCGCGGCTGTCGCGTGGATTGGCGTTGATCTCGGCACGATCCGCAAGCCGGAAACCCGCCTGCGCGGCTGCGGCAACGACAGCGGATTCCGTGACATATCCCGATTTCGGTTCAAGCGCCGATCCTTCCGGCGCGCGGTGCTGCTCGATGCCAAGGACGCCACCCGGAGCCAGCGCCCGGTTCCAGGCCGCCATGGCGGGTGCGGTCCACCCCTGGCGCATCAGACCATGCATATGACGCATCACCAGCACCAGATCGGCCTGCCCGGCTGGAACATCGAGCACACCGGCCGCCGCATCATAGCGCTGGACGCCGACCTTGTCGTAGACAGCCGGCGACGCCACCAGCCGGTTGAGATAGCGGCTGAGGTAGGCGCGGCCGGCACCATTGGGGCCCGGCACACCGGCATAGAGCATGCCCTTTTCCCGCAAGACCGGCGCGAGAATGGCGCTGTACCAGCCTTCGCCCGGCGCAATCTCGATCACCGTCATCTCCGGCCGCAGACCGAAGAACGCGAGCGTTTCGCGGGGATGCCGATGCGGGTCGCGCGCCCTGTCGGCCTCGCTGCGATGGGTTCCGGCCAATGCGGCGGACAGCGCGTCAGGCGGCAGGTCCGCCGCGGCAGGCTGGCCGGCGGCGGCACGCGCGCCGGCCGCGAGCGTCAGCACCGATAGCGATGCCGCCGCGCCGCAAACGAATTGACGCCGGTTCACGACCGCACACCCCGGCGCGCCGGACGCCCGTCCCCACACCCGTTGCAAGCCATGAGCGCGCCCAGCCGCGTCGTCATGGCGTTTCAGCCGACCGTGCTTTCGATCCAGCTCTTGAGCTGCGCCTTGGGCAAGGCACCGACCTTGGTCGCAGCGATCTTGCCATCCTTGAACAGGATCAGCGTGGGAATGCCGCGCAC
>JADLEV010000041.1 GCA_020845935.1 Gammaproteobacteria bacterium
GCAGCGTGCTGACCTGGAAGGCCGGTCTCAGTTACGCGATCAACGATCAACTCCGCCTGCGCGGTACCCAGTCGCGCGATATCCGGGCGGGCAATCTGTCGGAGCTGTTCACGCCGGTGGCGACGGTCACCGCGCAGATGCGCGACCCGCGCAGCAGCACGAGCTTCCCGGCACTGTCGGAACTGCGCGGCAATGCCACGCTGGACCCGGAGAAGGCGGACACGACCACGGTCGGCATGGTGTACCAGCCGAACTGGCTGGAAGGGCTGCGTCTGTCTCTGGATTACTACCGCATCTCCATCGACGACTCCATCGGCGCGCTGTCGAACCAGCAGATCCTGGACCTCTGCTTTCTCGACAATGTCGCCGAGTACTGTGGCTTCGTCGAGTTGAATGCGGCCAACCTGATCACGAAGGTGATCCGCACGCAGCTGAATCTCGACCAGTACAAGAATCGCGGCATCGACATCGAGGCCGCCTATGCGCTCGAGCTCGGTGGCGGCACGCTGAGCTGGCGTTTCCTCGCCAGCCACCTGCTCGAGTCGGAAACGACCGCCAGCGTCGCCGGCACGGTCATCGATACCGCCGGCGAGTACACCACGCCCGACTGGTCGCTGGTCAACACCCTGAGCTACCGCATCGGTCGGTTCACCGCGACGCTGCAGAACAACTACTACTCCGGCGGCGCGATCGACAACCGCTATATCCTCGGCGAGGCCAGCAACCAGGGCATCAACATCAATGACGTCAGCAGCACGGTCTATACGAACCTGAGCCTGCTGTATGACTTCTCGCCGGCCAGAGGTGTCGAGGCGCAGGTGTTTCTTCGCGTCAACAATATGTTCAACGTCTGGCCGCCCTACCCGAGCATCGGCGGCGGCCTGTTTGATTCGACCGGTGCCAGTTTCCGGTTGGGCGTGCGAGTCAACTATGGCAACTGAGCGCAGCATATCCGCGATGCGTCCCGGACGGTTCCCCGGCACCGGGCGTCCTGGCCACAGGACGATCCTGATCGGCCTCGTCGCCGGTTCCTGCTTCCTCGCCTCCGGCGGCGATCGGCCGGCCATGGCGCAGACGGCCTACAACAACGCCCTCGAGGAGGCGCCTGGGTCCTGGTGGGGTCCCGGCGCCGGCCGCCGCCTGGCGGCGGAGTCGGAGTGGCCGAATGCGTTCGGTACGCTCGGCATCGTCAACGCCGCCGGGCCGATCGATACCCGCGGCCATCCGTTTTTCGAGCCGCTCGGCACGAATGGCCGCGCCTGCGTCACCTGTCACCAGCCTGCGGATGGCATGAGCCTGTCGGTCGAGACGATCCAGCGGCGCTGGCGCGAGACCAACGGCACCGACCCGCGGTTCGCGGCGGTGGATGGCAAGAACTGTCCGCACCTGCCGCAGGGCGAGCCGGCATCGCATTCGCTGTTGCTGAATCGCGGCCTCATCCGCGTGTTCGTGCCGTGGCCGCCGCGCGCGGCCGACGGCAAACCGATCGAGCCGGAATTCGACCTCGAGGTGGTGCGGGATCCGACCGGTTGCAACACCCATCCGGAGCACGGCTTGCACAGCGCCAATCCGATGGTGTCGGTGTATCGCCGGCCGCGTCCGGCGATCAATCTGCGCTATGTCGCGTCGAACCGCTTCGGGGTTTCGCCGTTCATCGGCAAGAATGGCTTGCTGGCGTCCGTCGATCCGGACACCAAGAAGCCGGTCAATATGAATCTGATGGCCGATGCGCGCGAGCCGACGCTGAAGACCCAGATGCAATCGGCCGCAAGCGGCCATCTGGAGATGCCCGGCACGCTGAGCCCGCAGCAGATCGCGCAGATCCTCGGCTTCGAGCTGCAGCTTTACGCAGCGCAGGTTTCATCGCACGGCGCCGGCCGCCTCGATGAAGCGGGCGGTCCGCCGACGCTGGGGCCACGCGCGCTGGAGCGCGGCCGCGATGGCGTGCTCGGCAACAACACGACTGCGTACGTGTTCCCGATGGGCGAGGTCTGGAAGGACCTGCCGGAAGGCACCGGCGATACCGAAGCCGCGCGCAATGCGTTCCGGGAGTCGGTGGCGCGCGGGCACGATGCGTTCTTTTTCCGGACCTTCTGGATCCAGGATTCGATGCACATCAATTCGGTCGGGCTCGGCAATCCGATCAAGCGGACCTGCGCGACCTGCCACGGCATGCACATGCTGGGCATGGATACGGCGAACGGCTGGATGGATCTCGGCACCACCAATCTGCCCTGGGCGATGGAGCCGCCGCAGGACCCCTGGTCCACCAGCAAGCCGGAACTGCCGTTATTCAGGATCACCTGCAAGGCGAATCTGCCACCGCATCCGTTCCTCGGCCGCGAAATCTATACGCAGGATCCGGGGCGCGCGCTGATTTCCGGGAAATGCGATGACGTCGGCGCGATCGTGCTGCAGCAGATGCGCGCGCTGGCGGCGCGCGCGCCGTACTTCTCGAACGGTTCGGCGCCGACGCTGCGCGAGGTCGTCGATTTCTACGATCGCCGTTACAACATCCAGTACACGGAGCAGGAAAAGCAGGATCTGATCAATTTCCTGAGCGTGCTGTGATGGCCGAGCGACCGACAATACGGAGACTGGTGATGAAGATTCGATACGTGTCGCTGGCCTGGCTGGCGATCAGCCTGGCCGCGGTCGCCGACGATGCCCGGCTGAATTTCGTGAGCTGCCCGATCGTGCAGGACACGCCCACGGTGCCGTGCTGGCTCGCCGACTATCACGGCGAACGGTATTACCTCGGCATCCAGACCGACGTCAGCGCCGAATTCCAGCCGCCCTATCTCGGCCATCAGGTGCTGGTCGAAGGTGTCGTGACCAACCGCCCGCGTATCTGCGGCGGCATCGTGCTCGAACCGGTGAAAATCTCGGTGCTGCCGGAGCTCGACCGTTCCTGCAACACGCGTCTGCCGATCGATCCGCGCTACACGATCGATTTCAATCCGCGGCCACCGGGTCCCAGCCTCGGGCGCCTGGCCTTCGCCGACGCGCAGCCGCCCGGCCCGCAACCGGTCAAGCCGCCGTTCGTCACCAAGGAGTTCACGGTCTTCTTCGACTTCGATCAGGGCATCACGTTTCGCCATCCGCGCGATCTGATGAACATCGTGCACTACGCCCAAGAGACGCGCGCCAAGAACCTGACCGTGACCGGATATCGTGGCGCGATGAAGTTGTCGGACGGCACGGTGCTCAGCGAAAGCGAAGCCATCGCGGAAAAGCGCGCCAGACAACTCGCCGAACTGCTGGCCGGTGCCGGCGTCACGGCGGCGATGAAGACCTCATGGCAGGCGGAGCCGGTGCCGGCCGACGGAATCGACGACTGGCAGAGTCGCAGCGCGAAGGTCGTCGTAACACCTTAAGCGAAATTGTTGCAGCATCGCGGGACGCCGACGGAGGCACGCATGAATATTCTGAAATGGGTGGACCAGCGCAGACACTGGTGGAAAATGTTTGCCGTGATCTTCGGCGTGAGCGTCGCCGTGGTCGCCTACATCGGCGTCAAGTCCTACCAGCACGCGCCACCGATCAGCGATTTCGTCGATGAAGACGAGAACGTGGTGTTCCGTTCGCAGGACGTGATTGCCGGACAGAAGGTGTTCTTCCGTCACGGCCTGATGGATTACGGCAGCTTCCTCGGCGACGGCGGCCTGCGTGGCCCCGATTTCACCGCGGAAGCGCTGCGGCTGACGGCACAGTACATGCTGGCGTATCTCGATACCGATCTGGCGGCGCAGATTCCGCAGCCGGAGCTGCGCCAGCCGCTGGCCGAGTCGCTGATGCGCCAGCAATTGAAGACCAATCGCTACGATGCGCGCTACCACGCGCGTCAGGGTCGGGCCGAGACCGGCACGCAACACCCGGGCGCGGTCGTGCTGACTCCGGCGCAGGCACATGCCTTCGAGCGCCTGGTCGCCTATTACCGCGAAGTCTTCGGTCGCGGTGGGGAACTTGCCGGTGGCGAAAAATTTCCGCATGCCGACTACATCGCCGATCCGGACGAGGTGCGGCAACTGACTTCGTTCTTCTTCTGGGGCGCATGGCTGGCGGCCGCGGAACGCCCCGGGCACGGCTACAGCTATACCCACAACTGGCCCTATGACCCGCTGGCGGGCAACCTGCCGCATGGCGGGTTGGTGATGTGGAGCGTGATCGGCACGCTGGCGCTGGTGCTGTCGCTCGGCGTGATCTTCTATGTCTACGGCAAGGCGGATCGCGAGGCGGTCTGGGAAGCACAGCGCACCGAGCTGCCGCCGCTGGCGACCACCGATGTGGTCGAGCGCTTCCGGCCCACCGCGACCCAACGCGCGACCTTCAAGTTCTTTGCCGTGGCCGCGCTGTTGTTCGGCGCGCAGATCTGCGCCGGCCTGACCGTGATCGCGAATTTCCTCGGGTTGTTCGCGATGGCTGGCATCGACATTTCAGACTGGCTGCCGATCACCGCGTCGCGGGCGCTGCATACGCAGATTTCGATCCTCTGGATTTCGGTCTGCTGGTTCGCCGCGACGATCTGGGTGCTGCCGCTGATCTGTCGCCCGGAGCCGCGCGGCCAGCTGGCGAGCGTCAATTTGTTGTTCGCGATGCTGCTGCTGGTGGGCGTCGGCACGGTGCTCGGCGTGCCGCTGGGCATCACCGGCCGGCTCGGCGACGGCGATGCCGTGCGCTGGTTCGGCCTGCAGGGCTGGGAGTTCATGCAGTTGGGCCGCGCCTATCACATCGTGCTGTACGCCGCCTTCGTGCTGTGGCTGGTCGTGGTCGTGCGCGGCCTCTGGCCGGCACTGCGGCAGAAACAGACGTGGTCGCTGCCGAACTGGATGGTGTATGCCATCGCCGGAATCATCTTCATGTTCAGCGCCTCGTTCGTCGCGACCGAGGAAACGAGTTTCGTCATCGCCGACTTCTGGCGCTGGGTGACGATCCACATGTGGGTCGAGGCGTTCTTCGAGTTGTTCACGACCATCATCGTCGCGTATTTCCTGTATCTGATGGGCTTCGTCAGCCATCTCACCGCGGCACGGGTGGTCTATCTCGCGGCGATCCTGTTCCTCGGTTCCGGTCTGGTCGGCATCAGCCACAATTTCTACTGGAACGGCAAGTCGATCGAGACCGTGGCGCTGGGCGGCGTGCTGTCGACGCTGCAGGTCGTGCCGCTGATCCTGTTGACGCTGGAAGCCTGGCGGTTCCGCCACATGCCGCAGTCGAGCATCGCGCGGCTGCAGGCGGCCGGCACCACGGCGACCTTCGGCCTGAGCAATGCGTTCCTGTTTCTGGTCGGGGTCAGCTTCTGGAACTTCTTCGGCGCCGGGGTTCTGGGCTTTATCGTCAATCTGCCGATCGTCAACTACTTTCAGCACGGCACCTACCTGACGATCAATCATGCCCACGCCGCGTTGTTTGGCGTTTTCGGCAATCTCGCGATCGCCTCGATGCTGTTCTGTGGCCGCTGGATCATCGGTCCCGAATACTGGAACGCCAAGCTGTTGCGGACCGTGTTCTGGTCACTGAATACGGGGCTGATGCTGATGGTGGTGATGGATCTGTTCCCGGTCGGCGTCCATCAACTGAGTGTCGTGCTGCGCGATGGCTACGCCGTGGCACGCTCGCATGCGTACCTGCACGGCGATGTGTTTCAGTTGCTGACCTGGCTGCGCGGTGTCGGCGTCGTGGTGTTCGTGGTCGGCGGCGTGATACCGCTCGTCTGGTTCATGGTCAGCCGCTGGATCCGGCTCAAGCCGCGCCAGGAAGGCGCCGATCGCTTCGTCGTGCCGCCCACCGTTCTGGCGGTCGCCGACGCCGGTCAGCGCCCGGGCACTTGATGGCGCCGGGGGTGACGTTGCGCGGATGTTCGCTGCCAAGGTGATCTTCCGGAAGCCGATCGGGCAGGGCAGCGAAGCCGTCGCGACGATGCCGCAAAAGTGGTTGCCGCGGATCGATCGCGACTACTGTCAGGGTTGCGGGCGCTGTGTCGCGGTCTGCCCGGCGCGATGCCTGGCGCTGGTCTGGAGCTATTCGACGCTGGTGCGCCCGGCCGATTGCACCAGTTGCGGCGCCTGTGTCTCGGCCTGCCCGGAGCGGCTCATCGCGATGACGTGGGAAAGCGCGGCAGGCCCCGAGGACATCGGTGTGTGGCGCAAGCCCGACGCGGACGGGTCCTGAATCGATACGGAGCCGGAACGGCGGTAGGCGACCGCCGCGTTGCGGTTGTCATTGCCGCTGATCGGCCATTCGGAGCCGAGCGCGATCAGCGTTGGTGGCTCGATCAGCAGTGCGCCGGCGAGGGTGCCGTCTGCAGCCGTCGCCGCGCCAGGGCAGAGGGCGATCACGAAGCGCGGCGGCAGGGGACAGCCTCGTGGCGCTAGCGGCAATCCACCAGCACCTTGCACTGCGTGGTGCGGTGTTTCAGCGCCTCGAAGGCCGGCACCATGTCATTCAGCGGCACCCGATCCGTGATCATCGCGCGCGGTTCGACATGGCCGGCCGCGAGCGTGTCGATCGCGATCTCGAACTCGCGCACGCCGTAGAACGCCGACGGCTGGATACGTGCCTCCTTGCTGACCGCAAGAAACGGGCTGATCGTGTCCGGCAGCGTGCACAGGCCGAGCACGACGACCAGGCCGCGGGGGCGCACCAATTCGATCGAACGCTGGATCAAGCCGGGCTTGCCGACACATTCGAAGACGACCTCCGGCGCGCCGCCGAGCACGCGTGCCGCGCCTGCGGCCAGATCCTCGTCCGGCGCGATGAAGGCGTCGGCACCAAGACGGTGCGCCAGCTCGGCGCGCCGCGTCGACGCAGCGGTCACCGCGATTCTGCCGGCGCCCAGCCGCCGCGCCCAGAACGCGACCGCCAGGCCAATCGGTCCGGCGCCGATCACCAGCACCGACGTACCGGCCCGCAAACCGGCGAGGTTCACGCCGCGCAAGGCGACGGCGATCGGCTCGACCAGGGCGCCATCCTCGAGCGAAACCGTGCGTGGCAGCGGAATGCACTGCGGCGGCGTGGCACGCGACAACTCGGCGTAACCGCCGCCATCGAGCACGAAGCGTGCGCACCAGGCCGGTTCGCCCGACAGGCAGCTGGCGCACCGGCCACAACCGCGTGTGGGCATCACGGCAACCGGATCACCGATCTTCAGTCCGGTCACCTCGTTGCCACAGGCGACGACTTCGCCGGCGTACTCATGGCCGAGCACCGAACCCGACGGTATCCCGAAGATCGCCTCCTCGGTCAGATGCAGGTCGCTGCCGCAGATACCGCAGCGATGCACGCGGATGATGACTTCGCCGGCCTTCGGCACCGGATCCGGCAGTGTCCGAACCACGAGGGGCTGCTGCAACTGTTCAAAAACGGCGGCGCGCATGTCGTTTACCGTTTGGCGGCGCGCTGCTGGGCGTCGCGCTCGAGCTTTTCCAGCCAGATGTATTCGGAACAGTTGTCCTCGAACAGGGCGCCGGTCGGGTCGCGTCGGTAGATAACGGTCACCGCTTCCTCCTCGTTCGCATAGAACACCGGGTCGCGCATCACCATTTCCACGACCAGCACCGGGCCGTCGACCTTTGGTCGCGGCCCGCCTCGGCGCAGGCCGATCAAGTCGATTTTCGCCGGGTCCTGCAGCGACCAGCGCTCGACGACGCTGAATTGGTCGCTGTGCGGCCAGCGCGGCGCATGCCACTCAGTGATCCGTTGTGTTTCGACCACGAGTGTCTCGCCCTCCCAGTGGCCGACCGAGTAGCCAACCCGCTGATCTGGAAAATCGTCCGGCATCGCGCGGCCGTCGAGGTAGATACGGCGACTCTGGTTGGCGAGCTCCGACAGTACCGTGATCCGTTTCGGCTGCTGCACGATTTCCATTGCCGAGCTGCCGATGCCCCACATGAGTGTCGGCATGCCCGGTTCGACGCAGTGCGCGTTGGCCTCCAGCGTCACAACGTCGTACTTTGCGGCAAACGCCGAGGTGAGCGCCTTGCCGTGTTCGGTAAGCGGTGGCTCGACCGGGATGAAGAAGGCCCCGCCTGGACGCGAGTGCTGGATCATCAGCCAGACGCCGCTGAAATCCGGCTCCGCCGCGCCGGTGAGCGCGGGCAGCAAGCCGAACCAGAGCAGGAACGTTGCTGCGAGGCGGCGCCGGAGCTGTCCCTGGACCTGCCCGGATTCCGGCTGCCCGTTCGTCACGAGGCGATCGTTGCAGCGCCCTGAATCTGAAAGGATGCGGTTGCCGCGAATTGCCATTGCCCGATCTCCATGGTCGATTGCAATATTGTTCGTCGAAAGCACCTTAACAAGTTTCAATAAGGCTTTTTATATCAACAGCATGCAATATAAACCTTCGTAGTGTCTCACTTGCTCCGGAACATCGAGATGCTGAGGCCGCCGGCGCCCATGCCCGGGTTGGAGCTCAGATACCTGCCGGCATTGAGCCAGGCGTACTTGCCATCGACCCGGGTTTCGAAAGTGGGGACGAGACCGATGCCCGGATTGGTCGTATTGCGGACGATGATGACGTCGCCTTCGGTCGTCTGCCACAGGTAGCGCGCGTCGATCGGCGGGGCGCCACCACCGAGGCTCTGGTAGTCCGCACCGCCAAACAGCACCTTGCCAGTGACCAGCCCGGTCACTGTGCCACCGGCGATCGGAATGACGTTGCGATTGCCCCGCTTGCCATTCGGCAGACGCTGGCTGCGCCCCAGCGTCACGATCTCGGTGAGGATCTCCTCGCCCCGCTGCTCGCCGGCATCGGCGTGCCGGTAATCCCACGGTTGAGGCGGCACGTTGGTGGGTTTCTCGATCCGAATCGCATGCGCCGGCTCGGCAGCGACGTCCGAGACCTCGTAGATGGTGAAGCGCATGGTCCTGGCGTTGCTGTCGATCACCCGACGACCGACATACTTGCCGGAATTGAGCCACGCGAACTCGCCCGCGGTGGGCGCTTCGAAATCGTAGACGATGCGCAGGTCGTCGGCACTCGGCCCGGTACCGGCATTGCGCATGATGACGTGGTTCTGGTCGCTGGTGCGCAGCACGAAGATCTGCTCGACCTCGACGACGCCATTGACCAGCACGAGCTGGAAATCCAGCCCACCGGGCAGCAGTTCGGCCTGGATCTTCGGCCCGGTCAGGGTGCCCTCCTGCGTGACGGTGGCCTGCCGCAGTCCGTAGGGGGTGCGGCCGACATCGTAAACGGCATCCAGCCGGACTTCGGCTTCAAGTACGAGCACGCCGCGCTCGGGCGCCGGAATGCCATCGGGCATGCCGACATCCCACGCCGGGCTTGGCAGCAGCAGCGCCACCGCGTGGTCGGCGGGCGTGTCAAGGTGGGCACAGGAGCCGCAAAGACCCGCGGCGAGCAACAGCGATCCGGTGCTCAGGTTCTGGTTTGATGGCACGATGGATTTCCTCCGATGGTCCGGTGTGCAGGGGCCGAGCTCAAGGCGCGGCGCATTGGTAGGAAGCGGCGGATTCGGGTGGACCGCTCCGGTATTTTGGATAGGTCGGATACGAACACAGCGGCAGCGAGCGGTCGCCGGCCGTGACCACGAGTGATTTGCCCGGAGCCTGATGCTGCTCGACCCAGGCCATGAGCACGCCGCGCTTGTCGAACTGGTTGGGGATCTGGAATCGCTTGATCCCGGTGCCCGAACCCGTCGTCGTATGGCTGAAGCCGCTCAGGCCGTGTCCTGCCTGCGGCAGCACGAACAGCCGGGCGAAGGCATCGACGGTGTCGCGCCCCATCCTGTCGATCACCGCCTGGTAGTAATCGAGTTGCGCACCGGGCGATGCCAGCGTGTCGTTGGTGCCGATGGTGACAATCATCTTGCCGCCGCGGCGCTGGAATGCCGAGAGATCCGGATGGGTCGAATCGAGCCACTGCGAAAGCTCTTCACGACGCTGGTTCCACTTGCCGCCTTCGACATAGTCGAGCGGATTGGCGGTCAGATCCCGCATCAGGAACCCGGTGACCCCAAGGACACCCAAATGCGAGTGCAGCGGTGCGTCGGGTGTAGCGCCTTCCTGGCCGCGATAGCGGGCGTTGACGAGCAAGCCGCTGCCGGAGGGGTCGGTGTTGGGCACCCACATGCCGAATGTCGTCACGCCGTTGGCCAGCGGCGTCGCGAACCGGTAGCGGCTGTAGATGAATTTCAGCGTTTCGATCTGGCCGTCCGACAGCTTCGCGTCGGCGGAGGTGTCGGTGGGGTCGGGGTCCTGACCCTCCGGACCGCGCAATGCCGCCCAGGGATTGCGCTTCGGGTCGCCCTGCGACAGGTCGAACAATGCGCGTGCCGCCAGGTAGTTGTTGATGACGCCGTCTTCGAGGCCATCGAGCCTGTCGCCCTGGCGGATGAACTCGGCTCGGATGGCCGCGGTCTTGGCGACCGGGACCCAGTTGGTCGCCGGCTTTTCCTGGATGCGGATCAGCGCCGGCGCGAGCATCAGGCTGGAGAAGCCGACGATGGGCACGTCGGCGATGATGCCATCGTAGTCGGCGGGATAGTGCTGGGCGACGGTCAGCGCTTCGCGTCCGCCCTGCGAGCCGCCGATGTAATAGTTGAATCGCGGCCGCTCGCCGTAGACGCGCTCGATGATGACCATCGCCGCGTCATGGGTCTTCTTCATCTGCATATATCCGAGGTTACGGACGGCCTCGTCGTTCAGGGCCCACTCGTTGTCGGCACCCGACGGGCCGCCGGGCGGCATGGCGCCACGCGCTGCAACTGGCGGCGGGCCTGCTGGTGCACCATTGGGAGGTGCCCCGGGTACGCCCGCACCCGGCGGACCTGAGCGCCCCGGTCCGTCCGTTCTCCCGGTGTCGCCGCCGGCACCCGGAGGGCGGCCGCCCGGAAAGGCGCCGCCACCAAAGCCACCGGCCTGATGGCCCGAATCGCTGCCATAGGTGGCGAATCCCCGGGCCAGATCCGCGCCGGTGACGCCCGGAATCATGCCGTTCATGCCGCCGCCGCCCAGGTGCAGACCGCGCCGTGCCCAATTCGCCGGCAGCCCGACGCGAAAGTTGATGGGCTTGCCCTGCGGATCCACCGGCAGGATCTGGCCATCCACGACGCCGTAGCTGCCCTCGGCATCCTCGACCCAGCGCGGTGGACTCAGCCTGACCGCGGCCACCGGCTCGCCGATGGCCGAGACCGGGATGCTGCTGCCGACCTTTTCGGCGGTCAGGTCGGCCGCGGTGATGATTCTTTCCGCCACGGGTGGTGAAGGCGGATCGTCGGCATGCAGCACCGGCTGCCACAGCAGACAGGCGAGCAGGCAGGTTGCCGCGGCACCTGGCAACCGGACCACGGCCGAGCTCGAAGCGATTGCAGTCGAAGTGGTCATGTCCTGTGCAGATCCTCCAGGTTCAGCGTTCCGGATTCCTGGGTCGCTCAATGCGCCAGCGGATCCGGCCGCAGTTGCATTTGCACGACCAGCGGTTTGCTGCCGGTGCCGTGCTCCTTGTGCCACGGTGTGCGATCACCGCTGGTGACCCAGAGGCCGCGGCCTTTCCAGCCTGCTGCGGGATCGTCGATGCGGCCTTCGAGCCCTTTGGCGTAGAAACCGAGCGGGTAGGGTACGCGCAGCGTCACGAAGTGGCCATCGACCAGCGCATGCACACCGTCGAACAGATTGCCGGTCGCGATCGGCACGTTGGCGCCCAGGCCGAGCGTGTCGTGCTGATCGACCCAGGTGTAATAGCTCGATTCGACGCTGAACTGCGGCAGATCGATGAAACCCGGCCCGGGCAGATCGAACAGGCTCCAGCCCTCGGGGCAGTGATCGCCGCTCGCCTGCGGTCCGTTCAATGGCCCCCGGCACTTGCGGCGATCGAACGAGCCGAGGTGGCCGCTGCCGAGCGAGACCCAGACCACGCCGTTACGGTCGATGTCTGCACCGCGCACGCCGAAGCCCGGCAGCGGCACTCGGTAGATCTCGGTCAGCGCGGTCTCGGGTGGATTGGCGCCGGGCGAGAAGCGCGCGATCGAGCCGGGGTAGGTGAATGCGTTCGAGCCCCAGACCGAGCCGTCGGCGGGATTCGGCATCACCGCGTAGAAGCCTGTTGCGATGCGCGTGTCCTTTGCCGGATCCGGCGGTTGGTTCGGTTCCACCCAGGCGTCGCGCCGGCCGTTGCCGTTGCTGTCGCGGATGAACGGTGCCCAGCCCTGGGCCTGCGCTGCATCGCCGGTGGCGTCGAATACCCGCCGGTTCAGCCAGCCGACCACCGGACCGCCGCCGCTGGTCCACAGGGTGTTGTCGGCATCCTCGGCGAACTGCAGATGGTGTGTGGCGAAGCAGGTGTCGACGAAGGTGTAGTCGCCGGTCCGGGGCTCGAGCACCGCCAGCTGGCGGCCGGAGGATTCCAGCGGAAAGAACCGTGCCGACGGATGATCGGAGCCGGCGCGGCAGAACGCCGGGTTGGCCGGGCCACGCACACGCGCGGTGAGCCAGACCCGGCCGGTCTCGTCGAGCATCGGATTGTGGATGTTGGCGCGGCTGTCCCAGATCGCCTCGTCGCCCCAGTACGGCGATGGGGCGACGACCGGATCGTCGTGCGTGGTCGGGGTGTCGGCATCGCGCACCGGGGCGTGAAACGTCGTCGCCGTGTTCGCGACCGGGTCGAGGATGGGCAGCGAGTCGGTGCTGAGCTCCGGTGCACCGTACAACCGGCCGTGGCCATTCACGGTCGGCTGGCGCCGATCGGTGCCGGAAAGATCGTGCAGGTAGGCCTTCGGCTCGGACCAGTCCCGCACGGTCACGACCAGGTTGCGCTCGGCGCCCCGTGGCCGCTCCGGCGGCACCGCGGGCAGGTCGCCGGCGGCGATGCGATCGGTCCAGTCGGCCAGGTATTTCAGCGGCACGCCTCGCAGCACGCCGTTGACCAACCCGATCATGTTGCCGCCGGCCTGGCCTGCCTGGAGTCGCCGCGCCCAGGCCGCCGTTGACGATTCGAACGTGCCGAGCGCTTCCGGAATCGTTCGCGTCGCGAGGTTGCCCATCTGGTGGCAACCGACGCAGCCCATGTTCTTCAACCACATCAGGTAGCCGTTGAGCCCACCCGGTACCTCGGCGATCTCGTCCGCTGCCGGCAGATGGAGCATCGCGAACCAGTAGGCGGCCGGATAGACCATGGCCGCTTCGGCGGGGCTGGCCGCGAGGCGCGCTGTCAGGTCGAGCGTCGTGCCCGGCCGCGCAGCGACCCGAACGGAGTCGGCGAGGCCGTAGCCACGGACAAACACCTGGTAGTCCGCATCCGGCAGATCCGGAATCAGGTACCGTCCGGCGTCGTCGGTGACGACACTGCGGCTGAAGCGGGTTGGCAGGTCGGCCGTCTCCGCGATCACCCAGACGCCGGCTTCCGGACCGGCGGAACTGGTGACGGTGCCACCGATGTCGTCGGCATCCGTCGGTACCGACGCGGCAGTCGACGCGGCACCCTTGCGCGCAGGGGGCTCCTCGCTGTCGCATCCGGCCGCTCCCAGCAGAGCTGCCGCACACGCCCATCCCGCTACCAACCGGTTGCATGGCTTCATGTCGGTGTCCCTCGTTGGCACGCATGCTGACCCGTGCCGATCATTGCAGGATCAGCGTTGCAAGTCATGCCGCGTGACGCGGTGGCAGGCAGGACGCTCGGGTGCCGATCGGCACGGAGCTCGACTCTGTGGAACACGGCTGTTGCAAAATCACAGCTCCGTTTAGAATAAGTCAAAACAGGAAACGGATACGGGTGGGGCGAGATGCGAACGCTGTCAATCCTGGTCATCGGTGCGGGCATCGGTGGTCTGTCCGCGGCGATAGCGCTGCGCCGGCGCGGCTTCGCGGTGACCGTGATCGAGAAGGATCCGGCATGGAGCGTGTATGGCGTCGGCATCATCCAGCAGGGCAACGTGCTGCGCGCAGTCGATGCACTCGGCATCCTCGACGATTACCTGAACGCCGGCGTGGGCTTCGATGCGGTCGAAGTCTATGCCCCGGATGGTACGAAGCTGGCGCGGGTGCCTTCGCCGCGCCTGCTCGAAGGGCGGCCTGCCAATCTCGGGATCAGCCGGCGCGCACTGCAGCGGGTCCTTGGTGACATGGCGCGAAACGCAGGGGCATCGCTCCGGCTGGGTGTGACCGCAGTCGCCTTCGAATCATCCGGCGAAGGCGTCACGGTGCGTTTTTCTGGCGGCCATGAAGCGTCGTTCGACCTTGTCGTGGGCGCCGACGGGGTCCATTCCCAGGTGCGTGCCACGCTGTTTCCCGAGGCGGCGACACCGGCATTTACCGGGCAGGCGGTCTGGCGTTACAACCTGCCGCGGCCGCCGGGACTCGATGCCCTGCACGTCTACAACGGCCCGATCGGCGTCGGCCTCGTGCCGATCAGCACCGCGTTGATGTACCTGTATGTCACCACGCCGGAGCCGGGCAACCCGCGCTACCCGCACGCCGGACTCGCCGCTGCCCTGCGTGACAAGATCGCCGGTTGCGCGCCGGCCATCCGCGCGCTGGCCGAGCGCATCACCGATGACGACGAGGTCGTCTACCGGCCGCTGGAAAGCCTGCTGGTCGAAGGGCCCTGGCACCATGGCCGGATCGTGCTGCTCGGCGACGCCGTGCATGCCACCACGCCACACCTCGGTCAGGGCGCGGGTCTGGCGATCGAGGACAGCCTTGTGCTGGCCGAAGAACTGAGCCGTCACGACGAAGTCGAGGCGGCGCTTTGCGCCTACCATACCCGCCGCTTCGAACGCTGCGCCTGGATCGTGCGGGAGAGCCTCGCCATCTGCCGCGGTCAGATCGGAGAAGGCCCTGCGATCGACAATGCGCGCGCGACCGCGGCGATGTTTGAGCGCGTGGCCCAACCCATCTGAGGAGTGCCGGGATGAACCGTGTTACCGATGTGCGCTACGTTGCCTACGGAGTGACAGATTACACCGCAGAGCGTTCCTTCTACGCCGACTGGGGACTCGAGCCCGTTGCCGAAACCGGCGAGACCGTCTGGTTGCGTGTGCCGGGCAGCGACGAACATCACGTCGTGCGGCTGCGGCCGGCCGACACGAATCACGTCGAGGTCATCGCGCTCGCGGCAGCGCAGCGCGCCGATGTCGAGGCGCTGCACGCCAGAGTCGCGGCAGCGGGCTGCCGCATGATTCACGCGCCGCGACCACTTGATGCACCGGGCGGCGGCTATGGCTTCCGGTTCTTCTCGCCGGATGGTCTGCCGTTCGAGATATCCGGCGAGGTCGCACGCGGTCCACGGCGCGAGATCGATCGCTGGGAAGGGCTGCCGGTGCGCATCAGCCACGTCGTGCTGCACTCGCCGGATCACCATGCGTTGGTCCGGTTCTTCACCGACATCCTCGGCTTTCGCGTGTCGGACTGGCTCGGCGATTTCATGTGCTTTCTGCGTTGCAATACGGCGCATCACCGGATCGCGATCCTGCCGGGGCCGGCGTGCCTGAATCACGTCGCCTACGACATGACCAATCTCGATGGCATGATGCGGGGCATCGCGCGGCTGCAGGCGCGCGACATCTCCGTGCGCTGGGGACCCGGCCGGCACACCGCGGGCGACAACACCTTCAGCTACTTCGTGACGCCGAGCGGGTTCACCGTCGAATACACCGCGGAACTGGAAACGGTCGATTTCGAACGGCACGTCGCCGCGGTGCATGTGCCGAGCCAGCGCATCATCGATCAGTGGGGCATCGGCGTCGGCGGACCGCAGGCACTGCCGCATGCGGCGCCGGACCCGTGCCTGTTCCAGACGATGGAACGCTGACCGATGGCTCTGTTCGAGTATTTCCCGAACTACATCTGGAATCTGTCGCTCGCCATGGCGCTGGAGAGCGGCGCGCAGATCGGCGAGATCGTCGACATGTGCCAACCGCTCCGGGACGCGGCCAAGGCCGGCGCGGATGCCGGCACGCCGGCATTCATGGCGCAGTGGGTCCGTCAGGCCGACACGCTGCAGGAACTGGCCGCCGAGGATGAGGCGCGCGGTTGCGCCTATTCGGCGTCCAACAAACTCGAACGGGCCGCGCTCTATCTGCTGGTTGCCGAGCGCATGCAGGCTCAGGATTCGCCCGGGCGCATGGCAACCTATGTGCGCGCCCGCGAAACCTTCGATCGCTCGACGCAACTGGGCGGTATTCCGCGCGAGCGCGTGGTGATCCCTCTGGAGCACGGCAGCATGCCGGCGCTTCTGACCCGCGCCGATCGCGCCGGGCCTCAGCCGGTGGTCGTCTACTGCAACGGGCTCGACAGTTGCAAGGAGCTGCTGTACTGGTCGCGGCTGCCGGAAGCGCTGCGCCGCCGGGGCATCGCGACGCTGTGCGTCGATCAACCCGGCAGCGGTGAGGCGCTGCGGTTGCAGGGATTGCCGGTGGATCCGCACAGCGAACACTGGGCCGGCAAGGCCGTCGACTGGCTGGTGCAACGCCCGGAAATCGATGCCACGCGCATCGGCATGATCGGCATCTCGCTCGGCGGCCATTTCGCACCGCGCGCGGTCGCGTTCGAACCGCGTTTCGCGGCCGGCGCGGTCTGGGGCGCCAATCACGACTGGCGCGAGGTTCAGCAGCAGCGGTTGCGGCGCGAAGGCGAGCACCCGGTACCGCATTACTGGGCGCATGTGCTGTGGGCGTTCGGTGCCCCCGACCTGGAGCAGTTCCTCGCCCGGGCTGCGGAGATGCACCTCGACGGGGTAATGGAACGCATCCGCGTACCGTTCCTGATCACGCACGGCGCGCACGACCGCCAGATCCCGCTGCGGTACGCACAGGCGAGCTCTGAGCGGCTGGTCAATGCCTCGATCCGGGAACTCAAAATCTTCACCGCGCGCGAGGGCGGCGTCGAACACGTTGGCGCCGACAACATGAGCTACGCTCGCGACTATCTGGCGGACTGGTTTGCGGTCCATCTGGGAGGTCATACGGCATGAGCATCCGCCGCATCGTCACCGGCCACGACACCAGCGGTGCTTCCGTCATCCAGGAGGATGGCGCACCGCCGCGCGTCCGGCGCGTGGGCGGGGCGTACGGTCCGCTGTTTCATGAGATCTGGCATACGCGCGAGACGCCGGCGCGCATCGATCGCCGCTCCGGCGAGCCGGCCGAAGAGGGTATCCAGCTCGCGCCACCGCGAGGCGGCACACGGATCCGGGTGCTCGACATTCCGCCCGAGGACGCCGGCATCGCGCGTCTGACGCCCGAGCAGGCGCGTGCGCACTTCGCGGAAGTCGGTGCCGGAGCGGCATCGTCCCATTCCGGCGCGGATTCCCGACATGCGTTCATGCATCGCACCGAGACGATCGATTACGGCATCGTGCTGGAGGGCGAACTCACGCTGGTCCTGGATCGCGATGAAACCGTCGTCCGGGCCGGCGACATCGTCATCCAGCGCGGCACCAACCACGGCTGGGCGAACCGCTCCGGCAAGCCGTGCCGGATCGCGTTCATCCTGATCGACGGTGAATTCACCGACGGGCTTGGCTGAGGTGACGTAATGCGACTGGCGACCGCCGACAACGCCACCCGCGATGGGGAACTGCTGGTCGTGTCCGCTGACGGTGCGCGCGCCCTGTCCGCGATGCCGCGCTGGCCGAACCTGCTGGCCGCCATCACCGACTGGCAGCAGGCGGAAGGCGAATTGCGTGAACTGGCCGCACGGCTCACGCGCGGTGCGGGCGAACCGCTGGCGTGCCGCCGCTTGCGCGCGCCGTTGCCACGGACCTGGCAATGGCTGGATGGGTCGGCCTTTCAGACGCATGCCGACCTGATGCAGATCGCCTTCGGTACCGAGCCGCTGCCGCGTGATCGGCCGCTGATGTACCAGGGCATGTCCGATTGTTTCTTTGGTCCGACCGATCCGGTGCCGTTCCGCTCGGAGGCCGACGGCATTGATTTCGAGGGCGAATTCGGGGTGATCGTCGACGCGGTGCCGATGGGGGTCGCCGCCGCCGATGCGCTCGGCCACGTGCGGTTGATCGTGCAGGTCAACGACTGGTCGCTGCGTTCGCTGGCGCTGCCGGAGATGAAGACCGGTTTCGGCTGGATTCAGGCCAAGCCGGCCTGCTCGATGGCGCCGTTCGCCGTGACGCCCGATTGGCTGGGAGCGTCCTGGCGCGACGGCCGCGTCTGCCTCGACCTCGAGATCACATGGAACGGCCATCGGTTTGGTCATGCCAATGGCCGGGAGATGAGCTTCGGTTTTCATGAACTCATCGCGCATGCCGCGGCGACACGCGATCTCGCCGCGGGCACGGTCATCGGCTCAGGCACCGTAACGAATGCGGCGTATGCCGTGGTCGGATCGAGCTGTATTTCCGAACGGCGCGCGATAGAAATGATCGTGCATGGCTCACCGCGAACGGAGTACCTGCGCTTCGGCGATCGGGTGCGTATGGCGACAAGGACGACCGGCACGGGTGAGTTGCCGTTCGGCGAGATGGATCAGTTGGTAACGGCTCGTCCGCGGCAGACATGAGCGACGAGGGCTCACCGGACACGATTATTTTCGGTAATTTTGAACGGATCTAATTAATTCGAGGTGCCTGCGATCCGTGATTGAGTTGATAATGCGGTCACAAGGCCATATTTCGTGGTTTTGTCAGATGTAAGGCTTACAAAAACGGCCGAGGCTTGGTCACGGAGCCAAGCAGACATCGT
Source organism: Gammaproteobacteria bacterium (assembly GCA_020845935.1). GTDB lineage: Bacteria > Pseudomonadota > Gammaproteobacteria > JADLEV01. The sequence goes on from JADLEV010000041.1 coordinate 18,651, forward strand.
AACCACTTGGCGATTCAGAGAGGGGCAGTTTTATGAAAAACACGAACACACTGGGGCGACTCGCGTTCGGCGCGGCGCTCCTCGGAATGACTGGCGCAGCCAGTGCGGCGACGGTCTCGTTTACCAACATCGACGATGCGGATGGACTCGCGGCGCTGTTCGATCCCGCGACCACGACGCCCTCGGGCAACACGATCAATTTCGGGATCAATGCTTTCGAAGCGTCAACAAGCTTCGGTCTATTCACGCAGGCCACCGATACGATGGTGCTCACCATCAATGCACCGGACGGCTACAAGATCACGAAAATCACCTATTCGGAGGGTGGTAGCGGTTCGAGTTCGGGTGGTGGCATTTCGTTTGCCGTCGCATCCGTCATCATCAACGGTTCGGCGATCGAGCCGATTTCTCGCGCGTTCCTGGGTGGCAGTGGCAGTTGGGATGCGGACACGAGCGTCAGCTTTACCAGCCCGTTGACTTCGGCCGTGCTGTCGGTCACCAACACACTGGCGGCTTTCGGTGGCGGCGGCGGCGCGATCATCGCCAAGGAGTGGGCGAACGTGGAGGCCAACATCGCGCCCGTGCCGGTCCCGCCGGCGGTATGGATGCTCGCCTCGGCCATCGTCGGTCTCGTGACCATCGGCCGCCGCAAGGCGGCCTGAGCGCAAGCAGGTTGTGATGGAAAAGGCCGGGCATTGCCCGGCCTTTTCTTTTTCAGGGTGTCCCACCGCCCAGATCAACCGGCGGTGGAGGTGGCAGCAGGCGCTTTTCACCGGCAGCGGGGTCGCCCGGATCGTTCGGAATCGCCGTGCCCGTCCTGAACGATCTTTGGCGGGCCAGCGGCTCGTCGCCACAGGCCGCGGCCATGCTCGCTTCGATCTCCGCGATGGTCTTTCCAGCCGCGATCAGGATTTGCATGGCGGCTTCGGTCTCGGCATGCGCCGCGTATTGCGGCAGCGTCGCTGCCGCCGGACTGAGTGGGACGCGGCCCCGCTGCTGTCGGGCGAGGCGCAGCAGGATGTTCCAGGCTTTCCTGTGTTCGGCGATCGGCCAGGTCTCGACAGCACCGCTCGCTTCGAAATCGCGCCAGAGTTCGACCGCCTTGTGGGTGCGGAGCACGACGATGGTGGCACCGTCGGTGCCGACCCCGCCGCAACTGAAGTCCGCCAATTCAGCGGAGAAGTCGCCGCAGTGCCGGCACTCGGGACGCTGATAGCCCTGCATCGCCTCGTCCAGCGGAATTCGTGCCATTGCTCCGGAATCGCAGGAGATGCGGATCTCTCCCTTGACATTGACCTTGGTGATCTCGGCGAGTGGGATGCCGAGTTGCCGTTCGATCCGCTCGGTCATGAGTTCGGGCGTGAACACCTCGGTGCAGAACAGACCGACCGAGAAGGCAACGCGCCCCGGCTGGCCGCGCAGGAAGCCGCGATGGCGGGACACGACCTCGGGTACCTTCTTCGCTGAAATCAGCACCCCCGGATCGATAAATTCCATCTTTCGCAGTGGCGTGATCTGACAGGGCACGCCGACGAAGGCGACGCGTTCGAGTTTGCGCTTTCTGACCGCGGCCAGTGCCAGCGGGTTGGGACAGTAGGTATACCAACTTCCGGCGCTGGCCTTGATCTCGGCGACGGTCGTTGCGACCTTCGGTGTCGGTAAGCAGGGTCGATCGCCGTCTCCCACGGCGGCAACGACGGCACCATCGATCCGATCGGCTTGCCGCGCCCAGGCCAGCAACGCCGTGACCACGCCGCCGTCCTGCGCGCCCGCTTCCGGTTGGCGTGCCCGCGCGACGAAGATGTGGCGGTAGATGCCGAAGATGCCTTCGTACGGCCGGTCGTCAGCGAAGACGACATCGCGCAAATGCGTCTCGCGCGGCCAGAGCCGTGGACAGACCGCGGCGCAAAGATCGCAGCCGACCCCCTCACTGACCTCGCAGGCGTCGAACGGTGTCCCGGTCTTGGCATTGCGTCGTCGCGGCTGGCCGGCGTCGTACACGATGACGTTATGCGGACAGACCGTGACGCAGGCGCCGCAGGCACTGCACGCTCCGGCGGCCACCACGTCGTTCATCATCGCCTGATAGCGGTTACGGTAGGGCGTGTTCATGAATGTCCCGTTGCGCGGTGCCATGGCGAGGAAATGTCGATGACCGTCGGCTGGATGCGCGCATTCGAATCGCCATGACGTCGCGCCTGCGCCCGGCGTTCGTCGGACACGGCGTCATACAGCGTGCCGCGCTGGCGCGGGATGCGGCCGAGCGACCGGATCGCCGACTCGATTTCGCGCCGCGTCATCGCTTCACCGTGGCTGGCGCCGGCCGCGCGGGAGATCCGTTCATCCATCAGCGTGCCGCCGTAGTCATTGGCGCCGGCTTCGAGGCAGAGCTTCATGCCTTCCGGTCCCAGCTTGACCCAGGATGCCTGGATGTTGTCGAGCAGTGGCTGCAGCACGAGACGTGCGACCGCGTGCATCAAGACGGTTTCACGCAGCGTCGGTCCGCCGCGTGATCGTCCCTTCAGATACAACGGCGTCTGCTCGGCGACGAACGGCAACGGGACGAACTCGGTGAAGCCGCCGGTCCGTGCCTGCAAGCGACGCAGATGCAGCAGATGCCGCGCCCAATGCAGCGGCTGCTCGACATGACCGAACAGGATCGTGGCGGTCGAGCGCAGACCGATCTCGTGCGCGGCCGCGACGACCTCGAGCCATTCATTGGTCGAGAGTTTGTCGGGACAGATCACGCGACGTACCTCGTCGTCGAGGATCTCGGCGGCCGTGCCGGGCAGGCTGCCGAGTCCGGCGGCTTTCAGGTCCTGCAGAAACTCGCGCACCGGTACACCGAGGCTCACCGCGCCTTGGCGGATCTCGAGCGGTGAGAAAGCGTGAATGTGAAGCGAGGGCGCCGCAGCTTTCACCGCCGCGACGATGTCGAGATAGTGCCGGCCGCTGTACGACGGCTGGATGCCGCCCTGGATGCAGACTTCGGTGGCGCCCCGTACCCAGGCTTCGGCTGCGCGCCGGGCGATCTCCGGCAGATCGAACTCGTAGGGTCGCCCGCGCAGATTCTCGCTCAGCTTGCCTTTGCTGAACGCGCAGAACTGGCACTTGAAGGAACAGACGTTGGTGTAGGTGATGTTGCGATTGACGACGTAGCCGACCGTCGCACCGTGGCGCGCCTGGCGCAGCGCATCGGCGGCCTGGCAGACGCGCCAGAAGTCGGCATCCCGCGCGCGAAACAGCGCGACGATTTCGTGCTCGGCCAGCTCGCGCCCGTTGCACGCATCGTCCAGGGCGCGCTCGATGAGCGTGCGGGCAGGACTGTCGCGTCGGGTGAAAGTTTGATTCCGCTCGGGTTGTGGCGGCGTCAGGCTGCCGGGTGTCCAGAGATCGGAGCGCGCGTAACCCTCGCTGTCCATCAGCCGCAACGTTCGCGCGCCAATGGTTGGGGACAGCCACCGAGCGGCCGCGCGCAGATAGCGTGGATGAGCGGCCAAGCGTTCGACCAGCACCTTGCCAGCCGTTGCCATCTCTTGTGCGAGCGCGTCGAGGTGTGGCCAGGGCGCTTCGGGGTTGACGTGATCCGGCGTGACCGGCGAGATGCCACCCCAGTCGTCGATACCGGCCGCGACCAATTGCGCCTTGCTCGCCGGGCTGAGATTGGCCGGCGCCTGAATGCTCGTTTCGGCCCCGAAAAGGATCCGCGCCACGGCGATCGTCCACAGATGATCCTCGGCCGACGGCTCGGGCGCGCCGCGCATGCGCGTGCCGAGCTTGGCGCGAAAGTTCTGGATGATGATCTCCTGAAGATGGCCGTAGCGCTCATGCAGATCGCGCAGCGCGAGCAGCGACGCGATGCGCTCACGGCGGATTTCACCGATGCCGATCAGGATCCCGGAAGTGAAGGGGATGTTGGCTTCGCCCGCCGCCGCGATCGCGGCGAGTCGAACCTCGGGATGCTTGTCGGGACAGCCATGATGCGGGCCTCCGCGCCGTGTCAGTCGCTCGGCCGAACTTTCCAGCATCAGTCCCATCGACAGCGACACCGGACGCAGCCGTTCGGCGCTCTCGCGCGTGATGATGCCGGGATTAAGGTGTGGCAGCAGGCCGGTGCGCTCCAGCACGAGCCTGGCCATCGCGCCGACGTAATCGAGCGTCGTGGCATGACCCAGTGCAACGAGCGCCTCGCGCGCGCTCGGATAGCGCGCCTCGGGTTGATCGCCCAGCGTGAACAGCACTTCCTTGCAGCCGGCGCGTCGCCCGGCTTCGGCAATCGCCAGCACGGCATCGGCATCGAGGAACGGCGATACGCCCCGGCGTGGGGGTTGGGCGAAGGTGCAGTAGTGGCAGCGATCGCGACACAGCTGCGTCAGCGGCACGAACACCTTGCGCGAGTAGGTGATCGCATCGCCAAACGCCTCATCGCGGATCGCCGCCGCAGCAGCCATCAAGGCTGGCAGGTCATCGCAATCCGCGAGTCGCTCGGCTTCGCTGGGGCTCGGACGGAGGCCGTGCCGGGCGCGATCGAGGATCGATGCGATGTCGGAGTCAGCCACGGCGTTCCCAGGATGGGCAGGCTTCATGCGGATTTCTTGCGTTCGCGGAACAGGGCGGTCGCTTGCCCGGCGAGCGACCGCCAGGTACGCGTCGATGAGGGACGCCGCAGAAAGGCGGCAACGTCGGTTGGCACATCCAGGTCCCGTGCGATACCAGGCAGCGAAACGACCAGCGGTTCGACGCCGGCTGCGCGCGCATGCAGCAGATGACGCCGGCAACTGTCGTCGCCATAGGCGAGTTCGACGGTATGCGGCAGCGTCATCACGATGGCGTTGGTGCCGCGGCCATCGTGGGCCGGGACGACGGTGAAGCCGTGGCCCTTGCGATGTCTGGCGAGCAGGCATTCGACCTCGGCTGCCGATACGCCCGGCACATCGCTCGGCAGGACCAGCATGCCGGAGCAGTCGCGTTGCGTCAGCCGCGTGGCTGCGCCGATGACCGCGGCGGTCAATCCGGCATCGGTTTCCTCGATGAAGACGTCGGCGCCGAAAGCGCGGGCAAGACCTGCCGCATCGGCATCGCGCGTGACGACCGCCAGGCCGGCGAGATGCTCGACCCGCGCCAGCGCGTCGAGCACATCCAGCAACATCAGCCGCGCCAGTTCGAGACGCCGGGCCGGGGAGAGCACACCACTCAGCCGCTGCTTCGCGAGATCGAAGGCCTTGACCGGAACGACCGCCCATATCCCCGGCATCGTCGCTACCTCAAGCGATCCGCCGCCGCGAGCAGGGTGGCCGCCAAATGCACGCGATCCGCAGCGCAGTTCATCAGGATCGGCGCGGTCAGCAGTTGCATCCCGGCGGGCGCGGAGAAATCCGCATCGGCCTCATCGACGATCAGCGCATCGATCAATCCGGCATATCGTTCCGCGATGGTGGCATTGCTCACCGCCAGGCCCAGTTCGCGCAGAATTTTCGCGGTCGGACCCTTCACCGCCTGTCCGCCGATCAGCGGCGAGACCGCGAGCACGGGGACGGTGCGGGCCGCGAGCATGCTTCGCACCCCGGGCAGGGACAGGATTGGTTCGATACTGAGCAGCGGGTTGGAAGGACAGAGGACAATCGCGCGCAAGGTGTGGCCGGTGAGTCCCCGTTGCAGCGCGGCGGAAGGGCGGGCAGTCGTTGCCCCTTCGTAAGCAATCTCGCGAACCACGGGCTCGCAGCGGCGGCGGACGAAGTAATCCTGAAAGTCGAGCCAGGCTTGATCGGTACGCACTTTGGTCCGGACCGGGTCATCGGTCATCGGTGCGATTTCCGCCGTGATGCCGAGCCGCCGCCTTAAGCCATCGGTGACGGCGGACAGCGACTCGCCGGCCGCCAGACGATGGCTGCGTTCGAGGTGCAGCGCGAGGTCGCGATCGCCGAGCCGAAACCAGGTGTCGCCGCCGAGTTGTCGCAGCGCCTCCAGGCAATTCCAGGTCTCTTCGTGGCGGCCCCAGCCACGGATCGGATCGGCCAGGCCCGCGAGCGTGTACATCAACGTATCGAGGTCCGGCGAGATGGCGAGACCGAGATGGCGAAAGTCATCACCGGTATTGGCGATGATCGTCAGTTGCCCGGCATCGAGCACGCGCGCCAGACCGAACGCGAGCTTGGCGCCGCCGACACCACCCGACAGCGCCAGCACATGACCACTCATCGGAACAGATCCTCCTGTTGCGATCGGATCAGTGAGCGCGCGTTCAGCGACGGGCCGGTCAACGTCAGCCCGCGAATGAGGACCACCGGCTGCGCTTCGGCGGCCTGGCCCATCAGCAGCGACGCCGCGGCGGCGAGTTCATCGGCCAGCCCGACCTCGGTGACGCGCAGCGTGCGGCCGAACAGATCGGGCTGGCCGCGCAGGTCGCGCAGCGCCGGCAATCCGGCGCAGCCGATGGCAACGCCAACCGTGCCGCGCCGCCACGGCCGGCCGAAGCTGTCGTTGATGATGACCGCCAGGTCCACGCCATGACGTTGCGACAGTTGTGCCCGCAATCGGCTGGCGCTCGCATCGGGATCTTCCGGCAAGAGCAGCGCCGGTTCGGCGGAGTGAGTGGTCTCGACATTGGACTGATCGATGCCGGCGTTGGCCATGACCAGGCCCAACCGATGTTCGACGATCAGAACGTCCTTGCGCTGACGAACGATGCGTACCGACTCCCGCAGGATCAGTTCCACCAAGCGGGGATCCTTCTCCACCTCGCGCGCGATCCGCTCGGCCCGCGGCGAAGGATTCACCGTACCGAGATCGATCAGCCGTCCTTCGGCCTTGGAAACGATCTTCTGCGCGACGACGACGACATCGCCATCGCGCGGTTGAAGTTCGCTGGCGGCGAAGCCTTGCGCCAACAGCTCGGCGAGATCATCGCCCGGTGCGACCCGTGGCAAACCGCGCAAGGCGAACATTTCAACCTTGGCGCCCATCGAGACTCACGGAAACGCGGGAATGAGGTGTTTGGCGAACAGGCGGAGGGTGTCCTCGCTGTAGGCGGGGTCCATGCCGCCGAACTGCTGGCAGATCACCGGATGCGTCACGCCCATTGCCGCGATGCGCTGGAACGGTTCGATGGCATCCTCGGGCGTGCCGACGATGAACGGTGAGCCGAGGAAGTGCAGGCGCTTGATGCTTTCGATGTCGGCCGGATCCGGCAAGGGATCCACACCGAAGTAGCCGCCCGGTTGTTTGCGGAACCACTCGAAGTCGGGGTGACGATCGAATTCCTGCTTGTAGTAGGTGAGGAAGTTGATCATCGGCGCGGCCGCGCGGCGCCATGCTTCCTCGCGCTGCTCGGCGAGCACGACGCACATCAGCATCGCCTTGTTGTAGTCCTTCGGATCGCGCCCGTACTCGCGCAGCTTCTGTTCATACAGATCGAACCCGGTGCCCGAGCCGGCGAGGTGATAGCCGAGCCGGGCGGCCCGGTCGAGCGCGCGCGGGGCGTTTCCGGCGAGCCAGATTGGCGCCTTGGCCTGGACCGGGCGTGGATTCATCGTGAAGTTCTTGAGGTTGAAATGTTTGCCCGAGAACGAGAAGTTTTCCTGCGACCAGAGGCCGGTGATGACCTCGAGACTTTCCTCCATCCGCGAGGCGCGCTCCTTGCGCGAGATGCCGAAGTTCTCGAACTCCTCCTGGAAGTTGCCGATGCCGAGGCCGAGATCGAAGCGTCCTCCGGAGAGTTGATCGACGATCACCGCCTGCTCGGCGACGTGGATGGGGTGATAGAGCGGCATCAC
>JADLEV010000042.1 GCA_020845935.1 Gammaproteobacteria bacterium
GCGACAATGAATTCACGCATCTGGTCGACGGCGAGCTGAAGGACGGCGACCAGGTCGTCGTGCGCGCGGAGCGGGATCGCGCATGAGTATCATCGAGGTCCGCGATCTGACCCGGCAGTACCGCATGGGCGGCGAGACGCTGACCGCGCTGAATCGTGTCAATCTCACCATCGAGCGCGGCGAATTCGTCGCCGTGATGGGTCCCTCCGGCTCCGGCAAATCGACCTTCCTCAATCAAATCGGCTGCCTCGACACGCCGACCTCGGGCACGGTGCTGATCGACGGCCAGGCCACCGATCAACTCGATGCTGCGGCGCTGGCCGCACTGCGCAACCGTTATCTCGGATTCGTGTTCCAGCAGTTCAATCTGTTGGCCCGCACCAGCGCGATCGAGAACGTGATGCTGCCGCTGCTGTACAGCCCGACGCCGCGGGCGAAGCATCGCGCCATCGCCATGGAGCGCTTGCGGGCGGTCGGCCTGGCCGAGCGCGCCTCGCATCATCCGTCGCAGCTTTCCGGCGGTCAGCAGCAGCGCGTGGCGATCGCGCGGGCCCTGGTCAACGAGCCGAAGATCCTGCTCGCCGACGAACCGACCGGCGCGCTCGACAGCCGTACCAGCCTGGAAATCATGAGCATCTTCGAAGACCTGAGCCAACAGGGCATCACCATCCTGCTGGTGACCCATGAGGCGGACATTGCGGCACACGCGGAGCGAACTCTGTTCTTCCGTGACGGGCGGATCCAGGAGGACCGACGCCAGCGACCGGTGTCGGCGCGCGACGCACTCGCAACCGCTCAGGCAGCTCTGGGGGTGGCCGCCCAACCGGCCGCTCCCGTTTCCAACCCGGCGCACTCGGCATGATCGCGCACCGTTCCCCATGAACCTGCTGGTCAACATCCGTATCGCCCTGGATGCGCTGCGCGCGAACAAGCTGCGCAGCTTCCTGACGATGCTCGGCATCATCATCGGCGTCGCCGCGGTGATCACGATGGTGGCGCTCGGCAATGGCGCCGAGCGTCGGGTCGCGGAACAGATCGACGCGCTCGGCACCAACATCCTGATGATCCGCAGCCAGTCGCGCGGCTCGGCTGCGGTCCGTACCGGGGCCGGCCAGGTCAATTACCTGACCGAAGCCGATGCCAACGCGATCAAGGCAGTGCCTGATGTCGCCGCCGCGGCGGGCTCGATGTTCGGCCGCGCGCAAATCATCTTCGGTGCCGAAAACTGGAACACCCAGGTGCTGGGCGTCGATCACGATTACCTGCGCGTGCGCGGTTGGGCGCTCGAATCGGGCCGCATGTTCACGCCGGCCGAAGTGCAGTTGTCGGAGAAGGTCGCGCTGATCGGCACCACGGTCGCGAACGAGCTGTTCGGCCTGTCCGATCCGGTCGGCCAGGTGGTGCGGGTCAACCGCTTGCCGGTCACCATCATCGGAGTCCTTGCCGAGAAGGGCCAGGACATGCGCGGTGACGACCAGGACGACACGATGATCATGCCCATCACCACGGTGCGCTCGAAGATCGTCGGCCGCACCTACTCGCTGCCGAATCAGGTGCACACCATCATGGTGTCGGTGACCACGTCCGAGGCGATGGAGCAGGTGCAGGAGGATATTCGCCAGGTGCTGCGCAAGCGGCAACGGCTGCGCCCCGATGAGGACGACAATTTCGGCATCGGCAATCTGTCGCAGTTCATAGAGGCCCGCGCCGAGACGCAGCGAATCTTCAACGTGATGCTGTCCGCAGTGGCCTCGGTGTCGCTGGTGGTCGGCGGCATCGGCATCATGAACATCATGCTGGTCTCGGTCACCGAACGCACCCGCGAGATCGGCCTGCGCGTCGCCATCGGCGCGACCCCCGGCCAAATCATGCAGCAGTTCCTGGTCGAGGCGATCGTGCTCTGCGTACTGGGCGGCACGGTCGGCATCCTGCTGGCGCTGCTCGCGACCTGGGCCTTCTCCCGGCTCGGCGACTGGCCGGTCTTCATCGACGCCACGGTGATCGCCGGCAGCATCGTCTTCTCCGCCGGCATCGGCATCGCCTTCGGCTTCCTGCCCGCGCGCAAGGCGGCATTGCTCGATCCGATCGAAGCGCTGCGGCACGAGTAGCCGGCCGCGTTAGGCCACGGGGCAGGCGCAACATGCCCGCAGGTATTGCGCTGCACCTGCCCCATTTCATTGGACGTGCCCCATTGCCCCTGGCTCGATCGTTTTCGTTATAGTTCCTGCATGGCCGCATCGTTCGACCCATTCCCACCGCCGTAGTCGCGATGTCCCTGACCGAACCGCTCGCGCTCACGCTGATCCTCGCCAGCCTCGTCGCCGCCGGTGTCAGCGCGGCATTCGCGTTCGGCGGCGGTTTGCTGCTGCTGTCGGTGAACGCGGCGGTGCTGCCGGCCGAGGCGCTGGTGCCGATGCAGGCGGCGTTGATGATCGGCGCGCTGACCTCACGCACCGGGTTGTTCTGGCGCGATCTGGCGTGGGATATCGTCGGGCCGTTCGCATTTGGTTGTGTGTTTGGCACGCTGCTCGGCGCGCGCATCTATGTGGATCTGCCGGAGCGGTGGATCAGCACCGGCATCGCCGCGGTGCTGCTATTCGCGACCTGGATGCCGCAACGCGAATGGCGCATCAAGCTGCCGCAACCGTACTTCGTGCTGGGGATCCTGCACAGTCTGATTTCGACGTTGTTCACGGTCGGCGCGCTGCTGCAACCGGTGGTTGCCCGCGCTTCACTGACGCGGCAGCAGCTCGCCGCGACCATCGCCGGCAGCATGCTGGCGATGCAGTTGATCAAGGTCGCCGGTTTCACCACCTGGGGTTTCGACTTCCGTCCCTGGTTGCCGTTGATCCTCGCCTGCTGGATCGCCGCCGTGCCCGGCACCTGGCTGGGCCATCATCTGCTGAACCGGATGTCGGAGCGGCTGTTCCGCAACGCATTCAAGATCCTCACCACGGCGATCGCACTGCGACTGCTGTATCGCGCCTGGCTGGCGTGATGACCGCCGCGATCGCGCTGCACCGGGTCAGCAAGAGCTATCGCAACGGCGCGGTGGCGCCGCCGGTGCTGCGCCAACTCGATCTCGAGATCGCAACCGGCACGTTCGCGGTGCTGTTCGGTCGCAGCGGTTCCGGCAAATCGACGCTGCTGAACATCATCGCCGGCATCGATCCACCGGATGCCGGCACGGTCCGGATCGCCGGCACCGATCTCGGCACGCTGCGCGAGCCGGCGCTGACGCTGTTCCGCCGCCGGCACATCGGTTTCATCTTCCAGTCGTTCAATCTGTTGCCGACGCTGACCGTCGCCGAGAACGTGCTGCTGCCGTTGCAATTGAATGGTGTCGTCCGCGGCGGCGCCGATCCGCTCGGCGCACGGCGCATCGCGGCGCTGCTCGAACGGCTCGGACTCGCCGATCGGCACGCGGCGTTTCCGGAGGAATTGTCCGGCGGCGAGCGGCAGCGCGTCGCGATCGCGCGGGCGCTGGTGCACCAACCGGACGTCGTGCTCGCCGATGAACCGACCGGCAATCTCGATCTCGAGACCGGTCGTCAGGTGATCACGCTGCTCGACGACCTGGTGCGCGACGCCGGCGTCACGCTGGTGATGGCGACCCACAGCCATGAGGTGATCGGTCGGGCCGATCGCGAACTGCAGATCCGCGATGGACGCATCGCTGCCGTATCTCGCTAGCGCACGTCACCTCTGGCGGCATCCGTGGCAGCTCGGCCTCGGCGTGCTCGGCATCGCGCTCGGGGTCGCCGCAGTGGTCGCGATCCAGACGACCCGTGCCAGCGTCAGCCATGCCTTCGATGCCGCGACTGCGGCGCTCGCGGGCGGCGCGACCCATCAGATCATCGCCGCACCGCCCGGCGTCGACGAACAGCTGCTCGCACGCTTGCGCCGCGCTGGCGTCGCGCCGCGGAGCACGCCGATCATCGAACGCACGGTCACGACGCTCGGCGACGCCGCGCGCACACTCACCGTCCTCGGCATCGATCCGTTCGCGGCGCGCGGCCATGCGCTCGCGGGCGCGATGCCGGCCAATCTCGCATTCCTGACACGCCAGGGCGCGTACGCGAACGCAGCTACCGCAACCATGCTCGGGGTCGCGCCGGGCGATCGCCTGATGCTCGGTTTCAGCGGAGGGACCATCGCGCTGGAACTCGTCGCGATCGCGGCGGACACGCTACCCGATGAACTGCTGGTCGTCGATCTCGCGACCGCGCAGGAAGCGTTCGGATTGGCTGGCCACCTGTCGCGGATCGATCTGCTGCTCGATACCGGCGCGGACGACTCCGCCGAGATCGAACGACGGATCCGTGCGCTGCTGCCGGCCAATCACTGGTTAGTCGCCGCCGGTACCCTGCGCGCCACGCTCGGCCGCCTGACCGAAGCGTTTCACGCCAACCTCGGCGCGCTCGGCTTGCTCGCGCTGCTGGTCGGTCTGTTTCTGGTCTACAACGCACAGTCGTTTCTGGTGCGGCAGCGCCGCGAACTGTTCGGCCGGCTGCGCACGCTCGGCGTGACCCGCGCGCAGCTCGCACGGGTCGTGCTGTTCGAAGCACTGTTGTTCGGCAGCGGCGGCACCGCGCTCGGCCTCGCGCTCGGCCTCGTGCTGGCACGCCGGCTGCTGCGGCTGGCACTGCAAACGATCAACGATCTGTACTTTCACCTGCAAGTCGCGGAGCTGCAGCTGTCGGTACCGGTGCTGCTCGGCGCGGCGCTGCTCGGCATCGGTGGCACCGTGCTCGCGGCCGTGCCGGCGATCGTCGAAGCGGCGCGCGCCAGTCCACGCCAGCTCGCGAGCCGGATCGCCGGCGAGCGTACCGCAGCCAAGGTGATACGCCGGGTCGCCATGTTCGGTGCCCTGCTGATCGCGATTGGCAGTGCCACGCTCTGGTTGCCGAGCACCAGCATGCAGCTCGGCCTCGCCGCCTTGTTTCTGCTGTTGCTCGGTGGCGCGTTGCTGGTGCCGCCGCTGGTGCACACCGCGCTCGGCGTGCTGCAGGCACCGCTCGGCGCGCTGTGTGGCCACGCTGGTTTTCAGGCGACCCGCGCGGCGCGCCGCAATCTGAGTCGCACCGGCGTTGCCGCCGCGGCGCTGGCGCTCGCGGTCGCGAGCGGTCTCGGCATCGGCACGATGGTCGAGAGCTTTCGACATGCGGTCGACGCCTGGCTCGGGCAGATGCTGCGCGCCGATCTCTATCTGTCCGCGCCCGGCTCGGATGATTACGCCAGCGGCGGCGCGCTGGATGATGCGCTGCTCACCGCGCTGGCGAGCGTCGACGGAGTTGCCGGCATCACGACCGTGCGCACGCTGACGCTGACTCCGCCGGGCGACGTCTTGAAGCTGACCGGCTACGAGTTGAATCGCCGTGCCTTCGACGGCTTCCAGTTGCTGGCCGGCGATCGCGATGCGATCTGGCGCCGCTGGCAACGAGAACCGATCGCGCTCGCCAGCGAGCCATTCGCGCGCAAGCGTCGGCTCGCGGTGGGCGATCGGATCAATCTGCCGGCGCGTGCCGGCACGCTGTCGGTCGAGATCGCCGGGATCTATCGCGACTATGGCAACGGTCGCGGCACGCTCGCGATCGACCGCGCGCTGCTGGAGAACGCGTTCGGACCGATCGCGACTTCGAGTGCCGGTATCTATCTCTCCGCCAGTGCGGATCTACGTGCAGTCCAGCGCGCCATCGAAGCGCTGTTGCCGGCGACCGGCCTGCTGCACCTGCGGCCGCAGCAGGCGATCCGCGACGCGTCGCTGCAGGTATTCGATCGCACGTTCCTGATCGCCGGCGTGTTGCGCGATGTCGCGACCGTGATCGCGGCGATCGGGGTCTTCGCTGGACTGCTCGCGCTCGCACTCGAACGCACCCGCGAGTTTGCGACGCAACGCGCGCTCGGCCAGACCCGCGCCGCGCTGTGGTGGCAGTTGATGCTGGAAACCGGGCTGCTCGGTCTGCTCGCGGGGCTCTGTGCGCTGCCGCTCGGTGGGCTGATCGCGATCGTGCTGATCGATGTCGTCAACGTGCGCGCCTTCGGCTGGACGATGGCGATCACCATTCCGTGGCCGATGCTCGGCCACGGGCTCCTGCTCGCGCTCGGCGCGGCGTTGCTCGCCGGCTGTTATCCGGCGTGGCGGCTCGCAGCGCAGCCGCCGGCAGCCGCGCTGCGGGAGGAATGATCCGGTGCGCGGTCTTGCATCGCTGCTCGCCGTGCTGCTGCTCGCAGGTTGCGGCGCGGATCCCGGCCCATCGACCGGAGTCGAGCCACCCTTTGCCCTAACCGCGGTCCTCGGCGCAAACGCCGACGATCCCGGCTTCGCCCGTGCCCTCGCGCCGCGGCGCTTCAGCTTCCCCGCCGATCACGGCGCGCATCCGGAGTTCCGTACCGAATGGTGGTATGTCACCGGCAACCTGCGTGCAAACGATGGCAGCGAGTTCGGTTATCAGTTGACGCTGTTCCGCTACGCGCTCTCCCCGGAAGTGCCCGCCTCGACCTCCGCATGGCGCACCAATCGCGTCTGGCTCGGCCATGTCGCGATCACCGATCTCTCCGCCCGTTCCCACGATGCCTTCGAGCGCTTCAGCCGCGAGGCATTGAACCTCGCAGGCAGCACGGCCGAGCCGATCGCGATCTGGCTCGACGATTGGCGCATCGAACGCGATGCGAACGACGCCTGGCATCTGCGTGCCGGCGAAGGCGGATTCACGCTGGAGCTCGTCGCGACACCGCGCAAACCGCCGGTGTTGCAGGGCGAGGCCGGCCTGTCCCGCAAGAGCGCGGTGCCGGGCAATGCGTCGTACTACTACTCGCTGCCGCGGCTCGACACGCAAGGCACACTGACGACACCGCGCGGGGAGTTCGAGGTCGCCGGTACCAGTTGGCTCGATCGCGAATGGAGCACCAGCGCGCTCGGCGCGGAGCAAACCGGCTGGGACTGGTTCGCGCTGCAACTCGACGATGGCAGCGAGCTGATGCTGTACCGCATCCGGCGCGCCGACGGCAGCATCGACCCGGCGAGCGCCGGCACGCTGGTCGATCCCACCGGCATCGCACGACCGCTCGGCGCCAGCGCGGTCATCGTCACCCCGACCGAGCACTGGCGCAGCCCGAACACCGGCAGCCGCTATCCGATCGCCTGGCGCATCGAACTGCCGTCTCAGGGAATCGACGTCACCGTCACGGCCCGGCTGCCGGATCAGGAGATGGCTCTCACGCTCCGCTACTGGGAAGGTGCCGTCATGATTTCCGGCCAACACCAGGGACGCCCGGTCCGTGGCATGGGATATGCGGAGCTGACAGGGTATTGATTGAGCACGGGCACGAGTTGCAGCGCAACGCCTGCTCGCGCTCCGGCCAGTCGGTCATACGGGTCGCACCAAAGGCCATCAGCACACGAATCAACTCGACCGCTTCCGGGCCATAGGCTTTCTCCTGCTGTGCGGTCGCCTGCTGCAGCATTGCAATCGCCGAAGGCTTGCGGCCGACCTTGTTGAACAGGGCACCACAGTCGTAGGAGAGGTCCGCGGTCCGCCGGTCGCCATCGCCAAGGTGTTGCACGGCAATGTCCTGCGCCTCGGTACAGCGGTTGAGGGTCGCGTCCAGATCGTTCGTCTTCAGCGCTGCCGCGAACGTCTGGTAGGCGATCGTGAATTCCGGCGACGCTTCGCTCCGCGCGGTCGCGAGCCACGGCAGTTGCAGCACGAACAACACCAACAGCAACCCGGATGCATTCGATCCATGTCGTTTCTCCTGTCGACGTTTGAAGATGTTCTTGCTCCATGTCCTTCTTTCGCCGGGTTGCTCGCTGTGCCGGCGCGAGCAGCCCAAGGGCGGATACGCGGATTTGCCCTTACTCGGGGCACCTATTTTTGCAACGGGGGACGCCCCATATGTCGACCCGTTTCGAAGGTTTGGAATGACGAATCGATTGCGTTGGGGCGGACCTCGCCCGTGTCGAACCAATTAACGAAAAGGCCTCGGCGTCCGCGCAGGATCAGGTTTCCATTGCGCCGTGGCTGGACCTGGTCGTCGGGCTGCGGTTCGATCGTTTCGATATCGTGGGTACGGACCTTCAGCCCAATCCTGACCGACCTTTCGCCCGCGTCGACGAAAAGGTCAGCCCTCGGTTCGGGCTGATCTACCAGCCGCGTGACACCGTCTCCCTGTACGCAAGCTCCAGCCAGTCATTCCTGCCCCGTTCCGGTGACCAGTTCCTGACGCTGTCCACGGTACAGGAAAATCTCGCACCCGAGAAATTCACCAACCACGAAGTTGGCGCCAAGTGGGACATCCGCCGGGGGCTCGCCGCGACCGCGGCGCTGTTCCGGTTGGATCGCACCAATGCGACGACCCCCGATCCGGCAAATCCAACCACGACCATCAACGTCGGTGAAACCCGAACCGTGGGTGTCGAACTGGGTCTGACTGGCCGCATGACCGCCGCATGGCAAGTCAGTGGCGGCTACTCGTATCAGGACGCGAAGCTGCGTGGAAATGGCTTTGTCCGACTGGCCCAGGTACCGGAACACCAGATGTCGCTGTGGAACCGCTACGATTTCAACCGTAGCTTCGGCATCGGCGTCGGCCTGGTCCATCAGTCGAGTCAGTTCGCGGCGATTCGCAACGCCACCAACGTGACCCGGCTGCCAGGCTTCACGCGTATCGACGCCGCCTTGTTCTTCAATGCAACCGACACCCTCCAGGTGCAGGCCAACATCGAGAACTTGTTCGACCAGGAGTATTTCTCCGACGCTCATAACAACAACAATATTTCGAGCGGCGCACCGATCAATGGTCGGATCTCGGTGCGGATGAAGTTCTGATCCATCGGGATTCCGCGGGATACTCCGCAGAGATAGCCGCGGCCGCCGGCCGCGGCTGAAGCCTATGGACGGGCAGCGCCGCCGCATCCAGGGCGCGCGGAAGCTCTGCCTTCTTCAGCTTCCCTAACGCGATCCATGCACAGCACCGTTTTGCCCCCGGTCTGCACGCAAACTACGATAGTATCCAGTGACCTGCTTTCTCCATATTCGGGGAGGAGGAACCCAATGACCTGGAAAAACACCGAGCAACGTTACGGTTCACTGTCGATCGCGATGCACTGGGGCATGCTGCTGCTGATGATCGCTGTGTATGCATGCATCGAACTGCGGGTGTTCTACCCCAAGGGCAGCGATCCGCGGGAAGCGCTGAAGCAATGGCACTTCATGCTCGGGCTGACCGTGTTTGCACTGCTCTGGTTGCGTCTGGCATTGCGCCTGCTGGGCCCGATACCCCGAATCGAACCACCGCTGGGTATCTGGCAACAGCGCTTCGCCGCATTGATGCATCTGGCCCTGTACCTGTTCATGTTCGTAATGCCCTTGTTGGGCTGGCTGCTGCTGAGCAGCGAAGACAAGCCGATTCCCTTCTTCGGCTTGCAGCTTCCTGCGCTGATCGGCCCGGACGAAGCCCTGGCCAAATCGCTCGGCGAGATCCACGAAACGATCGGCACGCTCGGGTATTTCCTGATCGGTTTGCATGCCGCCGCTGCGCTGGCGCACCACTATTTCTGGCATGACAACACGCTCGCGCGCATGTTGCCGAGTGGCCGGAACGGTTAGCGCCGCAACGCCCAGCCCACGAGGCATTCCCGCAAATAACAGGTGCCCGCTGACGCGCGGCGCGCCGTCACCGTCGCCGTGATCATCGAACTGGCTGGATCGCCGAATCCCTGCGACATCACGACCGCCGCGATCGCCGAACAGAGGTAGCTCACGCAAGGAGCGTAGTTTCGACACTTTCCGAGCAGGGGGGGCGATCTGGATAGCCACACTCGGCGCTTTCATTTCCAGGCGAATGGCGCCATGCTGGCGCGGACGATTCAACCTTGGGAGGAAAGCAATGGACCCACTGATTCACGCAATCGCAAAACACGAAGGCACCGCGACGATCGTCACGCTCGGCCCCGACGGGCCCCATGTAGTCGCGACCTGGAATAGCTATCTCGATCCGTGCGACGACGAGACGTTGCTGATTCCGGTCGGCAACTATCAGCAGACCGAACGCAACATCAATTCCGGCAGCGACCTGACGATGCTCATCGGCAGCCGCGAAGTTGCCGGCAAGCGCGGCCCTGGTACCGGCGTTCGTCTGCGAGGCCGCGCCGAATTCGAGTACCAGGGTGCCCGCTTCGAACGAGTGAAGAGTCGCTTTCCCTGGGCCCGCGCCTGCCTCACGTTTCGTGTCGGGAGCTGCGAGCAGTTGTTGTAACGCGCCGCGGCAGTTTCACTTGCCGAACAAATAATCCGCGGCCAGGTGCGCCAGCGTACGCACACCGAGCGGCAGCACGCGTTCATCGACCGCGTACAACGGGGAATGATTGGCTGGCGATGTTTCGGGATCGACGCCGGGTGGATTGCTGCCGAGGAATAGGTACAGCCCCGGCACTTCGCGCTGGTAGAACGAGAAGTCCTCGGCGCCGGTGACCAGCGTCGAGATGGCGACATTCGCCTTGCCGGCGACGCGTTCCAGCGTCGGCAGCATGCGCTCGGTGAGCTGCGGATCGTTCGCGGTCACCGGATACATCGGCACGATGCGAAGGTCAGCGGTCGCGCCAGCGCTCGCGGCGATCGATTCCACGGTGCGCTTGATGCGCTGATGGATATCCGCCTGCATGGCGTCATCGAAGGTGCGGATCGTGCCTTCGAGCACGACCTCGTCCGGAACGATGTTGTTGCGAATGCCGCCGGCGAAGCGGCCGACCGTGATCACCGACGGTGCCTTGGTCACATCGACCTGCCGGCTGGTGATGGTCTGCATGCCGAGCACGACCTGCGCGCCGATGACGATCGGATCGATGCCGCCCCACGGCAGCGCGCCGTGCGTCTGCCGGCCGCGGATCGTGATCACGAAGCGATCGGCCGCCGCCATGATGCTGCCGGAGCGATAACTGATCTGGCCGACGTTGCCCTTGCTCCAGACATGCAGCGCGAACATCGCGTCCGGCTTCGGGTCGCGCAGCACGCCTTGCGTGATCATCAGCGGCGCGCCACCCTCCTCGCCCTCCGGCGGTCCTTCCTCGGCCGGTTGGAAGACGAATTTTATCGTGCCGGGCAGGCGATCCTTCATGCCGGCGAACAGTTCGGCAACGCCGAGCAGCATCGCCATGTGATTGTCGTGGCCGCAGGCGTGCATCACGCCGACTTCCTGGCCGTTGTAGGTCGCCTTCTCGCGCGACGCGAACGGCACATCGACCTGCTCGGTGACCGGCAGGCCGTCCAGTTCCGATCGAAGCGCGACCACCGGCCCCGGCATGCCGCCGCGCAGCACGCCGACGACGCCGGTGTGCGCGACGCCGGTGCGCACTTCGAGGCCGAGGGCGCGCAACTGATCGGCGATCAACTTGGCGGTGCGGGTCTCACGGTTGCCCAGTTCCGGGTGCTGATGGATGTCACGCCGCCAGGCGACCACCTTCGGCTCCAGGCGCGCCACGGCGCGGTCGATCTCTTCGGCCAGCGGACTCGTCACCGTCTGCGACGGGACAGCGGCCGACATCGTCGAACACAGCAGCAAGGCAAACACGCGTTTCATTTTCCTTCCTCCGCCGGCACTGGCCGTTCGAACAACTGCACGAAAGCGCCGGTATCGAGATCGCGCACCAGCACCACCTTGTAGCCCGCCATGTCGACGATGCCATCCGATACGACTTCCGCCCCGGCGCCTTGCAGCCGCACCAGCAAGGAAGCGAGATCCCGCACCTCGAAGCCGACGTAGCTGATGCCGATGTCGGTGATGGCCCGCGGCGCGACCGGCTTGCGCCGATTCAGATATTCGACCAGTTCGAAGCGCAGGCGCAGTTCCGGGTCGGCGGCCTCCGGGAACGAGCCATTGTGCAGTCTCAGGACATTGCCATGGCCGCCGGTCGCGCTGTCGAGAAAATCGCCGCTCAGCCACTCGTCGGACGTCGGCGGAAAGCGCTCGCCCAGCAGCGAACCGTAGAAGCCTTTCGCGAGGTCGATGTCGGCGACGACGATGCCGATATGATCGAACGCCGGCACGGTTCCGGTTCGCGGCGCAGTCGCGGTCGTCGCCAGTGACGCCGGCCGGCGATCGAACAGTTCGAGGTCCATGCCGTCCGGGTCGGTCAGGTAGGCGATGCTGCCCCTGGTCTCGCCGGGACGGACGATCAGTTCGCCGCCCCAGGTCCGCGGCCACAGCATGCCGGCGGCGCGCAACCGCTCCCAGGTCGCCACCGGATCCGGCACCGCGACCGCGAGATGCACCGCGCCCGGCTCCCACGGCGTCTTGCCGCCGGTCGTGTCCCGGCGGGTGATGCCGCGATACTCGCGCAGGTACAGCGTGAACGGCTGGCCCGAAACGGCGCTCTCGATCGTGAACTTCGCCATCCGCGACGTGAGGTTGCGCGTGCCATGGATCCGGTTCATCACCGGGTCGGCCCGCCATGACGAATCGACGCCTTCGATCACCGGATCGAAGCCGAGCAGCCGATAGAACGCGATCGCGCGTTCGAGGTCGCGCACCATGCGGCCCGCATAGGCCAGACCAACGATCTGGCCCTTGCTCTGTGCCAGAAAAGCCGGTGTCTCCTGGGCCCGTCCCGCCGCCGCGCCGCACAGCAACAGGGCACCGCACAACGCCAGGCACCACCCACCACGTCGAACGTTCATGCGCACATCCTCGCCGGTTGACTGAATGCCTGTCGGCATGAGCGCCGGATCTACACCGTTCATGCCACGGTGTCTATGGTGCCCGCGGGCGATCGCGCTCGTGATCGACGATGCAGAAGAAGCCGAACGGCTCGGCACTGTCGTTGCGCAACTGGTGTACATCGAGCGGTGCGACGTAGGCCACGTCGAACGGCCGCAACGGCTGCTCGCCGCCGTTGGCGCGGAGCACACCGGCACCCCGCACGGCGATGATCACATGGGTGTGCACGTGACGTTCCAGGCTGGTATGGCCGCCCGGCTCGAGTTCGAAATAGCGCAGATCGAAGGCCGTCTGCTCGCCATGCGTGCCGATCAGTTCGACACGGCGCACGCCGGCGAACGGCAGTTCGGCATTCGTCTTGTACGCCGCGCTGTTGCGCCCACCCCAGGAATAGTCGCCGCGAAATGGCAGCAGCGTCTGTACCCCCGCGCGCGTGCCCGGCAACTCACAAGCGGAGACGAAGCCGGTCGCCGGCAGGTCGAGACGCTCACCGCACAGCGCGCGGATCCGATCGAGAAACGCGCGCGTGCCCCGCTCGAGGTCGGGATCGTGGCCGAGCAGCGAACCGCCGATCAGGAACACCGTATCCGGACCATAGGCCGTGCAGAGATCCCGCAGATCGTCGAAGTGCATGCCCCCGGCCGGCGCGGGAACGCTGGCGCGCATGTGGCCGAGCGGTTCGGTCAGGCGCGCCCGCAACGCCATGCAGGTTTGGCGCGAGAACGAAAAGCGGCCGCCATAGCTCGGGAACACCGAGATGTCGGCGCCGCAGAGCCGGAACAAGGTACCGAGCAGGATCTCAGGTGCGATGCCCTCGGCAATGCCGTTGGTGAAACCGCCAGCGAGCGCCGGGTGCGCCATCAGCAGCACGCCGTAATCGCGCGCCAGACGGCGTGTGCGTTCCAGCCCGAGGATCAGCGGGCATGCCAGCACGCCCTTGAGGCCGAGGCGCGCGATCAGCGCGAACCGGGCTTCGAGTTCCGTATCGGGCGCCGAGACATGTGGGAAATAGAGGCAGTTGCGACCGGTCGCGGCATTGGCGTCGGCCACCGCGCGCGCGGTGGCGCGGACCCGGGCGGCAAAGGCCGCGGCATCATCGGCGAGATTCTGATCGTCTTTGACGATGTCGCCGCCGCCGCGCGCGAACGCGCCGGCCAGCGCCGCGAGATCCGCGACCGCTCGGCCGCGCGGCTTCAATGCCGTTGCCAGCAATGGCCGATCGAACACGCCCAGCAGATCGCGCAGGCCGGCGCAACCGTAGCGCGGTCCTTCGAATTGATCGAGCAGATCGTCAGGCAGGTCGAGAGCAACGATACGCACGCCAGGAAACAGGGAAACATTGCCGAACAGCAGGATCAGCAATTGCGAGAGCTGGCCGTTGGCGAGCGCGCCGTGATAGCGGATGACAGCTTCGGTGTGATCGCCGAACTCGCGCACGTCCTCGACGACGCCGAGCACCTGCGCGAGCACGTTCGGATCATCGACCAGCGCCTCCGGCAATTCGACGGTCTGCTCGTAGGCGATGCGTCGCGCCAGGGCCGGCGCTTCGGCTGCGGCACAGGCGAGGCGGTAATGGACGCGGATGGCGCCGGTTGCGGACATCGACCTCATGAACCGGCAGGCGGCCGCAGCCGCCGGGGCCGGAGCGACAAGCTCCCGGCCCCGGCGCATACGGCATCAAAGGACATCGTGACGGAACAAGGTCAGGCGCGTGCCGTCACCGGTTCCCGGTACTTCAGCAGCAACAGGACCGCCGCAGCGACTATCGAGCCGAGCGACATGATCATCGATACGCTCACCAGCGACAGGCCGCCGGTGAACAGGAAGCCGGCGATGATCGGCGCCAGCACCGAACCACCGCGACCGCAACCGATGGCGAAGCCGGTACCTGAGGCACGCATCTGCGTCGGGAAGACCTGCGCCATCATCGCGTACAGACCGACGATGCCGCCATTGACGAAGAAGCCGCACACGGCACAAATCAACGACAGGCGATCGAGATCGGCCGGGGTGTACCCAAATGCCGTCACGGCGACGGTCGACGCGACCATCACCGCGATGGTCAGGCCCTTCAAGCCGAATCGTTGCGTCAACAGGCCGAGCACCACGCCGCCGGTCGCACCGCCGACATTCAACCAGACCAGCACGCCGGCCGCCGAGGAGGCATCGAAGCCCATGTCGACGACGATCTTCGGCACCCACTTGATGATGTAGTAGAAGGTCGTGATGTGCAGGAAGTAGACGAGCGTCATGATCACCGTGATGCGCAGCATGCCCGGCGCGAATATCTCGACGAGCGAGCCCTTGCGCTCCGCCGGTGGTGTCGGCGGCAGCGCCGCCACTGCCTGCTTGCCGAAGCGCACCAGCGTCGCATTGATCCGTTCCAGCGCCCGCGGCGGTTGCTTGCGCGTGAGCCAATGGACCGATTCCGGTACCAGCAGGTACACGATCGGAATGAACGCCGCCGTGATCGCGGCACCGAAATAGAACACCGAGCGCCAGTCGCTGTCCTTCAGCAGTTCCTTCGCAACGAGGCCGCCAAGCACCGAGCCGACCGGATAACCAATGGCCATCAGCGACACGCTGAGATTGCGGCGCTGGCCATTGGAGAATTCGGCCGCGCTGGCATTGATCGCGGCCAGCATGCCGCCGATACCGAGTCCGGTCAGCACGCGCCAGATCGACAGGTTGACCGGACTGGTGGCGGTAGTCGCCATGAACATGCCAATGGTCATCACCACCAGGCAACCAAGTATCGTCTTGCGCCGGCCGATGTTGTCGGCGACACCGCCAAGCAGCACCGACCCGAGCGCCATGCCGATCAGTTCCATCGACATCACGATCCCGAGGGCTGCGCGATCGATGCCCCACTCCGCGGCGATGCCGGGCGAAGCGAAACTGATCGACATGACATCGAAGCCGTCGAGGCCATTCAGGCCGATGGTGATCACGACGGCGATGATTTGCAGCGTGCTCATCGAGGTCCGGTCGAGCAGGTCGCGCGGATCGGTAGTGGCATTCATCGTTGCGGGACTCCCTTTCAAGCTAGTGATTGACGACAGCTCTCGTTATGACGGCGCGGCGCGCAAGCGTAGCATCTTCGGCCACGCTCGGGCGATGACAAGCCTCAGCCGGTGGCCTTCGCGTTCTCGGCGTGATCGCCACCAAGCCGCAACCACAGCAGCGCACCGGCGCCAAGCAGCGAGCCGATCGCCATCATCGTGGCGATGGCCGGCAGACCGAGACCGGCGTCGAACAGGAAGCCGGCAATGATTGGCGCGAGTACCGCGCCGCCGCGGCCAAAGCCGATCGCGAAGCCGGTGCCCGAGGCGCGCGCATGCGTCGGAAACACCTGGGCGAACATCGCGTACAGGCCGACGATCCCGCCATTGATGAAAAAACCGCAACCGAGGCAAACCAGCTTCAACTTGAACAGGTCCGCCGGGGTATTGCCGAACAACACCACCAGTAGCGTCGATGCCAGCAGCGTGCCGAGCGTCAGCGTCTTCAAGCGTACCGCGCGATTGAGAAAGCCGATCGCCGCGCCACCGAGGGCGCCACCGACGCTGGACCAGACCAGCACCTGCGCTGCCTGCGAGGGATCGAAGCCCATGTTGACGACGATCTTCGGCACCCACTTGATGACGAAGTAGAACGTCGTCACGTGCAGGAAATAGGCGGCGGTAATGACCAGCGTGAGCTTGATGAGACCGGGCGAAAAGATGTTCGCGGTCGAGCGGCCTGGGGACTCCGGCGGCACCGCCGGCAACGCCGCGATCGTCGCATGTCCCATGCGGGACAGAATCCGATTGATCTTGTCCAGGGCGCCCGCCGGCTGCTTGCGCGCCAGCCACTGAATGGATTCCGGCACCAGAAAATAGATGATCGGGACGAATACCAGCGTGGCCCAGCCGCCAAGTTCGAAGACGCTGCGCCAATCGCCGTTTTGCAACAGACGTGCCGCAATCGAACCGCCGATGATCGAGCCGATCGGATAGCCGATCGACATCATCGACACGCAGAAATTGCGTTGCCGATCGTTGGCGAATTCCGCCGCGGCTGCGGTGATCGCGGCGAGCATCCCGCCGATGCCGAGGCCCGTGATCACGCGCCAGGAGGACAGGTCGATGACATCGCGCGAGGTGGTGGCGCCCAACATGCCGAGTCCCATCAACAACACGCAACCGAGCATCATCGCGCGCCGGCCGATGCGATCGGTGAGGCTGCCCAGCAATACCGAGCCGGCCGCCATGCCGATCAACTCCATCGACATCACGGTGCCGAGCATGGCGTTGGTGACATGCCACTCCCGGGCAATTCCCGGCGAGGCATAGCTGATCGACATCGCGTCGAAGCCATCGAGCGCGTTCAGGCAGACCGTGATGAAGACCACGGTGACCTGCAACACACTCATCGGCGCGTCGTTCAGGGTGCGGTGCGGATCGGCGTAGGCACTCATGGCACCTCGGGTTCTCCTGCTTGCTGGAGGACGCCGCCGGCGCACATGCCGTCAGGCGCGCGCGGGTCGGAGCGCCGATTTCGGGCGAAACGCCCGAATCACGCTGTCCTCGGTTTCGATGTACGGACCACCCAACAGATCGATGCAGTACGGAATCGCCGCAAAGATGCCGACGTGTCTGACGGAACCGTCGGCATGGCGCGCCCCCTCGAGCGTCTCGCGGATCGCCTTCGGCTGTCCCGGCAGATTGACTATCAGCGCGCGGCCACGTGTGACCGCGACCTGGCGCGACAGGATCGCGGTCGGCACGAAATTGAGACTGATGCGGCGCATCTCCTCGCCAAATCCCGGCAGCACGCGCTCGGCGATTGCGAGCGTTGCCTCGGGGGTCACGTCGCGCGGTGCCGGGCCGGTGCCGCCGGTGGTGAACACCAGGTGACAACCGTGGTGATCGACCAGTTCACGCAGGGCCGCTTCGATCACCTCTTGTTCATCCGGGATGACGCGCTCCACCGCGCGCCACGAGGTGCGCAGCGCCGACCCGAGCCAGGCCAGCAATGACGGAATCCCCTCATCGGCATAGACGCCACCTGCGGCGCGATCGCTGGCGCTGACCAGGCCGACGACCAGTTCCGGCTCGCTCATCTCAGATCGAGAAATCCAGCGTATGCAGCCCGCATTCCCGGGTGCTCTCACCCTTGGTCGGGTCGAAGTAGCGGGAGACCTGCGGCAGACCGTGCTCGTACAGATAATTCTCCATGTCGACTTCGGTCCAGTCGAGGAAGGGCGCGATCTTGACGATTCCATTCGGGCCCTTGCTGGCGACCGCCAGCGTGCGCCGGAATTCGGTCTCGTCCTTGCGGATCGCGGTCAGCCAGAATGATGGCCGAAATTGCGCGACCACCCGCTGGAATGGCTCCAGTTTGACCTGGCGCGTGAATTCCGCATGCAGTTCGCTGGTGAGCGGCGGAATACCGCCGAGCAGCGCATCGCGGCGCGCCGCGGTCAATTCCGGGGTGAAGACGTGCAGGTTAAGGTGCAGCCGTTCACTCAGGTCCTGCGCGTACAGGTAGGTCTCGCGCGTGTTGTAGCCGGAATCCACCCAGATGATCGGTTGCTCCGGACGGACCCGGGTCACCGCGTGCAGCATCACCGCCGAGAATGGCCCGAAGCTGGTCGTCACCAGCGTCACTCCGGGCTGGTCAAGCGTCCACGCGATGATTGCCGCCGGGGTCTTGTCGCACAACTCGCGATTGGCCCGGTCGATGAGGTCGGCTTGCTGGGTCACTTGGTCTCGTGCAGAAGCGGCGGTTCGGCGAAGGCTCGCTATGTTGCGGCAGAGCGACGCCGATGTCCATGCGCACCATTGTCGTGGTGCTCGTTGACAGAGGCGCGAAGCCATCGGTACGCTTGCCCGCCTGTTGCAGGGGAAACAACGTTTAATACAGCCTTGGGCTTGCGGCCTTGGGCATGCGGGGAGAACCGTCCATGAGAACGTCCATCACACTGTCCGCTGCATTTCTGGCGTTGGCGGCCGCAACCGGCCACGCGCAACCGGCCGGCATGTCGCAAGGCGAGTATGTGGCGCGCCTCGGCAACTGCGTCGCCTGTCATTCGATTCCGGGCGGCGCCCCGTTCGCCGGTGGTCTGAAGATGGCGGTGCCGCGCCTCGGCGCGATCTACACCACCAATATCACGCCGGACAAGGACACCGGCATCGGTTCCTACACCTTCGAGGATTTCGACCGGGCCATGCGCGCCGGCGTGACCCCGGACGGCAAGTATCTCTACCCGGCCATGCCGTATCCGTCCTACGCCAAGCTCAGCGAGCAGGACATGCGCGCGCTGTACGACTATTTCATGAAGGAAGTCGCCCCGGTCAAGCAGCAGAACAAGCCAGCCGAAATCACCGGCTGGAAAGCAATCCGCTGGCCGCTCGCGATCTGGAATTTCCTGTTCGTTGACGACGAACCCTACGCGACCCAGGCTGGCAAGGATGCGTCGTGGAACCGCGGTGCCTATCTGGTGCAGGGCGCCGGGCATTGCGGCGCGTGCCATACCCCGCGTGGCTTGTTCATGCAGGAAAAGTCGCTCGATGAAAGCAGCGATGCGTTCATGGCCGGCGCCGAACTCGATCACTGGTCGGCGCGCAGCCTGAACGGCGACATGAATTCCGGGCTGGGCCGCTGGACCGAGCAGGATGTCGTCGATCTCCTGAAGACCGGCCGCAACGCCCACGGCGTCACATCGGGCACGATGGTCGAGGTGGTCAACAACAGCACGCAGTACATGACCGACGAGGATCTGAAGGCGGTTGCGGTCTATCTGAAATCGCTGCCAGCGGCGCTGGAGAAATCCGCTCCCGCCTACGCGTATGACCAGGCGACGGCCGACAAGCTGCGCCAGTTCGACCTGACCCAACCCGGTGCCGCGACCTTCAGCACCTATTGTTCCGGCTGCCACACCGTGGACGGCAAGGGCTACCCGCCGCACCAGCCGCCGCTGGCCGGCAATGGCGCAGTACTGGACCCGCGCGCCAGTTCACTCGTCAATCTGGTGCTGAACGGCTCACAGCGCGTCGTGACCGCCGGCAATCCCGCGTCCTACGACATGCCGTTCTTCCGCACGGTGCTGTCCGATCAGGAAATCGCGGACGTGGTCAGCTTCGTCCGGTCCGGTTGGGGCAACAACGCGTCGGGCGTGACGGCCGCGGAGGTCGCGGCGATCCGGGCCGCCACCGACCCGCTGCTGCACGACATCATCGTGTTGCGCATGAAATAGCGCTCCGCGCGGCGCGCCAGGCCGGACCGGCAGATGCCGTTCCGGCCTTTTTTTTTGTCAGCCGCCGGCGACTTCGACGCAAACGCAGTGGTTCGAGCGTGCCCGCACCCGGCGCAACTCGACATCGTCGCCGATTGGCACCTGCTCCTGGAACACGACCGGCTGATTGTCTTCGCGCTGCCAGGACCGCTCGATCTCGATGACCTTGCTCTCGCCGGCATCGTCGCGTACCGACACCAACAGCGTGTAATCACCCCTGGACGCGCCACAGGTCGAATTCTCGATGGTGCCTTCGACCCGCGCACTGGTATTCCACTGTTCATAACTGACGCTGACCGCCGATTCGCATTTGGCTTCGCGTTCGGACGTTGTCTCGTCGGCCGCGGCAGCCGGCGGCGCTGCTCCCCCTTCCTGTGCCAACGGCGCCGGAATCGGAATCAAGCCCAGCACTGCCAGCAAGGCGAAACACGCGCGTTGCTCGACTGCCTTGGTGACCACCCCATGGGAACGATTGGTACGCATTGCGATTCTCCTCATCGTTGTTGCCATGCCGACGCCAGGCCCTGTGCTCCTGAACCGTGCTAAGTCGGCCGCGCCAACGCGTCCGGCGCAAAATCGTCGACGGCGATGGCGGCAGCCATCGCGGCGCGGGCGACTTCAAGCTGGGCGCGTTCGTCGGCGTGAATCACCTCGGCGGTGACCGCGGCCTGCCAGTCGCCGGCGTCTTCGATCAGGCCAACCTGCTCCGCCTTGCGCAGCCGCTGCTCGATCGGTTCGATGGCAATCGCCTGGCGCAGCGCATGTTCGATGCGGCCGGTGATGTCGGCCGGAGCATCGTTCAGATAGATGCCGCAACTCAGGCGATCGCGCAGTTGGCCCGGCTCGAGCAACGCGCGCGCGACGCGCTGACCGAGCGCATCGGTGGGCGGACGCTGCCGGCGGCCGAGCGGAAACAGGACGCACCGCAACGCAAACCCGGCGACGGCATTCGGCAGGCTCCAGGTGATCTCGTGCAGGCGCTGTTGCACCCGATCGAGCGAGCACCGCATCACGAATTCGAGCAGATCGACTTCCTCATCCGGGCGACCACGATGGACGAAGCGTTTTAGCGCGCAGGACATCAGGTACAACTCACTCAGCACGTCGGCGAACCGGCCGGAAAGCCTCTCCTTCCGTTTCAGTGCGCCGCCCAGCAGCATCAGTGCCACATCCGCGGTCAGCGCGAACGAGGCCGACCAGCGGTCGACCTGGCGGAACCAGTGATTGACGGCACCCTCGCTCGGCCGCGGCCCGACCTGGCCCCCGGTCAGATTCTTCACCAGCGCGCGCACCAGGTTGCGCAACAGATAGGCAGCATGGCCGCACAGCGCGCGATCGAAGGCAGGCACCGCGGTCTCGTCATTGCCATCCTGCGCGGCGGCCATTTCGTGCAGCAACCACGGATGGCAGCGCACCGCGCCCTGGCCAAACACGATCAGCGAGCGGGTCAGGATGTTCGCCCCTTCGACCGTGATCGCGACCGGCACCGCGGTATAGATCGGCAGCAGGTAATTGGCGGGACCGGCGCAGATGCCGCGGCCGCCGTGCACGTCCATCGCGTCATTGACCGCAGCGCGCATCCGCTCGGTTGCCTGGTATTTGAGGATGGCCGACAACACCGCCGGCTCTTCGCCACTGTCGATCGCCGCCGCTGTGACGACCCGTGCCGCATCGACCAGCCAGGTGTCCGCCGCGATCCGCGCCAATGGTTCCTCGATGCCTTCGAAACGGCCGATCGGCACGCCGAACTGTTTGCGAATGCGCGCGTAGGCGCCGGTATTGCGCGCACAGAACTTCAGCGCCGCGACCGACAACGCCGGCAGCGAAATCGCGCGCCCGGCGGCCAGACAGTTCATCAGCATGCGCCATCCCTCGCCGCAGCGGGCCTGACCACCGATGACGAAGTCCATCGGGATGAAGACATCGCGGCCGGAATTCGGTCCGTTCTGAAAGGCGAGGTAGGCGGGATAGTGCCGACGACCGATCTCGATCCCCGGATGGGTGGTGGGCAACAGCGCCAGCGTGATGCCCGGCTGACCGACGCCGCCCAGCAGGCCGTCCGGATCGCGCAGCTGAAACGCGAGACCGAGCAGGGTCGCGACCGGACCGAGCGTGATGTAGCGCTTGTTCCAGGTGACGCGCATGCCGAGCACCTCCCTGCCCTGATACTCGCCACGACAGACGATGCCGAAATCCGGGATGCCGGCGGCATCGGAACCCGCCTCGGGATTGGTCAGCGCGAAACAAGGTATCTCGGTGCCAGCCGCCAGCCGCGGCAGGTAATGCGTGCGCTGGGCGTCGGTGCCGTACTTCAGCAGCAATTCCGCCGGACCCAGCGAGTTCGGCACCATCACCGTGACCGCCGCGGCCGAGCAGCGCGATGACAGCTTCATCACGATTTCGGAACTGACGCTCGCGGAAAAGCCACGCCCGCCATATTCGCGCGGGATGATCAGACCGAGGAACCCTTGCGTGCGGATGTACTCCCAGACCTCGGGCGGCAGATCGGCGCGATCGTGGGAAATGCCCCAATCATCGAGCATTCGGCACAGCGTCTCTACCGGGCCATCGAGAAAGCCCTGGGCATCGCGGTCCGGGGCATGCAGCGGCAGGTGCAGCAGGCGCCGCCAGTCCGGCCGGCCGGAAAACAGCTCGCCATCCCACCAGATCGTGCCGGCATCGAGCGCTTCACGTTCGGTCGCGGAGATCGACGGCAACAGGGTGCGAAACATCTGCAGCGCCGGTGCGATGACATATTCGTGCCGCCAGCGCGTGACATTGAATGCGGCAAGCGCGAGCCAGCACAGCCAGCCGATGACGACCAGCACGATCGACCAGGGACCGGCAGCGAGGTCGCTGACACCGACCAGCGCGACGAAGGCAAGCCCGGTGGCAATCCACAGCGGCGGTGAAAACCACGCCAGCACGCCCACGGCCGACAGCAATACGACCAGCACCAACAGCGTATTCAACGTGCTCCCTCCGTTTTTGCGATGCCTGCGTTTTGATTCTAGCAGTTAGCGGATAGCGGATAGCGGTTGCCGGCCAGAACTTCGAACCACCATACTAGGCACACTCCGAACAAACCCCTCGTGGCCTTGTTCAGAGCCGGTTCGCCAGCGCACGAGTCGAGGAATGAAAGCAAAGCCCAGCCAGACATTCAGTTTGCAGGTGCGCGACGCCCGTGATGCCGTGGTCGGGATCAGCACGCGCGTTCCGGACGAAGCGGTGACATCCGACATGCTCGGCACCTTACGCAGCGGCCACGGCATCGTGATCCGCGACGACGGCCTGATCGTCACGATTGGCTATCTCGTGGTCGACGCCGAGTCTGCCTGGATTCGGACCGCCGCCGGGCAGGTGGTGCCGGGATACGTCGTCTGCTATGACCACGAATCCGGCCTTGGCCTCGTCCGGAGCTGCGAACCGCTTGCCGTGGCGCCGGCGGCCATTGGCGCCTCGGCCGCACTGCCGGTCGGCGCCGAGGCCTGGTTTTGCAGCAGCGGTGACGGCCACGTCGCGCAGGCAACGCAGGTCGTGAGCCGGCACGAATTCGTCGGGCGCTGGGAATATCTGCTTGAAGAGGCACTGTTCACCGCGCCGCCGCACGGCAACTGGGCGGGTGCCGCGTTGCTCGATCAGGCCGGCCGGTTGTGTGCGGTCGGTTCGCTGTTGCTGCAAATCCCGAATACCCGCGGCAAAAAGGACACGGTCAACATGTTCGTGCCGATCGAAGCCATCCTGCCGCACCTGGACTCGCTGATCGGGACCGGCACCCGGGCGACACCGGCACGCCCCTGGATTGGTGCGTTGATTCAGGACGACGACGAGCAATTGATGGTGGCCGGCGTCCACCGCGACAGCCCGGCCGACGCCGCGGGCCTCGCACCGGGGGACTTCATCGTCAGCATCGACGGCCATCCGGTGACCGACCTGACGACGTTTTATCGCGCCATGTGGCGGCTCGGCCCGGCCGGTTGCGAAATCCCGTTGACGATACTCACGGAGGAGGAGACCCGCGAGGTCCGCGTCAAATCAGCCGACCGCAACCTCTTTCACTGGCGCGGCGCGATGAAGGAAGCGTTGCAATAGCGGGCCATGGACGGCGCGCTCGCGCATCACGCCTCGACCCAGCGATAACCTTCGACGTGATGATAGAAGCCGTTGACGAACGGCATCGACGGACCGAGCGCGGCCAGGCGCGGCGCCGCATCAAGCGGTGACAGCGCGTCATCGAGCACAGCGCGGAACAGGCGCGCGATTGCGACCATGTCCTTGCTGTGTGGTGACAACCGATAACCGGTGACGCCCATCGCGCGCAGTTCCGGAATCTCGCGCAACAGATTGGTACAGCCGTGCGACAGCGTCTGGATGCCGTTCACCGCGAGGAAGGGCTTGCCCTGCAGCGTGCGCAGTTCGAGTCCATCGCGATCCAGCTCGCAGACATAACCGCAATCGTCCTTGGTGCGCCGGTGGGCACGGGCGTGGTAACAACGCGACGACAACGCCAGCGACACACGGCCATAGACCGTCACCTCGATGCCGACGCCGAGCTCGCCACCTTTCGCCGCCAGCGCCCGGATGGTCGCCGCGGAAATCTCCGCCGGCAGCGCGAAGTTGCGCGCGCCCTTGCCGGCCAGAAAGGAGAGCGTGTCCTCGCCGTAGACGTTCATCAGCGCGCCGATGGCATGCGGACGGCCGGACAGATACCACAACGCCGAAGCATCGTTGGCTTCGATCATCGCGTCCGGCAGCGCGCACAGCGCGGCAACCGAAGCGCTGTCGCGGCGGATCATCACCTCGGCCAGCGTCGAGAAGATCACTTCCTTGCCGCCGCGCTTGAGCCGCTCCGCGACCTCGTCGTAATACGGCTCGAAGTACGGCGTGCGCTTGGCGCAGACCACTTCGCCGACATACACGGTATCGACCGGCGCTTCGTCGGCGATCTGGAAATAGAAGTCGCGCTTTTCCTCGGCCGGCCAGTGGAACAGGTTCGGGCCGATCGTCAGCTTCGCTCGCATGCCACTCACCGCCAGCGTTTCTCGCCGAATGCGCCTTGCGTTTCCTTGTGACCTTCGGTCAGCGCCAGGAGACTGTCGAGCTCCGGCTCGCGCCCGGCAAGGTAATCATCGACCGCCTTGCGGAAAGCCGAGACCACCGCCTGCACATAGGCGCGCGAGCGCTGCCGGCCTTCGATCTTCAGTGCCGAGACGCCGGCCCGCATCAGCTCCGGCAGCAGCGAAGTCAGGTTCAGGCTGCGCGGTTCCTCGAAGGCGTAGTACTCGTCGTCGCGGCCGGCGGCGAAATAGCGGCCCTTGCAGATCGTCGGATAGCCGGCGCTCTGGCCGGCGGCGAAGCAGTCGATGGTGAAATCGCCCAGCATCGTCGTCAGATTGCGCTCGCCATCTTCGACATAGTGGACGTGATGCGCCGGGGAGCAGACGCCATCGGTGTTGGTCGAGATGCCGGTCGCATAATTGGTCAGGCTGCAGCGGCCTTCGGCCATCATGCCGATGTTGCCGAAGATGAAGACCTCGATCTCGCACGGGATCTCGTCATGGACCGCCTTGATCTCCTTGACCGTCAGGATCCGCGGCAACACCACGCGTTTGACGCCGAACTCGCGGCAGTAGTAGCGGATCGCTTCCGGTGACGAGGCGCCCGCCTGCACCGACAGATGCAGCCGTTGTGCCGGATAGCGGGTGGCGACGTAGTGTGCGACGCCGATGTCGGCGACGATCACCGCATCGACCTGGCAGCGAATGCCATCATCGATCGCCTGGCGCCACAGTCCGGTGGCATCGCCCGGAGCGAAGGTATTGGTCGCGAGCAGCACCCGCGCGCCGTGGTCATGCGCATAGGCGACGCTCTCGCGCAGTTCGTCGCGGGTGAAGTTGAGGCCCGGGAAGTTGCGGGCGTTGGTCGCGTTCTGGAAACCACAGTAGACCTCGTCTGCGCCGGCATCGACCGCGGTGCGCAATGCTGCCGGCGTGCCGGCGGGGCAAACCAGGTTGGGGCGGGTCAGGATCGTCGTGTCTCGTTGCTGCATCAGGTGTCGCTCCGCTCCCGTCGAATCCGGCGCAGGCCGGACAGGATCATGCGTCCGGGTGGACCGAACAGTGCCGCGGCGTCGTCGGCGACGCTGCCGTCGAGGTCATCCAGCGCATTGCGCAGGCAGACCACGGCTTCGGTATCGCCCTCGACTCGCAGGTCGCGCGAAAAGAACAGTGCATCGCCATCGGAACGACCATCGATCATCGCCAACAGCGTCAGCGCCGTGCCGGTGATGCGGGCATCGTAGTCGCGCCACTGCTTCGGCACCGCGCGCAGCGTCGGCCGCACCGGATCCGGCTGCAGCAGCATCGCGTACGGCAGATTGGTCGGCACGATCAGAAATTGCTTGCTGCGATGCAGTCCAATGCGATTGAACAGACTCGGTCGCCGCACGGCGATGTGACGGACCAGCCGCGCCAGCACGATCTGCACCGGCAACAGGAACAACGGCGGCGGACCCGAGCCCGCCGACTCCGCTTCCTCGCCCCCCGCAACGACCCGCTCGGAAGTATTTGAAATCATAGCGGCAGCAGCTTACTGACCCGCCCCGTGACCGTGCTGATCACGCTCAAGGTCAACCCGCCGTCCGGGCATTCCGCCCCAGCTATCGGATGCCGCGCCGCCGGCCACCCCCTGCTTCGATCGGATTTTAAAAATCCGGTCGATCGCGGTCTTGCGACCTTTTTGCCCGCTGCTGCATCTAACGCTATCGAGACCATGACGCGTTCCTTGCCACAAATCGATAACGACACCATCGCCGCGGCGGAGCACGGCGACAGCCGCGCGCAGGCGGCGATCTACCGGACCTTCTCGCCCTACGTGTACACGCTGGCGCGGCGGATGCTCGCCTCGCGCACGCTGGCCGAGGATGCGTTGCAGGCGACCTTCGTCGAGAT
Source organism: Gammaproteobacteria bacterium (assembly GCA_020845935.1). GTDB lineage: Bacteria > Pseudomonadota > Gammaproteobacteria > JADLEV01. The sequence goes on from JADLEV010000042.1 coordinate 26,947, forward strand.
GATTCACCACATTGGCAGTTACCGGGCCGATGCGGAGTTCGGCTTCTGGCTGCGCCGCATCGCGGTCAATCAATGCCTGATGCTGCTGCGCTCGCCGTGGTCGGCCCGCCGCCACGACCAGCCGCCCGCAGACGGACCCGACGAGGCGACCGACCAGGACGCGCGGATCGGTTTGGCGCGGGCGCTGGATCAATTGCCGCCACTGACCCGCGTGGTGGTCTGGCTGCATGACGTCGAGGGGCTCACGCACCGCGAGATCGGTCAGGCGCTAGGCTACACCGCGAGTTTCTCCAAGTCACAGCTCGCCCGCGCCCACGAACGGCTGCGCACACTGCTGACGGAACCGCCGCACCATGCGCCCTGGGGCGCGTCGCAACAGCCCCCGCTCATCAGGGCGCGAAGCGCGATCGAACCACACGCGGACGGTTTGCTGCCGACCTTTGCCGAGTGAGACGTTGCCTCATGCGATATCGAACTGAAGACCTGTTGGCCCTGCGCGATGACGAACCGATTGACGCCATGCGGTGCGAGCGGCTGCGGCAAGACCCGGCGGTCCATCAAGAGCTGGCGACGCTGACGGAACGCCGACACGCCCTCGCGGCGCTGCCGACGCTGCGGCCCGATCCACAACTCGATCAGCAGGTACTCGCGGCGATGCGGATCGCCGCGCAAGGACAGGCACGGCAACGTGGCCGGCGGCGACGCTACGCCGCGGCCGCGCTGCTGACCCCCGTGCTGGTGGCAACCGCTGTCTGGCTGGCGCACCCCCCGACGCCAGCCCCGGCGGGGCCACCGCTCGCGACCCCGGTGGCGCAGGAAGCGCCACCGGCGCCGCACCTCGCGCGCTACGAGGAACCGGAATTCGACGCGCTGCGCACGCGGTCGGCCCAACTCGAACGGCTGCTGGTATCGCTGCCGGCACCGCGTGCGGTGATTTCCGCCGACACCGCCGGCACGATCGTCGATCTCGAGAACCGGATCGCCATGATCGATTCCAGCCTCAATCAGGCCGCGGTCCGTGGCGCGCTGCCGCGGGACCAGGCCGCGTTCTGGCGCGAGCGCGTCGAGTTGATGAACGCGCTGGTGCAGGTGCGCTATGCACAGTCGCGGGTATTTCCGTATTAGCTGAAGGCCTGAACAAGGCCGCGAGGGACTTGTTCAGAGCGTACTCAAACGACGTGAGAGGTATATCGCCATGTCCCGTAAATCCGCCACCATCACCGCCGCGCTGCTGTGCGGCGCATTGCTCAACCCCTGGTCCGCAGCGGCGCAGCAAAGGCGACCCGAGCCACCACCGGAACCGGCGCTGGAGCAGGCACGTGCTCGACTCGAAGGGGCGCGGCGCGAACTCGAAGCGGCGGCGCGCGACGTCGCGCGGCTGTCGTCCGGGCCGCTGGTCACCAATTTCGTCTTGAACCGCGCCGGACCGCCGCGGGCGATGCTCGGTGTCGTCATCGAGGATGATCAGGGCGCCGCGAAGGTCACGGCCGTCACCCCGGGCAGCGCCGCCGCCGAAGCCGGCATCCAGGTCGGCGATCGCATCGTCGCCGTGGACGGCCGCGAACTCGGCGCTGGCGGTGCTCCGGGCCAGGCGCTGACCGGGCACATGGCCGGCGTCGAACCCGGTACCGAGGTCACGCTGCGCGTTCAGCGCGGTGACGATACCCGCGACTTCAAGGTCACGGCCCGCGCCGGTGAACCGCCGCAACCGCCGGACGGCTTCAGCCGCTGGCCCGGCGACAATTTCGCCGCGTTCACCGGACCGGGACGGCCAGTCCCCGCCCCAGGCGGAGAACAATTCTTCGCCATCCGCTGGCCCGCGATGGAACTGGTGCCGCTGACCGAACAACTCGGACGCTACTTCGGCACCGATGAAGGCCTGCTGGTCGTGCGCCTGCCGGAGAACAATGCGTTCCAGTTGCAGGATGGCGACGTGATCCTCGAAATCGCCGGCCGCAAGCCAACGACACCGGAGCATGCGCTGCGCATTCTGATGAGCTTCAATCCCGGCGAAACGGTGAAGCTCACGATCATGCGCGACCGGCGCAAGCAGACGCTCGACTTCACGCTGCCGAAGCCGGGCTGAAGCATGCGGGAGGGGCGTGCCGCGCTACTGCCGGCACGCCGCACGCAGGATCGGCGTTGGAGTCTCGCCGCGGCCGAACGGGCGCTCGGTGGTGTAGAACAGGCTGCGGCCATCCGGGCCATAGCCGATGCCTTCCTGCTGCAGTTGATTGCGCAACGGGATGCGCTGGAACGTGACGCCTTGCTGCCACTGGGTGGTCGCCGGAAGGGCACCCCCGGCGTCGAGCACGAGTTCGATCGCGCCGTCGTAGAACAGCATCAGCAAACGCTCGCCGTCGGGCGAGAGGTCCATCGCGGTCGCGATGAGCGCGCGCGCCGACGAATCCGGCCGCAGGGCGGCGAAGTCGAAATCGGCGACGTGTTCCAACAATGCCGGCGCAGTCGCGGCGGGCTGGCGTCGCGCCGCCGGCAGGCGGTACAGCCGCGCCGGATCGCCGGCCCGCAGGCCTCCGTCGAAACGATACTCCTTGGTCAGGATCAGGATCGAACCGTCTGGCTGCACGGCGAGGGATTCGGCATCGCGCGGCGCGTCCGGATACCGCAGCCGCAGCGTCGCGAACTTCGGCACGCGGGCGGCGAACTCGGCCTGTTCCCGCACCAGCGTTATCGTCACTTCGTCGCGCCGCCGGGCGTTGTCACCGATGTCGGCGAGATAGAGACAATCGTCGGCACCGTCGCGATCGCATCGACCGACGGCAAGGTCCTCCAGGTCGCGCGGGGCATAGCCGTCGATCGCCACCGGCCGCGCGTCGGCGCCGGTCGGGTCGGTTTGCAGAAAGCCGCGGCTCTTTCCCTCCGGGTCGATCTCACCCGAATCGCTGACGTGGTAGAGCCGATCCGGATAGCGGCGCGACGCCGCGATGCCGCTCGCTTCATTGACGTATCCCGGCAACGCGCCGACGGCCGAGATCTCCCTCCAGTCGCAGAGCGGTGCCGCGGCCATCGTCCACAGCGGCATGACCAGCGCGCAGAGCAAACCGGAAACACCGAAGCCACATCGCTTGTCCTTCACCCCGCGCATTCGGTTCATCGCACTCCTCCGTTCACTCCGCGCGCAACGCTTCCAGCGGCTGCAATTGCGCCGCCCGCAATGCCGGCACGATGCCCGTCGCAACGCCAATCGCCAGCGCGAGCGCCAGCGCTCCGCCGACATATTCCCAGGCGGTGCGCACCGGCATCTGCGGCAGCACCACGCCGATGAACTCGACCAGCGCCACCGCGAGCGTACTGCCGAGCAGGCCACCGGCAAAACCCAGCACACTCGCCTCGACCAGAAATGCACCGAGCACATGCGCGCGGCGCGCACCGATCGCGCGCAACAATCCGATCTCGGCGGTGCGCTCGGTGACTGCGATGGTCATGATCGTCAGAATCCCGACCGCGCCGACCAGCAGCGATATCCCACCCAGCGCACCGACGCCGAGTGTCAATACATTGAGCACGGTGTCGAGCACGTCGAGCATCTCATCCTGCGTGTTGATCGTGAAATCCTCGTGACCATGCCGCGCAATCATTGCAGCCTTGACCCGGTCGCGGAAGGAATTGGCATCCGTCGTGGCGCGATAGACGAGATCGATTTCCATCAAGCCTTCCAGATCGAACATCGCCAGCGCCTTCACCGCCGGGATGAAGACGGTGTCATCGAGGTCGAAGCCGAGCATCTGGCCTTTCGACTCCATGACGCCGAGCACGCGGTAGGTCTCGCCACCGATGCGGATCCGCGCGCCGAGCGCGTTCTGGTCTCCGAACAACTCATCGCGCAGCCGTGAGCCGAGCACGGCGAAGGCCCGCGCGCCGCGAAAATCCTCGCGCGGCAGGAATCGACCGGATCGCACCGCCATGTTCCAGACGGCCGGCATGTCATGGCTGACGCCAAACAGAACCACGCGCCGCTGCCGCTTGCCGAATTCGACGCTGGCATTGCCTTGTATCGTCGGCACGACAGCGATCGCATCCGGCACCCGTGCCAGCGCCGCGGCATCGTCCAGCGTCAGCGGCCGGGTCGTGTTCACGGTCGCGCCGGCCATGCCGAAGGTATTCGCCTTGCCGGGAATGATGGCGACGATGTGCGTGCCGAATTGGTTGAATTCGGCGAACACGAACTGGCGCACGCCTTCGCCAATCGAGGTCAACAACACGACCGCGCCGATGCCGACCGCGATGCCGAGCACGGTCAACGCCGAACGCATCCGGTGCGAGACGATCGCCCCGAGCGCGAAACGGATGAGGTCTATCGTTCGCATCCTCGGCGTCAGCGTTTTGCCAGTGCCACGACCGGATCGAGCCGTGCCGCGCGCCGTGCCGGCATCACGCCGAACAGCAACCCGGTCACCAAGGCCACCGTCGGTGCGGCGACGAGCGCCCAGGCCGGCATCGTGAACGGCACCCTCGGCCAGAGGTATCCCAAGGTCATGGCCAGCAGCACGCCGATCGCCAGGCCAAGCGCCGCACCAAGCCCCGAGAGCAACAACGCTTCGGTGAGAAATAAGCGGCGGATGATTCCGGCCGAGCCCCCCAGCGCCTTCAGCAAGCCGACCTCGGCGGTGCGCTGCGCGACCGACACCAGCATCACGTTCATGATCAGAATGCCGGCGACAAGCAGCGAAATCGCGCCGATACCGGCGATGCCGTAGGTCACCGCGCCGAGGATGCGATCGAAGGTGCTGACCAGACTGTCCTGCGTAATCAGCGTGACGTCGTCCTCACCCTCGTGCCGCAGCATGATGATGCGCCGCGCATCGGCGATCGCGCGTTGCGGATCGACCGCGGCCGGCATCTCGGCCATCACGCGGAATAAGCCTTCGCGGTTGAACAACTGCTGCGCCGAGGCGACCGGCACCAGCACGACATCGTTGAAATTGACCCCGACGGAAACGCCTTCGTCGGCCAGTACGCCAAGGATGCGGAAGCGTCGATCGCCGACTTGCAGCCATTCACCAACCGCGCCGCGGCGCGGAAACAGCTCGGCGCGGATGGTCTCGCCGATCACCGCGACCGGCGCGGCCCGATACGGGTCGAGCACCGGCAAGAACGTGCCCTGTGCCAGCGTCAGATTGCGCACGCGCTGCATCGCCGCGGTCGTGCCGAGGATCGTCGTCTCGCGCTCCAGGCCATCGCTGGTCGATACCGGCGCGCCGCCAACCAGCACCGGCGTCACCTTGTCGAGATACGGACTGCGTTCGAGCGCGAGCATGTCGCCCAGCGTCAGATCGCGCGGCGTCGCTCCAAGCATCGGTGGCGCGCCGCCGGTCGTCTCATTGCGGCCCGGCAGCATGATCAGCAGATTCGTGCCGAGCGACTGGAATTCGTCGGTGATGTAACGCCGCCCGGTCTCACCGAGCGTGGTCAACAGCACCACCGCGATCACGCCGATGCTCATCGCCAGCAGGATCAATGCCGTGCGCAGGAGATGCGCGCCCAGCGACTGCATGGCCAGCGCCAGCGTGTCGCGCCAGGTCATGACGAGATGTCCGCGACGATGCGGCCGTCATGCATCCTTATCCGCCGCCGCGCGCGCTCACCGACCGCGGCATCGTGCGTCACGACGATCAGCGTCACGCCCTGCTCGCGATTCAATCGCTCCATGATGTCGATGACCTGCGCGCCGGACGCGGAATCAAGATTGCCGGTCGGCTCGTCGGCGAGCAGGATTTCCGGCCGCATGATTCCGGCCCGGGCGATGGCGACCCGCTGCCGCTGACCACCGGAAAGTTGATCCGGCCGGTGCCGGGCACGGTCGGCGATGCCGAGTTCCTCAAGCGCGCGGGTGACGCGGGCGCGCCGCTCGGCCGGCGCAATACCGGCCAGGGTCAGCGGCAGCTCGACATTCTGGAACGCGGTCATGCGCGCGACCAGGTGAAACGACTGAAAGACGAAGCCGATGTGCTCGCGGCGGGCGCGCGCCAGCTCATCGTCATCGAGCGCGGTGACATCGGTATCGCGCAGGACATAGCGACCTCTGCTCGGCCGATCCATCAATGCGACGACATTCAGCAACGTCGACTTGCCGGAGCCGGACGGGCCCATGACGGAGACATACTCGCCGCTGGCGATGCGCAGATCGACTCCGGCCAACGCATGCACGACCTGCTCGCCAAGTTGAAAATCACGATCGATGCCGGACAGTTCGATCACGCTGCCGGGCACCGTGGCCCCGCTTGCCGTAGTCATTGTTGTGTGCCCGCAGCGGCCTCCGCGACCGCGAGCACGCCATCGGCCACGCCCGCGGCACCGATCGACAGCACCACAAGGTCACCAACCTCGAGGCCGGCGGTCACCTCGACGAATTTCCAGTTGCCGAGACCGAGCGTCACGTCGCGTCGTTGCAGGCGGGAGCTGGCCCGATCGAAGACGAAGACCCACTTGCCTTCGACCACGGTCTCGGCCGGCACGCGCACCACGTTTTCCCTGCGCGCCAGTTCGATTTCGATGTCGGCGCTGTAACCAGGCAGCAATCCCTCGCGCTCCGCCGGATCCTCGATCTCCACTTCGACCTCGACGGTGCGCGCCTGCTTTTCCACTTCCAACACATAGGGCGCGATGCGGCGCACCTTGGCGCTGCAGCGCTTGGTGGCGAAGGCATCGAGATCGACGCAGGCCGGCATGCCGAGCCGGATCTCGGGGGCATCGACTTCATCGATGGGCGCCGAGACGTAGATGCAGCCGGCGTTGATCAGGTCGATCGCCGGCAGCGTCGGAATGCCCGGCGGCGATGGCGTCACGTACTCGCCGATTTCGGCATTGACCTCGGCGACGTAGCCATCGAACGGCGCCAGTACCAGGGTGCGTTCCAGTTCAGTGCGGATCGCCGCGATGCGCGCATTGGCAACCTCGACGCCGGCCCGCGCCGCAGCGCAACCGGCGCGCCGGCTCGCGGCTTCGGTCGCCGCGCGATCGGCAATTTCTTCGGACACGAGCTTGTCGGTCGCGAGCTGCTGCTGGCGGCGCGACTCGCGCTCGGCCCCGGCCGAAGCAGCGCAGACCTCATCGACCCGGGCCCGGCTCGCAGCCAGCTCGGCTTCGGCCAGCGTCAGTTCGGCGCGGATGTTGTCGTTCCAGACTTCGAGCAGGACGTCGCCTTGCCTGACGGTCGCGCCTTCGCGCACATTGAGCCGCGAGACCGCACCACCGGCGGCCGGTGCGAGATAGGCGCGGCGGCACGCCTTGACCGTGCCGACCCGGGTGTTCGAGACCGTTTGCGTCACCAGGCCGCGCTCGACCGTGGTGACGCTGACCGGGATCGGGTCCGGTCGCGTCAGGTACCAGACGCCGCCGGTCGCGGCGAGTACGGTGATCAGCAGCAGCACGCGCAGCATTGCTTCCCTCTCCTCGTTGGTGGCACCTTTATACCGGTTTTCGCCGGTGCTGGCTGGCAGGCCGGCGCCGTGACATGGGACGCCGGTGATTGACTATACTTGGCCCAGCCTTGGCACGGGTCGCAGGCTCGCGCGAAGGGGCCAGTTGCCGTTGCCGTTGCCGTTGCCGTTGCCGTGACACACCATTCCAAACATATCGTTCGAGGGGAGCACCATGTCGACCACCAACAAACAGAGCAAGGAACTGGAAAAGGACCTCAAGGAAGGCTTCTCGCGCCTGTCCCGGCGCCAGTTCACGATGAGTACCATCGCGCTGTTCGCCGGCATCAATGAAGCACTCGCCACCGGCCAGAACGCGCCGACCGCCGGACCGCCGCGACCGAGCGCGGATGGCTCATTGCGCGGTGTGATGCCGCCGATCACCGTCTCCGAGGAACAGGCGAACCAGATGTTCCCGGTGCACAACGAACCGAAGATCATGACCATGGCCCGGCCGCTGATCGTGCAGTGTTCGAGTCCCGGCTGGCAGATGGGTGGCAAGCGCTATCCGGCGGTACCGTTCTCGATCGAAGGTCAGGCCAAGGATCTGGCGGACGCCATCAAGGCCGGAGCGGTCGCGATTCATGTGCACCCCCGCAATCCGGACAACGGTCTGGCGATGATCAACAGTGCGCTGTTGAAGCGCGTGCTGGACGCCACTTTCGAGAAAGTCGGTGACTGCGTCACGCTGTCGCATACCTGGTATCCGCGCCAGGGCGGCATCGACTACATCGTCGATACCGAGGAACTGCTGCAATGGGGCGACGGCAACAAGTACTGCCAGGGCTCGGTGGTACTGCCGTTCGACAACGCGGCGCGGGCCAACGTCGACAAGGGCGTGCGCTTCCTCGATGCACACAACGTCAAGCCGCTGTTCGAGTTCTACGACACGTCGGCGCAGGTGCATTTCAAGCAGCTCATCGACTCGATCGGCAATCTGTCGAAGCCGCTCAACCTCGACATCAACCTCGGTAAGCACGACTCGACCGCAATCCATCAGGATCCGGGCTCGTATCTGAATGCGATTGCCAACCTCGACATCGTGCAGAAGACCTTCCCCGGCCAGTTCTACGGCTGGCGCACCGGCGGCCGCAACTGGTTGCCGATCATGACCATGGGCATCATGATGGGCGTCGATCTGGTCCAGGTCGGTCTGGAAGACGCTTACTGGCGCTGGCCGCACCGCGATGAACTGATCGAATCGAGTGCCGAGAGCGTGAAGTGGGCAGTCGACATCGCCAACGTCATGGGCCGCCGCGTCGTCACCGACCCGAACGAAGCCCGCAAGATCATGGGCATCAAGCTGACCTCAAAGATGGGCTGAGCGCCCGGCTCATGCCACCGCGCGGGTGACGACGGCACGGTCCGGTTGACGATCACCGGAATGGGTCGCTTCACCCGCGCGATTTCGTGAGTCGAAGCGGCCTGTTTCCAATCTGGGCCCCGGCCTTCGTCGCGGTGCTACGGGGCCGTTCCCGGCTCCGGAATCCTCGGCTGCTGCGGCTGCCAGTCACTCGCCAGTTGCCGTGCCTGGGCCAGTTGTGCCGCGGTCAGTTTCGGTTCGAGGATGGCGAGGCCGGCGGTGGCGTCCTGGTAGCCGCTGCTCGCAGCGAGGTGCAGCCACTTCCCGGCCTGCACGGGATCGGCGTCCACCCCAGTGCCGCTGTCGTACAGCAGGCCGAGGTTGTACTGCGACTTCGCATGACCTTGCTCGGCGGCGGCGGCGAACCAGTGCGCCGCGGCCACCGGATTCGGATCCGTCCCGCTGCCGCTGTAATACATGACCGCGAGATTGAATTGCGCTTCGACGTAGCCCTTGGCGGCGGCCTCGGTGTACCACTGCAAGGCCTGTTCGTCGCTCGCCGCGACACCCTCGCCGCGGCGGTACAGCAGCGCGAGATTGAACTGTGCCGCCGCCAAACCCTGCGCCGCGGCTTGGCGATACCAATGCGCGGCACGCTCCGGATCACGCGCGACACCGACGCCGCTGGCATACATCAGGCCGAGCCCATACTGCGCATCGCGCTGCCCCTGCGCGGCAGCCTTGGCATACCACTGCGCAGCCTTCGCCTCATTCGCGCGGATGCCTTGACCGAGCCGATACATCTCCGCCAGCCGGTATTGTGAATCGGCATGTCCTTGCAGCGCGGCCTGCTCGAACCAGTACGCCGCCATCTCGAAGTACTCGACCTCGTGGTTCTGCGCCGCGAGATCGGCCTGCGCGTGCATGTCGCCGGCCTCCGCTTCGGCTTGCAGTTCAGAGGATTCATGCGCATGCGTCGGTGGTGCGACGCCGAGGCCCCCGAGGCAGGCAATGAGGGCGAGGCACAGCAGCACGACGGCGGTATCATTCTTGCGGCAACGGGTGATCGGCATGGCAGCTCCCGGACATGGTGCTGACGGTCATGATGACATCATCGCCGCCCGGCCGCATCACGGCGGGATTAGAATCCCGGTGGACTCTGGAGGAGGCTCCCATGCGTTCATCGTTTCTAGCAGTACTGGCCGGCGCGACCGGCGCGCTGTTGCTCAGCATCTCCGTCGGCGCGCAGGTGCTGCCGGATCCGGCCGCGGTCGCGCTGATCGAACGGCTCGATCTGCCCGAGGCCGAACGGCCGGTGCGCGAGTCGCCGCGCTGGCGCAAACCGCGCAAGATCGCGCTGTTCCTGTCGCCCATCCCCGGGGCGCCGACCGATGTGGCGCTGGCGCGCTACCGTGCCGTCACCGACGACATCGAGCTGATAGCCTTCAGCGGCAACGACTTCAGCGCGGTGCGCGATGCCGACGTCGTCATCGGCTTCTGCTCGCCGGAGCTGCTGCGTGCCGCGCGCGAGCTGCGCTGGCTGCACAACATCGGCGTCGGCGTCGAGCGCTGCGCGCTGGCGCCGGAAGTCGCGCAGTACGACTTCATTCTGACCAACAATCAACGCATTTCCGGGCCCACCATCGCCGAGCACACCATCGCGCTGCTGTCGTCGCTCGCGACCGGCATGCAGCACTACGTGGCCAATCAGACCCGAGCCACCTGGAACTCGGCGCTGCCGGTTCCGCTGGTACGGACGGATCTCGAAGGCAAGACGATGCTGGTCGCCGGCCTCGGCGGTATCGGCACCGAGATCGCGCGCCGTGCGCACGGGCTCGGCATGAAGGTGATCGCGACCCGCAGTTCCGGCCGCACCGGTCCCGACTACGTCGACTACGTCGGCCTGCCCGACGAGCTGCATGCACTGGCCGCGCGCGCCGACGTCATCGTCAACGCGCTGCCGCTGACGCGCGAGACGACCGCCTTGTTCAACCAGCGATTCTTTCGCGCCGTCAAGCGCGGCGCCTGGTTCATCAGCGTCGGCCGCGGCCAGAGCACCGTTACCGCCGATCTGACCGCGGCGCTGCAGGACGGCACGCTCGCCGGCGCCGGGCTCGATGTGGTCGATCCAGAACCGCTGCCGGCCGACCACCCGCTGTGGCGACTGCCGAACGTGATCATCACGCCGCACATTTCGGCATTGTCCGAAGTCGCGAGTGAGCGCCGCGACGTGCTGATCCGCGAAAACCTGCGGCGCTACATCGCCGGCGAAAAGCTGCTCAACGTGGTCGATCTCGAGGCGGGTTATTGATCATGTCCGAGTCACCAGCCGCGTTGCCACCGGAACTGCTGCGCCAACTCTGCCGCGGCGAGGATCTGCCGTTCACGACCACCGCCGAGCTCGAGCCGCTGGGCGACGACGGCGCCATCGGCCAGCAACGCGCCATCGACGCCTTGCGCTTCGGCATCGGCATGACCGGCGACGGCTACAACGTGTTCGCGCTCGGGCCGGAGGGGATTGGCAAGTTCGATCTGGTCCGCGGCATCGTCGCGCGCGAGGCCGCCAGCCGCCCGGTACCGAACGACTGGTGCTACGTCGACAACTTCGAAACGCCGAACCGTCCGCTGGCACTGTCGCTGCCACCGGGACGCGGCCGCACGCTACGGGATGATCTGCGCCGCATGGTCCAGGAGTTGCGCGCAGCGCTGCCGGCGGCCTTCCGCCGCGACGAGTTCCAGGCCCGGCAGGAGGAGATCGAGGAGGAGTTCCAGACGCAGCAACAGCAGAGTCTGCACGCGCTGCGCGAGCGCGCCCGGGCACAGGGCGTGATGCTGATAGAAACGCCGACCGGCTTCGTCTTCGCGCCCATCGACGACAAGGGCGAAGCGATCAATCCGCTGCAATTCGAACAACTGCCGGCGGACCGGCAGCAGCGGATCAAGGACACCGTCGCCGCATTGCAGGACGAGTTGCAGCGCTCGATCAAGCAATTCCCGAACCTGTACCGCGAGATGCATGACAAGCTGAAGGCCCTGCAACGGGAGATGGCCGAATTCACGGTCGGCAACGCCATCGAGGCGGTACGCGAACGCTATGCCGACCTGCCGCCGGTGGACGCGCACTTGCAGCGCGTCCAGGCGGACATCATCGACAACGTCGATCTATTCCTGCCGCATGCCGAATCGCCGCTGTCCGGTCTGGTCCAGGATGGCGAGAAGTCGTTCACACGCTATCAGGTCAATCTGCTGATCGATAACGGTGCGCGGCGCCACGCGCCGGTCGAGTTCGAGGACCTGCCGACGCACGGCAACCTGATCGGCCGCAGCGAGTATCGCGCGCAGATGGGCACGCTGCTGACCGACTTCACGTTGATCACCGCCGGTGCGCTGCATCGCGCCAATGGCGGCTTTCTGCTGCTCGATGCCCGGCGCGTGCTGACGCAGCCGTATGCCTGGGAAGCGCTGAAGCGCGTGCTGCGAAGCCGCGAGATCCGCATCGAGACCCTGGAACGCGCACTCGGCCTGGTCAGCACCGCGACGTTGGAGCCGGAGCCGATCCCGCTCGATCTGAAGGTCGTCCTGATCGGCGATCGGCAGTTGTTCTATCTGCTGCAAGCCTACGATCCAGACTTCGGAGACCTGTTCAAGGTCAATGCCGATTTCGACGATCGCGTCACCCGCGATCCGGCGACGACGCTGGAGTTCGCCCGCCTGTTCGCCGCCATGACGGTACGGCACCGGTTGTTGCCGCTGGCGCGCGACGCGGTCGCCGAGGCCGTTGAATATGCCGCGCGCCTTGCCGCCGATGCCGAGCGGCTGTCGATCCATCTCGGCAGCATCAGCGATCTGCTGCGCGAGGCGGATTATCTGGCGCGGCGGCAGGCGCATGAGCGGATCGAGCGCGACGACGTCCGCGGCGCGATCGCACAGCGCATTCAGCGTTCCGATCGACTGCGTGCGCGCAGTTATGAGGAGATCGAGCGCGGCACGATGCTGGTTGCGACCAGCGGCAGCGCGATTGGCCAGATCAACGGTCTGTCGGTGATCCAGCTCGGCAACTTCGCCTTTGGCCAGCCGTCCCGGATCACCGCGACCACGCGGCTCGGTGACGGCAAGGTGATCGACATCGAGCGCGAAACCGAACTCGGCGGCGCGTTTCATTCCAAGGGCGTGCTGATCCTGTCGAACTACCTGGCCGCGCAGTACGCCCGCGAGTTGCCGCTGTCGCTGGCGGCGAGCCTCGCGTTCGAGCAGTCCTATGGCATGGTCGATGGCGACAGCGCCTCACTGGCGGAACTGTGCGCGCTGCTGTCGTCGCTGGCCGAAGTGCCCATCCGGCAATGCCTCGCGGTCACCGGTTCGGTCAATCAGCGCGGCGAGGTCCAGGCGATCGGTGGCGTCAACGAGAAGATCGAAGGCTTCTTCGACGTCTGCCGCAACCGGGGCTTCGCACCGGGTCAGGGCGTCGTGATTCCGGCGGCGAACGTCAAGCATCTGATGCTGCGGCACGATGTCGTCGACGCGGCACAGACCGGCACCTTCCAGGTCTTTGCGGTCGCGACGGTCGATGCCGCGCTGACGCTGCTGACCGGCATCGAGGCGGGTTCACGCAATGCCGACGGCGTCTATCCGGAAGACTCGGTGAACGGCCGTGTGCAACGTGCACTCGAACATTTTTCGCGACGGCGGCAAACCTTTTTCCGCAGCGAGCGCGGCGCCGCGCGGCCTGACGGGAACGGGGAGACGCCGGCCACCGTGGCGGCAACGGAGCAGGCACAATGAACTCACCGGCAAACCCGCAGGCGCGAATCCTGGTCGCGATCGAGAGCCACCTGATCGATCGGCAGGCGCTGCAACTCGGCGCCGAGATCGCGGCGCTGTGGCAATCGGAGCTGGTTGCGCTCTGCGTCGCGGCGCAGGAGCTGCAGCACTCGCCGGCCTTTCCGTTCGTGACCGAGATCGATCGCGTCTCAGCGGCACGGCGCGAACTCGACGCGTCGCGTTTGCTGTCCGCGTTCCGCGTCTGGCGGCGGCAGGTCGATGCGCAGTTGCAACGGCTGGCGTCGGTGCACCGCATCAGCGCCACCAGCGAGGTCGTGCCGGGGCGGCTCTGGAGCGATCTGTTGCCGATCGCCGGCGCCGAGGATCTGTTGCTCGTCACGGGCACTGCCGCGTTCGCGCGCCATCCGATCGCTCGCCGGCAGCGGCGTCCGATTGCCGTGTTGCTGTTCGGCACCAAACGCGACGCGCGCGTGCTCGCCATCGCCGCGTCGCTTGGTCGCGGGTTCCATGCCGACACGGTCGCCTTCGCGCTCGCTGCCGATCGCGCGGCCGGTGAGCGCATCGCGGCGACGCTGGAGGAAGCTGGCGATACCGTTGCCCGCATGCCCTGTGCGCCGGGCGATGCCGCCCGGCTGGTACAGGCGTTCGAGGAACTCGGTTGCCGCTGGCTGGTCGCCTCCCGCAGCGACCTCGCCGCATTCGCGATCGATCCCCAGCCGTTCCTGATGCGGCCGAACCGTGCGGCGCTGCTGGTGCCCTGATGAGGGTCAGGGCGCCGGCAGCGCCGTGTGTCACGATTGCGCGGTGGCTATCGGAGGATAATGCGATGCCGATTTATGCGTTCCAATGCAAGGCCTGCGGCAAGCGGTTCGAGCAACTGGAAACCGTGAAGCAGCACGATCAACACACCGAGCGTTGCCCGAAGTGCGGCAGCATCGAGATCGAACATCTGATCATTGACATCAACGTGCAGACGTCGAAGAAGACCTGACGGCGCCGAGAGCTCTCGCGGCGCGTCCGCCCGCCGGGGTTAATGCAGCGCGCGGTGGAACCTCGCGTCGCGTGTGCTGAAATGCACCAGGAACCAGGCGTCGAGGTCGACGCCGAAGGCATGGAGGTCGAGGGTCGCGTTGTCTTCGTATTCATCCATCAGATCGCGGATCCGATCGAGCAAACGCTCGTGATCGGCCTTGTGATCATCGAGCTCCTTATAATCGATGGTGCGCATGTGCTGCTCTTCCAGCGCGAAATGCGAGGCGATCTGCGCATACAGCTCCCCGAGCAGATCGAGCGCCGCGTCGCCGCGTGCGCCGGCGTCGAGCTGTTGGTGAATCTGGTTGATCAAGTCGATCAATTCGCGATGTTCGTGATCGACGTCCGCCAGACCCAGTTCATATTCCTTGCGCCAGGTGAGCAATGCCATGGTTCTGCCCTCGTGCTAAAGGATCACGAAACCGCCGCTGTCCGGGCGAAAGTCGATGACCATATTCTCACCGGGCTGCAACTCCAGCTCTGCCCGGAACTCGTGATCGAACCCTTCCTCGCGCACTGAATCGCGCATCCGCAGCACCAGTTCGTGGTGACCCTCCGGCACTTCGAACTTTTCATACGCGTGTATCGAGCCGTCACGCGACAGGCCCGACGGCTGCAGGGTGCTCTGATACAACAGCGCACCGTCGAGCGACACCTCCAGCCGCATCGGTGCCCGTTCGCGGGCACAATCGGACAGCACCTTGCGTTGCCGCGGCGGCAGCGCGGCAATCTCCTGCGGCGACAGTCGCTTGCACTCGACCAGCCGCGCCGTCGCATGCGTGAAACTCACCCGAATCATCGCGTTGTTCGGCGCGACATGCTGATACATCGGGTCGGTCGCGAAATAGCCGAGCAGGACCATGAACGCCGCATAGCAAACGGCCTGGCCGAGATAGCGGGCGATATCAGACATGGCTCCCCTCCTGCTTCGCGATCGCGTCATCGCGCGCATGGGGCGGCCGGATCGGCGGCAGCTCGCGCAGCCGTTGCCGGAATGCCTCGATGCGGCGACGCAGGTCGGCATCGTGATCGATGCCAGCCCAGTAGATCTCGATGCGCTCCCGCGCAACGCGCTGGCGCAGATGCGGGTCACGCTCACCGGCGATGCGCTGCTGCAACCACCGCGCGCCGAGTCTTTCCTGACAGTCGTTGTCGCGGCAGCCGGTGAAGAACACGCCGTCGGCATGATGGCGGCTGATGAGAAAATCGATGAACGAGGGCGGTACCGCGGCGGCGCAGGAAACCTGCACGACGCCAACACCCGGTCCGGCAAAACGCGTCAGATCGGCACCATGACGGCAGCCGTAGACGATGACGCGATCCTTGCCCGACAGGCCCTTGGCGGCCGCGACCGATCGCTCCCGCAACTCATGGGTACGCAGGTCCGGCAGTTCGATCCCTGGCGCGAGTTCACCGGTGCGGCGGAATGGCGATGCCGAAGGGCAGGCGCCGGCACAGATGCCGCAACTGACGCAGTTGCCGAGCTGGACCACGGCCTGGCTCTGATACGGTCGGCCGTCGGTCCGTGGCCCGAGGATCACCGCACTGTAGGGACAGTCGGCGACGCACCAGCCGCAACCATTGCAGCCCTCGAGATTGACCTGCGCCGGCTGCGGCTTGACCCGGCGCGTCAGCCACGGGGCCATCGCGACGAATGCGGTCACACCGACCAGACCGATCCAGAGCCAGAGCCCGGACAGGTGATCGAGCAACGGATAAACCGGCAGATAGAACCAGTCGAGCTTTATTTCGGTAACCACCTTCGCCAATTCGGCGGGTCCCTGGCTCACCGCCGGCTTCACGATCGACAACGCGAGCATCGCCAGCATCATGCCAATCGCAAGTCCCTTCGGTGGATTCATCCGCGGCCGGGCATGGCGCTGGATGTGGATCCACATCACAAGCAAGGTCAGCAACGGCACCGCGATATGGATGAACACCATCAGCGTGAAGAACCGGCTCGAGAGAATGGAATCGTGCAGGAAGTTCCGCGCCAGCGACCCGCTGAACATCGGCAGCACGCTCAGCCATTCGGTGGTCAGGATCGCGACGTACTGCGCCAGTTTGTCCCACACCAGCCAATAGCCGGTAATGCCAGCAGTATAGACAAACCAGATGATCGGGATGCCGGTGAACCAGGCGAACCAGCGCTTGCCGTAGAGCCGTTCCAGCAGAAACTCGCGGACCAGATGCAGCATCATCACCACGACCATCGCGTCCGAGGCATAGCGGTGCAGGCTGCGCATGATGCCGCCGGCATACCATTGCGCGACCGTGATCCGTTCCACCGAGGCATAGGCGTCGAAGACGCCGGTATCGTAGAAGATGAACAGATAGACGCCGCTGCCGGCGACGACCCAGTAGAAATACCAGCCCAGTGCGCCGAGCTGATAGAACGGATTCCAGGCGGGCGTGAAGATCCGATCCAGACCCGATTCGACACGCTCCAGCCCGTGTCGCAGC
>JADLEV010000043.1 GCA_020845935.1 Gammaproteobacteria bacterium
ATCAGCTTCTTCATGTCCGACTGCACCAGCGCGACCAGACCGATGTAGATCACCGCGATCAGCGACAGCGCGATCATCAGGGTGTCGAGCGAGGCGCTGCCATCCGGCGTGATCGGCAGGCTGAAGCGAAGAAAACCATAGCCGCCCATCTTCAACATCACCGCCGCCAGCACCACCGAGCCGCCGGTCGGCGCCTCGACATGGGCGTCGGGCAGCCAGGTGTGCACCGGCACCATCGGTACCTTGACGGCGAATGCGAGCAGGAACGCGACGAACAGCCATTGCTGCTCGAGCAGCGACAGTGGCTGCGCCGCCAGATCGGCCAGCGCGAAGCTGCCGCCCTGCCAATACAGATACAGCAGCGCCACCAGCATGAACAGCGAGCCGAGGAAGGTGTAGAGGAAAAACTTGATGCTGGCATAGACCCGGCGCGGTCCGCCCCAGATGCCGATGATCAGGAACATCGGGATCAGCATCGCTTCCCAGAACACGTAGAACAGGATTGCGTCGAGCGCGGCAAAGACGCCGATCATCAGGCCTTCCATGATCAGGAAGGCGCCGAGGTAGTGATGCACCCGATCCTGGATGACGCGCCAACCGGCCAGCACGACCAGGATCGTCGTGAACGTCGTCAGCAGGATCAGCGGCAGCGAAATACCGTCGATGCCGAGGTGATAGTAAATATCGAACTCCGGGATCCAGGCATGCCGCTCGACGAACTGCATCGCCGCGGTGCCGGCATCGAAGCCCCGATACAGCGCCAGCGAGAACAACAGGGTCGCCAGCGACAGATAGAGCGCATTGCGCTTGGCCCGCTCGACGCCGAGCTTCTCGCCAAGCAGCATGACCCAGGCGCCGCCGAGGATCGGCAGCCAGACGCAAATGCTCAGCAGTGGCAGGTTAGCCATGGACGAAATACCCGAGCAGCGCCAGCAGGCCAAGGATCATCGCGAACGCGTAGTGGTAGAGGTACCCGGACTGCATGCGCCGGAGCAGCGCCGCGGTTCGTGCAACGAAACCGGCCGAACCGTCGATCAGCACACCATCGAGCAGGATGCGATCACCCGCCTGCCACAGCGTGCGGCCGAGCAGCCGCGAGCCGGCGGCGAGTACGTGTTCGTTGAACGCGTCGAAGCCGTACTTCGCGACCAGCAGCCGGTACAGCGGACCGCAGGCGGTCGTGATCCGCGCCGGCAATTCGGGACGAACCAGATACAGCAGCCAAGCAACGATGAACCCGGCAAGGGCCAGCAGGAACGGCAGCTGCGTGAAGCCATGCAGCGCGAACGCAAGCCAGCCATGGAAATGGTGCGCCATCTCGCCCAGCACGTCATGCTCCGGCGACACGAAAATCGCTTCGCCGAAATAGTCGCCGAACAGCATCGGCGCGATGAGCAATGCGCCACTGACGATCGATGGCACCGCGAGCGCCACCAGCGGCAGCCAGACCACCGCCGGCGATTCGTGCAGATGGTCGCGGGTGTGGTGGTCGAACCGCTCCTTGCCGTGGAAGACGAGGAAATACAGCCGGAAGCTGTACAGCGACGTGATGAACACGCCGCTCAGCACCGCCGCATAGGCGATGCCGTGCCCCGGCAGAGTCGATGCATGCACCGCTTCGATGATTGCATCCTTCGAATAGAACCCGGCGAAACCCGGGAAACCGATCAGTGCCAGCGTGCCGATCAGCGAGGGGATCCAGGTGATGGGCATGTAACGCCGCAGATGGCCCATCTGCCGCATGTCCTGCTGATGGTGCATCCCGATGATCACCGAACCGGCGGCCAGGAACAGCAGCGCCTTGAAGAAGGCATGCGTCGCGAGATGGAAGATTGCCGCGGCATAGGCGGAAGCACCGAGCGCGACGGTCATGTAGCCAAGCTGGGACAAGGTCGAGTAGGCGACGACGCGCTTGATGTCGTGCTGTACGAGGCCGAGCAAACCCATGAAGAACGCGGTCAGCGCCCCGATCACCAGCACCACCGACAGCGCCGTTGCCGACAGCTCGAATAGTGGCGACATCCGCGCCACCATGAAGATGCCGGCGGTCACCATCGTCGCGGCATGGATCAATGCCGAAATCGGGGTCGGGCCTTCCATCGAGTCCGGCAGCCAGACATGCAGCGGAACCTGCGCCGACTTGCCCATCGCGCCGACGAACAGCAGCAGGCAGATCACGGTCAGCACCGACCAGGGCTGACCGGCGACGACTGTCATGGTCCGATCGGCAAGACTGGGTGCCAGCGTGAACACGGTCTCGTAATCGAGCGAGCCGAAATAGGTCAGCACCGCTGCGATGCCGAGCAGGAAGCCCAGATCGCCGACGCGGTTGACCAGGAAGGCCTTCATGTTGGCAAAGATCGCCGAATCGCGCTGGAACCAGAAACCGATCAGCAGATAGGAAACGAGCCCGACCGCCTCCCAGCCGAAGAACAGTTGCAGGAAATTGTTCGCCATCACCAGCATCAGCATGCTGAAAGTGAACAGCGAGATGTACGAGAAGAACCGCTGGTAGCCCGGATCGTCGTGCATGTAGCCGATGGTATAGATGTGCACCATCCACGAGACGAAGGTGACCACGACCATCATCGTCGCGGTCAACTGATCGACCAGGAAGCCGATCTCGAACCGCAATGCGCCGCTGTCGAGCCAGGTGTACAGCGTGTGTTCCACCGGCGGCGTGTCGCCGAGCACGATGGCACGAAACACCAGCAGCGACAGCACGAACGACAGGCCGACCGCGCCGCAGGTCAGCCAATGGGCGCCGGCGCGGCCAACCTGTTTGCCGAACAGGCCGACGACGATGCTGGCGGCGAGCGGCGCGAGGACGATGGTGAGTAGTTGTCCGATCATTGATCAGCCTCGCATCGTGCCCAGTTCTTCGACGTTGATCGTGGCGCGTTTGCGGAACAGCACGACCAGGATCGCCAGACCGATCGCCGACTCCGCGGCGGCAACCGTCAGGATGAAGAACACGAACACCTGTCCGGCGATGTCCTGCAGGAAATGGGAGAAGGCGATGAAGTTGATATTCACCGCGAGCAGCATCAACTCGATGCACATCAGCAGCACGATCATGTTCTTGCGGTTGATGAAGATGCCGGCGACGCTGATGCAGAACAACACCGCGCCGACCAGCAGGTAATGCGACAGCGTGATCATGTCCGGGTCTCCGCGCTCACATTTTCACCAGTCGCACGCGATCCTCGCGCCGCGCCTTCAGTTGAACGCCCGGATCCGGCCGTTTCGGTTCGCGGGTGCGCCGGTGCGCCAGCGCGATCGCGGCGATGATTGCAACCAGCAGCACGACCGCGGCGATTTCGAAGGGATAGAGATACTGGGTGAACAGCGCGCCACCGAGTTCAGCGGTATTGCTGTGCCCGGCGGGCTGCCGCGCCGGGACCGCGACCGCATCGGCACCGAAATGCGCCGGGCCGACCGTGACCGCAACCGCGGCGACCATCAGCAACGCGACCAGTCCCGCCACCGGCAGGTAGCGTGCAAAACCTTCGCGGAGGCGCACCAGATCGATGTCCAACATCATCACCACGAACAGGAACAGCACCATCACCGCGCCGACATAGACCAGCACCAGCGTCATGGCGAGAAATTCGGCTTCGAGCAACAACCAGAGTCCGGCGCTGGCGAAGAACGCCAGGATCAGGAACAGCGCGGCGTGCACCGGATTGCGGACCGTGACGACCAGCGTCGCCGCCAGCACCAGCATCGCCGCAAACCCGTAGAAGACGGCTTGTTCAAACATGATTCAGGCTCTTCCTCGACGTTTGCAATGCGCGGCCGCTCAGCGGTAAGGCGCATCTTCGGCGCGATCGGCGGCGATCTGCGCCTCGCAGCGATCGCCATGGGCGAGCAGTCTGTCCTTGGTCATCAGCAGATCACTGCGCTGCTCGCCGAAATACTCGTAATGCCGTGTCTCGACAATCGAATCGACCGGGCAGGATTCCTCGCAGAAGCCGCAGTAAATGCATTTCAGCAGATCGATCTCGTAGCGCGTCGTGCGGCGCGTGCCGTCGGCCCGTGGTTCGGATTCGATCGTGATCGCCGCCGCCGGACAGACCGCCTCGCACAACTTGCAGGCGATGCAGCGCTCCTCACCGTTCGGATACCGGCGCAGCGCATGCAGGCCACGGAAACGCGGCGACTGCGGTGCCTTCTCTTCCGGGTACTGCACCGTGATCTTGCGCGTCACCAGATGGCGTGCGGTGACCGACAGGCCCTTGAACAGTTCGCCCAGCGCCAGACTCTTGATATAGGAAATTACCGCACCCATCGCCCGCCCCCGGCTACACCTTATCGAACCACGGTGGCACCTGCAGCATGACCAGCACCGCGACGACGACCAACCAGGCGATGGTGATCGGGATGAACACCTTCCAGCCCAGCCGCATGATCTGATCGTAGCGATAGCGCGGGAAGGTCGCCCGCAGCCACAGGAACAGGAACAAAAAGAACGCGATCTTGAACGCCAGCCAGTGCACGCCGGAACCGAACAGCGTGCCGATCACCGGCAGGTCCACCAGCGCGCCCAGCACCGGCAGACCCGCGATTGGCGACAGCCAGCCACCGAGGAACAGAATCGAGGCGAGCGCCGACAGCAGCACCATGTTGGCGTATTCGGCGAGGAAGAACAGCGCGAAGCCCATGCCGGAATACTCGACATGGAATCCGGCGACGATCTCCGACTCCCCCTCGGCGACGTCGAATGGCGCGCGGTTGGTCTCGGCCACGCCGGAAATGAAATAGATCAGGAACAGCGGCAGCAGCGGCAGGAAGAACCAGTTGACGAAACCGAGGCCCTGCTGCGCTTCGACGATCGCGCCGAGCTTCAGGCTGCCGGCGGCGATCAGCACGCCGACCAGTGCGAAGCCCATACCGATTTCATAGGAGACGATTTGCGCCGCCGAGCGGATCGAGCCGAGGAAGCTGTACTTCGAATTCGATGCCCAACCCGCAAGGATGATGCCGTACACGCCGAGCGAGGCAAACGCGAGGATGAACAGCAGGCCGGCGTCGATGTTCGCCATCACCAGTTCGCTGCCGAACGGCAACACCGCCCAGGCCGCCAGTGCTGGCGCCAGACACATGATCGGCGCGAACAGGAACAGCGCCTTGCTCGCGCCCGCCGGCACGATGATCTCCTTGACGAACAGCTTCGCGGTATCGGCGAGCGGTTGCAGCACGCCGCGCGGTCCGACCCGGTTCGGCCCGAGTCGCACTTGCATGTAGCCGATGATCTTGCGTTCGGCGAAGGTCAGGTACAGCACCGTCAGCATCAACGGCACCAGTACCGCGACGATCTTCAGCAACACGATCAGCAACTGCAACAGCGGATCCGGCAACCAGGGCAACCATCCGGCCATCAGCTCATGCATCGGCTAGCCCTCCCCTCGCGCAATCCGGACGGTACCGGATAGCGGGCCGAGCGCGACCAGTTCCGGCCGCGCCGCATGCAGCAGCGCCGCGCCATCGGGCAACGCGGCATCAACCCGCACCGCGATGCGCAGTTCGGCGCCGTTCGCGGCAACCCGCACCGCCGCACCGTCGACCAGGCCGAGCCGCGCCAGTTCGGCCGGATTGAGCGCGACCACAGCATCGCCGACCTGCCCGGTGCGTTGCAGCGCGGGCGCGCGGCGCACCAACGGGTCGGCTGCATACATCGGCACCGGCGCAACGCGGTCAAAACCGTCAGCACCGCAAGCATCACCAGCCGCCGGCAGTGACGACACAGTTGCTGGTGCCACGGCTGTTTCGGCAATCACGTTCCGCACCGCTGCCAGCACCTCTTCGACCCGGCTCGCGGCGAGTGTCGTCACGCCGAGTTTGGTCGCGAGCAGACGCAGGATCTTCCACGCCGGCCGCGCCTCACCGGGCGCCTTGACGGCGGCGGCGAAGGATTGCCACTCCCTGGCGGCATTGACATAAGTGCCTTCGTTCTCGGCGTACTGCGCGATGGGCAGCAGGACGTCGGAAACCTCTTCCAGGGCCGGCGTCGCGTAGGCCGACAGCGCGATCACCAGTTCCGCGCCGCGCAGTGCGGCCAGCGCCGTCGCGCCGTCATGGCAATCGAGATCCGGCTCGAAACCGAGCAGCAGGTAGGCCGCAAGCGGGCGATCGAGCATCGCCTGCGCATCGAGCCCGGGTGCCGCAACCGGTGCGCCCGCGGGACCGCGATGCGGCAGCGCGCCGGCGAGCGCGGCACCCGCCGCGTTGGGCCCTTCGGTGAGATAACCCAGCGTCGCTCCGCTGGCCACACAGAGACCGTTCGCGAGTGCGCGCAGCGCGGCGAAGCGGCGATGCTGCTGCGCGGCGACACCGAGCAGTACCGCGGCACGGTTGCCCGAGGTCCGCAGCGCCGAGGCGATCGCGCCCGCATGCACGGTCTTCGCCGCGAGCGGCGCGGCGGCGGCGACACCGAGTTCCGCCACGACCGCGGCCAGTGCCGCCGGCAGGGCGCTCGGCCGGCAGACCATCTGCGTCGCTGCATAATTCAATTCGAGTTGCCGATCGTTCAGGTAAAACACCTTGCCGCCACGCTGCGCGATGCGCCGCAGCCGAAGATTCAGCAGCGGCTGGTCGTGCCGTGGATTGCCGCCGATGACGAAAACGACATCACAGCGTTCGAACTGCTCGAGGCTCTGGCCCAGATCCGGCGCGAGCGGCATGGCCTGCTGATCGGAAAAATCCGTCTGACGCAGCCGGTAATCGACGTTGTTGCTGCCCATACCGCGCAGCAAACCCTGCAGCGCGAAGCATTCCTCGACGGTGGCACTGGCCGCGGTCAAGGCGCCGACGCGGGTCGCGCCCTGTTGCGCGCGCACGGCCCGCAGTTTGGCGGCGGCTTCGTCGAGCGCTTCATCCCAGCTCGCGTCGCGCCAGACGCCATCGCGCTTGAGCCGGGGACGCCGCAGGCGATCGGCCGCCTGCAGGCCTTCATAGCTGAAGCGATCGCGATCGGACAGCCAGACCTCATTGACCGCATCGTTGCGCTTCGGCACGACGCGCTTGACGACCCCGCGACGGGTATGGACATGAACATTGGAACCGACGCAGTCGTGTGGCGCGATACCGTCCGCCTGACGCAATTCCCAGGCGCGTGCGGTGAAACGATACGGCTTCGAGGTCAGCGCGCCGACCGGACAGAGGTCGATGATGTTGCCGGACAATTCCGATCGCATCGCGTGTTTGACATAGGTGCCGATGCGCATGTTCTCGCCGCGTCCGGTCGCCCCGAGTTCGCGCATGCCGGCGATCTCCTCGCCGAAGCGGACGCAGCGGGTGCAATGGATGCAGCGAGTCATCTCGGTCTGCACCAGCGGCCCGATGTCTTCGTCCAGCACGACCCGTTTGCGCTCGGTGTAGCGGGAAACGTCGCTGCCGAAACCCAGCGAGAGATCCTGCAATTCGCATTCGCCGCCCTGATCGCAGACCGGGCAGTCGAGCGGATGATTGATCAGCAGGAATTCCATCGACGACTTCTGCGCCGCGATCGATTTTTCCGAGCGCGTGAACACCTTCATGCCTTCGGTGACGGGGGTCGCGCAGGCCGGCATCGGCTTCGGCGCCTTCTCGACCTCGACCAGGCACATGCGGCAACTGGCCGCTATCGACAGATGCTTGTGATAGCAGAAGCGTGGGACATAGATGCCGGCGGCGTCGGTCGCCTCGATCAGCATCGAGCCCTTGCGGGCTTGCAGTCTGCGGCCGTCGACCTCGATGTTAACCAGATCGTCGGCCACCTCAGGCTGCCTCCACCATGCTGCGCCCAGTCCGGATGTAGTGTTCGAATTCCGGCCGGTAATGTTTGATGAAGCTGCGCACCGGCATCGCCGCGGCATCACCCAGCGCGCAGATGGTGCGGCCCATGATGTTCGCCGCGACGTCGTCGAGCTTCGCCAAATCCTCGGGCCGGCCTTCACCCTCGACGATGCGCGTCAGCATCCGGTACAGCCAGCCGGTGCCTTCGCGGCAGGGGGTGCACTGGCCGCAGGATTCGGCGTAATAGAACCGCGACAGGCGGCGCAGCACGCGCACCATGTCGGTCGTTTCGTCCATCACGATCACCGCGCCGGAACCCAGCATCGAACCGGCCTTGCTGATTGAGTCATAATCCATGTCGCAGCCGAGCATCACGTCGCCCGGCAGCACCGGCACCGAGGAACCACCGGGGATCACGGCCTTCAACTTGCGACCGTTCCAGACCCCGCCCGCGAGTTCGAGCAAGGTCCTGAACGGCGTTCCCATCGGGACCTCGAAATTGCCGGGGTTGGCGACATGGCCACTGACCGAGAAAATCTTGGTGCCACCGTTGTTCGGCTTGCCGAGCTCGAGGAACCATTGCTGACCGTTGCGCAGGATCGTCGGTACCGAAGACAACGATTCGGTGTTGTTGATCGTGGTCGGCTGACCATAGAGGCCGAACGTCGCCGGAAACGGCGGCTTGTAGCGCGGCTGGCCCTTCTTGCCTTCCAGCGATTCGAGCAGCGCCGTCTCCTCGCCGCAGATGTAGGCGCCGGCACCCAGGTGGTTGTACAGCTCGACACTGATGCCGCTGCCACGGATGTTCTGACCCAGAAGTCCTGCAGCCCGCGCCTCGGCGAGCGCTCTTTCGAACCGCGTCGCCGGCTCGTCCATGAACTCGCCGCGCATGTAGTTGTAACCGACCGTCGCGCCGATGGCGTAGGCGGCGATGGCCATGCCCTCGACCAGCGCGTGCGGATTGAAGCGCAGGATGTCGCGATCCTTGCAGGTGCCGGGCTCGCTCTCGTCGGAGTTGCAGACCAGATAGTTCTGCACCCCTTCGCGGCGTTGCATGAAGCTCCACTTGAGGCCGGTGGAAAAACCGGCACCGCCACGACCGCGCAGGCCCGAGGCCTTCACCAGGTCGATGATCTCGGTTTGCGGCGTGCGTTCGCGCAGGATCTTCTCCCAGGCCTGATAGCCGCCGATCGAGCGATAGGTCTCGATCGACCAGGGTTGCTCCTTGCCGAGCGTCGCGTAGCAGTTGAGATTCAGGCGCAGCTCGCTCATTTCAGCTCCGCGAGGATCCGATCGATTTTTTCCGGGGTCAGATTCTCGTGATACACGTGATCGACCATCAGCATCGGCGCGCCGCAACAGGCGGCGAGGCATTCTTCCTCGCGTTTCAGGTGAATCCGGCCGTCCGGCGTGCTTTCGCCGAGCTTGATGCCGAGGGTGCGTTCGGCCTGAGCGACCAGTTCATCGGCGCCGCGCAACATGCAGCAGATGTTGGTGCAGATCGAGACGCTGTGCCGGCCGCAGGGCTCGGTCTCGAACATCGAATAGAACGTCGCGACTTCATAGACTTCAATCGGCGCGAGCTCGAGATAGGCGGCGATCGCATCCATCAGCGCCGGCGTCAGGTAGCCGTCGTTCTCGTGCTGCACCTCGCGCAGCGCGGCGAGTACGGCGGAGCGCTTCTGGTTCGCCGGATACTGCGCGAGTTGCGCGTCGATCACCTCGCGGGCGTGGTGCGAGAGTGTGGCGGTGGCCGGCTCGGTCATCGATCGATCTCTCCGAACACGATGTCCAGGGTGCCGATCACGGCGACGACGTCCGCCAGCATGTGGCCCTTGACGATCTCATCCATCGCCGCGAGATGGGCAAAGCCCGGGGCGCGGATCTTCAGCCGATATGGTTTGTTGGCGCCATCGGAAACGAGATAAATCCCGAACTCGCCCTTGGGATGTTCGATCGCGGCGTAGCACTCGCCTTCGGGTACGCAATAACCTTCGGTGAACAGCTTGAAATGATGGATCAGCGATTCCATGCCATCCTTCATCTCGGCGCGCTTCGGCGGCGTCACCTTGTGATCCTCGAGCATCACCGGACCGGGATTCTGGCGCAGCCAGGCGACGCACTGCTTGATGATCCGCGCCGACTGGCGCAGTTCCTCGATGCGGACCAGATAGCGGTCGTAGCAATCGCCGTTGACGCCGACCGGGATATCGAAATCGATCCGGTCGTAGACCTCGTAGGGTTGCTGCTTGCGCAAATCCCAGGCAAGGCCTGAGCCACGCAGCATCGGCCCGGTAAAGCCGAGCGCGATCGCCCGCTCCGGGCTGACGACGCCAATGCCGACGGTGCGCTGCTTCCAGATGCGGTTGTCGGTCAACAAGGTTTCGTAGTCGTCGACTGCGGCCGGAAAGCGATTGGCGAAGTCATCGATGAAATCGAGCAGCGAGCCTTGGCGGTTGGAATTCAGCTCGTCGATATCGCGCTGCGTGCGCCACTGCGACGGTTGATACTGTGGCATCCGCGCCGGCAGATCGCGGTAGACCCCGCCCGGCCGGTAGTAGGTCGCGTGCATCCGCGTGCCGGAGACTGCTTCATAGCAGTCCATCAGGTCCTCGCGCTCGCGGAAGCAGTAGATGAACATCGTCATCGCGCCGATGTCGAGGCCGTGACAGCCGAGCCAGAGCAGATGATTCAGGATGCGCGTGATCTCGTCGTACATCACGCGGATGTATTGCGCCCGCAACGGCGGCGTGATGCCCAGCAGTTTCTCGATCGCCAGGACATAGGCGTGTTCGTTGCACATCATCGACACGTAGTCGAGCCGATCCATGTAGCCGATGCTTTGGTTGAACGGCTTGGATTCGGCAAGTTTCTCGGTACCACGATGCAACAGGCCGACGTGCGGGTCGGCGCGTTCGATCACCTCGCCGTCCATCTCCAGGATCAGGCGCAGCACGCCGTGCGCCGCCGGATGCTGCGGACCGAAGTTCAGCGTCAGATTGCGAATTTCAGGCACCCGGCGCTCCCGTCTGTTGCGGTGCCGCCGCGCCTTGCTGCTGCTCGTCGCGGATCACGCGAGGCACTAGCACCCGGTTCTCGATCGATACCGGCTGATAGATGACGCGGCGCTGCTCGGGGTCATAGCGGACTTCGACGTGCCCTTCCAGCGGAAAGTCCTTGCGGAACGCATGACCGACAAAGCCGTAATCGGTCAGGAGGCGCCGCAGATCGGGATGGCCGTCGAACAGGATGCCGAACATGTCGAATGCCTCGCGCTCGAACCAGTTCGCGCCCGGCCAGATCTCGGTGACCGAAGGCACGCGCGGCACCTGCTCGTCGGCCAGCGGAGCGCGCACGCGCAGGCGGATGTTGTGCTCGATCGACAGCAGGTGATAGACCACGGCGAATCGTGGCCGAGCGGGGCGCGGTGCCGCAACCGTGCCGCGGCTGACGCCGCGGCTGAACCCGGTGCCGCTCGCCGCCGCGGTCGTCCAATCGGCATCGCCGTAAGTCGAATAATCGATGCCGCAGAGATCGGTCAATTGGGCAAACGCGAGCGCGGCATCGTCGCGCAGGATCTGGCACGCAGCGAGCAACTGCTCCGGCCGCAGTTCGATGCACAACTGCCCGGCATGCGCCTGTTCGGCCGCGATGCGCTCGCCCAGCGCCCGGCGCAGTCGCACGCTCAATTCGTCCAGGGACTCGATCATGATGGTGCGGGCTATCCGGTCTATCTGGCGATGGTGTTGGTACGCCGGATCTTCTCGTGCAACTGCAGGATGCCGTACAGCAACGCTTCCGCGGTCGGCGGACACCCGGGAATATAGATGTCCACCGGTACGATGCGATCACAACCGCGCACGACGGCATAGGAATAGTGATAGTAGCCGCCGCCGTTGGCGCAGGAACCCATCGATATCACCCACTTCGGTTCCGGCATCTGGTCGTAGACACGGCGCAATGCCGGTGCCATCTTGTTCACCAGCGTGCCGGCGACGATCATGACATCGGACTGGCGCGGGCTCGGTCGGAAGAACATGCCGAAACGATCGAGGTCATAGCGCGCCGCGCCGGCATGCATCATCTCGACCGCACAGCAGGCCAGGCCGAAACTGACCGGCCACATCGAACCGGTACGCGCCCAATTGATGACGGAATCGAGCGTCGTCGTGACGATGCCCTTGTGTGGACTGTCTCCGGACATGGCGGCGGTCAATCCCATTCCAGCGCACCCTTCTTCCACTCGTAGATGAAGCCGACCACCAGGATGAACAGAAACAGCATCATCGCCCAGAAGCCGGTCCAGCCGATCTGCTCGAGCACGACGGCCCAGGGAAACAGAAACGCGATCTCCAGGTCGAAAATGATGAACAGGATGGCGACAAGGTAGTAACGCACATCGAACTTCATCCGCGCGTCTTCGAATGCGCCAAAGCCGCACTCGTAGGGTGCCAGCTTTTCCGGATCTGGCCGGCGGATGCCGAGCCAATGCGATATGCCGAAGCCCGCGGCGAGCGCGAAACATCCGAAACCGACGCCGACCGCAAGAAAGACCAGGATTGGGAAGTACTGTGCCAACATGCGCGCGCAATTATCGCCGGTCGAGCGGCGGTTCGGTTTTGATCCTTGTCATCTGCAAATTCATGGTCAGCAACATCAATGGTGCCGACGGCCGGAGTCGAACCGGCACGCCTTTCGGCACTGCCCCCTCAAGACAGCGTGTCTACCAATTCCACCACGTCGGCATGTTCTTTATGGAAGGTCGAGACCCTCGCGCGCGGCGCCGCGATCATACGCGATCGACTGTGTGACCAACAGAGCGAATGACGGAAAAGATCGTGCGCGGCGCCGCTCTGGCGCTACCCGCGAACGGAGTTACGGCGCTGCCGGCGGCAAGACCTCACCAGCCGTCGCCGCGGGCTCCGGTGTGGGCAGCACGGCATCGGTCGTGGCCTGTGGCGGTACCGCGGCTTCTGCTGCAACCTCGCTTGCTGCCGGCGCGGGTACATCGGCAACCGGAGGGAGATCGCTGGCCGCCGGTGGTTCGGTCGCAGCCGGTGCCAATTGCACACGTTCCATCAGGCTCTGCTGTTGCAGCGTGTTGCCCGAGCGATAGGACAGGAACAGGCTGTTCGCCAGGAACAGGATTGCGAGAATCGCGGTGGCCCGGGTCATAAACGATCCGGAACCACGCGCGCCAAAGACGGTGGTCGAGGCCCCGCTGCCAAAGGCGGCACCCGTGGTCGCGCCTTGACCTTGCTGCAACAGGATCAGACCGATGAGCCCGATCGCGAGCAGGATGTGAACTACGAGCAGTATCGTCTGCAACATTTAACCATTACCTCCAACCCGCGCTGCCGCAGCGGCGCAGATTGCAATGAAATCCTTGGCCTTGAGGGACGCACCGCCGATCAGGCCACCGTCCACATCCGGCATGGCGAACAACGCGGCGGCATTGTCCGGCTTGACGCTGCCGCCATACAGAATGCGCACGCCCGCGGCGGCCATCCGCGCCAGTCGTGCGCGGATGAATACATGCACCTGCTGCGCCTGCTCCGGCGTCGCCGTCTCGCCGGTGCCGATGGCCCAGACCGGTTCGTAGGCGATGACGGTGCGGTGCAGTTCGGCTGCGGTCGCGCCCGCGAGCGCGGCATCGAGTTGCGCGCCGACGATTGTTTCAGTGACCCCGGCACGGCGCTGCTCGATCGTTTCACCGACGCACAGAATCGGTTGCAACCCGCCTTGCAGCACGGCCCGGTACTTCGCCGCGATGCGCTGATCCGTTTCACCGAACACATGGCGCCGCTCCGAATGGCCGAGGATGACCAGCTCGCAGCCCAGCTCGCGCAGCATCGCAGTCGAGACCTCGCCGGTATAAGCGCCGTCGGCAAACTCACAGGCGTCCTGCGCGCCGAGCAGCAGCGCCCCCGAGGCAATCGCTGTCGCGACGCCGTCGAGATGCGGATACGGCGGACACACGGCGACGTCGATTCCGGCGAGACGCGGCGACGCCTCACTCAGCGCCGACGCCAACTCGCGCGCACTGGCACGCGTGCCATTCATCTTCCAATTGCCTGCTACCAGGGGTTTGCGCATCGCGCTGGTTACGCCATCAGTGGGAATCAATCGTGGGGGCGCAAGCTTACGGGATAGCGACAGATCTTGACAAGCTGACACGCCGCGCAGTGCGGCCGCGGGCGGCATGGCTCCTTGCCGTGGCGCACGATCAGCGCATGAAATTCGTTAAGGTCCTGAGTCGCGCCGCGCAAGGCACGCTCGACCGGCCGGCGGATCGCATCGTAGTGCTCGGCACCACCGATCAGGCCAAGGCGACTGAACAAGCGCCGGGTGTAGGCATCGACGACGAACAGCGGGCGCTGCAACGCGTACAGCAGAATCGAATCCGCAGTTTCCGGACCGACGCCATGGACCCCGAGCAACTCCGAACGCAACGTGTCGGTTGGCAAGTGCCGCAATGCAGCCACGCCGCCGCGCGCGTGGCACCAGGAAAGCAACTGGCGCAACCGGTGTGCCTTGACGCGGGGATAACCAGCCGGATGGATCAGTCGCGCCAGTTCTTCGGGCGCGATTGCCAGCACCGCCGCCGGCGTCAGCCGGCTGACGGCGCGCAAGCGCAGCAATGCCTGTTCGACATTGCGCCAGGAGGTGTGCTGCGTCAGCACCGCACCGATCAGGACCTCGGTCGGTCCGCGCGCCGGCCACCAACCTTGCGGCCCGTAACTATCGAGCAAACGCCGATACAGGCGCCGCAGGCGCCCGGCAGCTGTGATCACGACGCCGCTGGCGGCGGCTTCAGTCCCGCGGCGCGATACAGCTCCGCGATCTCGGCCGGCGACAAGTCCCAGCAGGAACCGGGTGGCTGCTCGCGCGGCAAGGGGATATTCGCGAATGCAACCCGAATCAGCCGGTTCACGGTCAGACCCTGCGACTCCATCAACCGCCGCACTTCCCGCTGGCGGCCTTCATGCAGCACGACGCGATACCACTGGTTGAGGCCCGTCCCTCCGCTGTGACTGATCTCGGCGAACGCCGCGGGGCCATCGTCGAGCAGCACGCCGCGGCGCAGCCGCTGCAACATTTCCTCGCTCAGTTGCCCGGCGACACGAACCGCATATTCGCGCGGCACCTGGCGCGACGGGTGCATCAGCCGCTGCGCCAGTTCCCCGTCGGTCGTCACCAGCAGCAGACCACAACTGTTGATGTCGAGCCGGCCAACGCTGATCCAACGCCCGACATGCAGCCGCGGCAGACGCGGGTAAATGGTGGGACGCCCTTCCGGATCGTTGCGGGTGCAGATTTCGCCAACGGGCTTGTGATAGCCGATCGTGCGTGGCGCTTCGACACTGAGACGTCTTGCCGCGACCGGACGGCCGTCAACCGTAATGCGATCGCTCGCGACAACGCGCACACCCAGATCCGCGGTGCGGCCGTTGACCCGGATGCGACCATCGCGGATCCATGTTTCAAGTTCGCGGCGGGAACCGAACCCGGCCCGCGCGAGTACTTTTTGCAGGCGCTCGCCGGCCGGCTCGGGTGTTTTACGCGGCACCGGAGGTCAAGGCACCGCGACTGGTTCTGCCGCCGGATCGCCGCCCGGCCCGTCGCCGTCTGAGGCAACGACATCGACCTCGCCGTCGCTGTCCGCGGCGTCCACATCCGGCAACAGCCCACCCTCGGATTCCTCGGTTTGCGCCAGCAATTGCAACGGGTCTTCGGCGAACAGATCGCGATTCAGATCATCGATGTCACGCAGTTCCGCCAGCTTCGGCAACTCGCCGAGGCTGCGCAGATTGAAGTAATCGAGAAACTCGCGCGTGGTCGCATACAGCGACGGCCGGCCGGGCACGTCGCGCTGGCCGGTGACGTGGATCCATTCACGCTCCAGCAAGGTGCGAATGATGTTGGTGTTCACGGCGACGCCACGGATCGCCTCGATCTCGCCGCGCGTCACCGGCTGCCGGTAGGCAATGATGGCGAGCGTTTCGAGCAGCGCTCGCGAATAGCGCGGGGCACGGCTGTCCCAGAGCTTGTTCAGTTGGGCCGCGAATTCGCGGCGGGTCTGGAAGCGGAAGCCGCTGCCGACCTCGCGCAGTTCGACGCCGCGCTCGGCGTAATCCTGCTGCAGTTCCGCCAGGGCCTCGCGCAACTCCTGCCGCTGCGGCGCGTTGGGCTCGTCGGTCCAAAGGCCCAACAGTTGCTCCAGGTCCAGCGGTTCGTCGGCGCTCATCAGTGCGGCTTCGCAAAGGTATTTGATTCGACTGCGATCAGTCATTGCCAACTCCCGCGCCGCCAGTATCGGCGGCGCGTACATAGATCGGTCCTTCCGGGTCGTCCTGCTGGACGTCGAGCAACGCCTCCTTCACCAGTTCCAACACCGCCATCAACGCGATGACGACACCGGCTCGGCCCTCGGTCCGTGAGAACAATTTGCTGAATGGCAACAGCACGCCGCGCGCGCGTTGCAGCACCAGCGCCATCCTTTCGCCCAGCGACAATGCTTCGCGCTGAATATGGTGTTCGGCAAAGTTGCGCGCCCGTACCAACACCTCGGCGAACACGCGCACCAATTGCTCGAGCTTGACTGCCGGCGGTCGTACGGTCTGGGAACGCTCCGGAAATTCGACGACCACCGGCCGCAGATCGCGCTCCTCGCGTGGCAACTCATCCAGATCCTGCGCGGCCTTCTTGTACCGCTCGTATTCCTGCAAGCGCCGCACCAGCTCGGCGCGCGGATCTTCCTCCTCGGCCTCCGCCTGGTGCGACTGCGGCAGCAACATCCGTGATTTGATTTCGGCGAGCAGCGCCGCCATCACCAGGTATTCGGCGGCCAGCTCGATGCGCAGCACCTGCATCATTTCGATATAGCGCAGATACTGCTCGGTGATGCGCGCAATCGGGATGTCGAGTACATCAAGGTTCTGTTTCTTGATCAGGTACAGCAACAGATCGAGCGGGCCTTCGAACGCATCGAGAAACACTTCGAGGGCATCGGGCGGAATGTACAGATCGCGCGGCGGCTCGAGCAACGGCGTCCCCTGCACCACCGCGAACGGCAGTTCCGCCTGGACCACCGGCGGCGCCGGAGGCAGCGCGGTCGGGCCAGCGCCTTCTTGGTTTACCGGCGCCATGCTCAGCGTTGGCCCAGGCCCATCACACGGCGGACATCTTCCAGTGTCTCGCGCGCGACTTCGCGGGCCCGTTCACAGCCCTGGTCGATGATCGCGTAAACCACATCCGGATCGTCGATGAATTGCTGCGCGCGCTCGCGCAGGGGTGCAAGTTCCCGCTGAATCGCATCGATCACCGGCTGCTTGCAGTCGAGGCAGCCGATCGATGCACCACGGCAACCCTGCTGTACCCAGTCGCGGATCCGCTCGTCGCCATAGACCTCATGGAATTTCCACACCGGACATTTATCCGGGTTGCCGGGATCCGTGCGCCGGACGCGCGCCGGGTCGGTCGGCATCGTCCGTATTTTCTGCGCCACCGCCTCCGCCGATTCGCGCAGGCCGATGGTATTGCCATAGGTCTTCGACATCTTTTCGCCGTCGAGGCCCGGCATCTTCGATACCGGCGTCAGCAGCGCCTGCGGCTCGGGCAGGATCACCTTGCCGCCACCCTCGAGATAGCCGAACAAGCGCTCCCGATCGCCGATGGTGATGATCGTCTGCGCCTTGAGCAACGCGCGCCCCTTTTCCAGGGCTTCGCGGTCGCCGTGCTGCAGGTACTGGCGGCGCAGCTCGAAATACAGCTTCGCGGCCTTGCTGCCCAGCTTGCGTACCGCCGCCTCGGCCTTCTGCTCGAACCCCGGTTCGCGCCCGTACAGAAAATTGAACCGGCGCGCTATCTCTCGCGCCAGTTCACTGTGCGCGACCTGATCCTCGCCGACCGGCACGTTGCCGGCGCGATAAATCAGGATGTCGGCGGACTGCAGCAGCGGATAGCCGAGAAAGCCGTAGGTCGAAAGGTCCTTGTCCTTGAGCTTGTCGATCTGATCCTTGTAGGTCGGCACGCGCTCCAGCCAGCCAAGCGGCGTGATCATCGACAACAGCAGATGTAGCTCGGCGTGCTCCGGCACGCGCGACTGAATGAAGATCGTCGCCTCACCAGGATTGACGCCCGCCGCTAACCAGTCGACGACGACATCGAATGCGGTCACCGCGATGCTCGCCGGGTCTTCATAATGTGTCGTCAGCGCGTGCCAGTCGGCGACGAAGAAAAAGCACTCGTACTCGTGTTGCAGCTTGACCCAGTTCTGCAGCACGCCGTGATAGTGACCGAGATGCAACTGTCCGGTCAGGCGCATACCGGACAACACGCGTTTGCTGGCGAGAAAAGCCATGGTCAGAACGGTGCCAGCGCGAACGCTCGCGCCAGGCGATGGATTGCGTACATCGCAGGCGCGAACACGAAGTCGAGGGCGTGAGTCATCAGCAGCACGAGAACAATGATGAGTCCGTAGGGTTCTATGCGGTTGTATTGCGCCGCGAAGCGCGGTGGCAAGACCGAGCTGACAACCCGGCTGCCATCGAGCGGCGGCACCGGTACCAGGTTGAGCAACATCAGCACGGCGTTGATTATTATCCCCACCTCGCCCATCGAGATCAAAGCGTTGTTGAGCCCGATCGAATCGGATTGCTCGCCGAGGCGCAAGGCCAGCATCCAGCCAACGATCATCAGCAGATTGGAAAATGGTCCGGCCACGGCAACCAGCGCCGTGTCGCGCCGTCGCTGGCGCAGCCGGCGTACATCGACCGGCACCGGTTTGGCCCAGCCGAACAGAAAGCCACCGCCAAACAGCAGCAGCAAGCCGGGAACGAGCACGGTGCCAATCGGATCGACGTGGCGCAACGGATTCAGGGACAGGCGGCCCTGCCGATACGCGGTGTCATCGCCGCACAGCCTGGCGACCCAGCCATGCGCAACCTCATGGACGGTGATGGCGAGCACAATCGGCACTGCGTGGTAGATGATGTCCGTGGGAGTCATGTCTGGCGAGAACGAATTTGCGTATGATTATGCCGCATTTGTGGACCGGCCGGCGCTGACCAAGCCTCGTGCGGGCCTGTTTGCCTTTTATCTGGAGTCAAGACACCGGTGCCCCGCTGCCAATGAAATTTCTGTTCGATCTGCTTCCGGTGATCGCGTTTTTTGCGGCCTACCAGATTCCCGACGATTCTTTGACCGGCATCGAGTACGCGACCGTCGCGGCAATCATCGTGTCGGCGTTGCAGGTCGCCTATCTCTGGCTGCGCCATCGCCGCGTCGAACGGATGTACCTGATCACATTTGCCTTGTTGCTGGTGCTCGGCGGCGCCACCCTGCTGTTCCACGACGAGCGTTTCATCAAATGGAAACCGACGCTGGTGAACTGGGCATTCGCCCTCGCCTTTCTCGGTAGCACGCTGTTCGGCAGCAAATGTCTGATCGAGCGGATGATGGGTGCCCAGATCCAGTTGCCGTCCCCCATCTGGCGCCGGCTGAATCATGCGTGGACGATCTTTTTCGTCGCGGTCGGTGGCGCAAATCTTTTCGTCGCCTATCACTTCGAGACGAAGGTCTGGGTCAATTTCAAGTTGTTCGGCGTGCTTGGCCTGACCTTGCTGTTTGCTCTGGCGCAGGGCTGGTATCTGCTGCGTCACATGCAACCCGCCACCGAAACGGACCAGGGAGCGAATGACTGATGTTGTATGCGATTTTCGGCGAGGATGTCCCGGACAGCCTCCGGCTGCGACCATCAGTGCGCCCGCGGCATCTTGCTCACGTACAGCCGCTGCTCGATGCCGGCCGCCTGATTCTGGCCGGGCCGCATCCGGCGATCGATGCCGAGGATCCCGGTCCGGCCGGCTTTTCCGGCAGCCTCATCGTTGCCGAATTCGAATCGCTGGAAGCGGCCGAGCGTTGGGCCGCAAGCGACCCCTATCTGCTCGAAGGCGTGTTCGCCCGCGTTACCGTCAAACCATTTCGCAAGGTCCTGCCCTGAATCGACGCTCATGACCGCATCTGCCACAAACGATTGGACACCCGTCCCTCCGGAACTGGCCGCAAGCCGGCTGGCGCGCCTGCGCGCCGCGCTCGAGACGCTGGCGCCGGAACGCCTCGAACTGGAAGACGAGGATCATCTGCACATCGGCCATGCCAGCGCCGGCGGCCTCGGCCATTATCGCGTTCGCATCGTCGCCAGCGTGTTCGCCGGGAAGTCTCACCTCGAACGGCATCGCCTCGTCTACCGTACCGTGGGTTCGCTGTTGCGGACCGATATCCATGCGCTCGCGATCGAGGCCCTCGCGCCGGGCGAGCCGGGTACGGCCGCGGCATGACCTCGCCGACGCTGGCCCTCGCCCGCGCCCTGATCGAGCGACCTTCGGTGACACCGGAGGACGCCGGCTGCCTCGACCTCATCGGCGCGCGGCTCGCCGCGCTTGGCTTCAGACTCGACTATCTGCCGCGCAACGGCGTCAACAACCTGTGGGCCCGGCTGGGCGACGCCGCGCCGCTGTTCGTGTTCGCCGGCCATACCGATGTCGTGCCAAGCGGCCCGCGCGAATCCTGGTCCAGCGATCCGTTCACGCCAACCTGCCGCGACGGCAGGTTGTATGGCCGCGGCGCGGCCGACATGAAAGGCAGCATCGCCGCGATGGTCACGGCGCTGGAACGGTTCGTGCCACAGGCGCACGCGCGGCGTGGTTCCATCGCCCTGCTGCTCACCAGCGACGAGGAAGGCGCCGCCATCGATGGCACCCGCTACGTGATGCAACACCTCGCCGCGACCGGGCAGCACATCGACTGGTGCCTGATTGGCGAGCCCAGCAGCGAGCACCAACTCGGTGACACGCTGCGGCATGGCCGCCGCGGTTCACTGAACGGCAGGCTGACGCTGCGGGGCCGCCAGGGCCACATCGCGCATCCGCACAAGGCATTGAACCCGATCCATGCGTTGGCGCCGGCGCTTGCCGAGCTGTGCGCGCAGCGCTGGGATGAAGGTTCCGCCGACTTCCCGCCGACCAGCTTTCAGGTGTCGAACATCCACGCCGGTACCGGCGCGGAAAACGTGATTCCCGGCACGATCGAGGTCTGGTTCAACTTCCGCTTTTCGACCGCAGTGACCGAGGCCGAGTTGCGGCGCCGGGTCGAGCAGACGCTCGCGGCGCGCAGCCTCGACTTCAGCATCGCCTGGCATGTGTCCGGTGCGCCGTTTCTCACCCGGCGCGGGCCGTTGCTCGACGCCACACTGGCCGCGGTCCGCTGTCACACCGGCCTCGAACCCGCGCTGTCGACCGGCGGCGGCACCTCGGACGGACGGTTCATCGCGCCGGCCGGCGCCGAGGTCGTCGAACTCGGACCATTGAACGGCTCGATCCATCAGATTGATGAGCACGTCGCCATCGCCGACCTCGACACCCTCAGCCGAATCTACGAGGACCTGCTCGTCAGGCTGCTGCCGGCTTTCTGACCCGCACCGGCTTCCGCGATGACGATATGAGGCGTTCGCCCTGCGCGCTCGGCGGGCGCGGTGGCATCTCCCGGCTCGAGCCGTATAATCGAAACAGGTGGGCTGGAAGTGTCTCGGTAGCTGCAATCGATGGCGGACAAGATGGGTCAGGAACACGATGATGACGTCGCGGTCCAGACCGCGCCGCCGGAAGTCAAGCAGCCACCGCGCTACATCGTCGTCATGCTGAATGACGATTACACGCCGATGCAGTTCGTGGTGCATGTGCTGGAGACCTTCTTCGGCATGGACCGCGTGCTGGCGACCCGCGTTATGCTGGAAGTGCATACCAAGGGGCGCGGCATCTGCGGCTCGTTTACCCGCGAAATCGCCGAGACCAAGGTAGCCCAAGTCAACGATTACGCGCGCAAGAATCAGCATCCGCTGTTGTGCACGCTGGAACAAGGCTGAGACGAGTTGGAGAACGCGCCGTGTTGAGCAAAGAACTTGAAACCACGCTGAATCTCGCGTTCAAGGAAGCACGCGAACAACGCCACGAATTCATGACCGTCGAGCACCTGCTGCTGGCATTGCTCGACAACCCGTCGGCGGTCAAGGTACTGCGCGCCTGCGGTGCCGACCTGATGAAGCTGCGCCGGCTGTTGCAGCAGTTCATTCGCGACAACTCGTCCGTGCTCGGGCCCCAGGACGAGCGCGATACCCAACCGACCATCGGGTTCCAGCGCGTGCTGCAACGTGCCGTGTTCCAGGTGCAATCCTCCGGGCGCAAGGAAGTTACCGGCGCCAACGTGCTGGTGGCAATCTTCGGCGAACGCGAATCGCAGGCCGTCTACCTGCTGCATCAGCAGAACGTTGCCCGGCTCGACGTCGTCAACTGCCTGTCGCATGGCATCACCAAGACCGGTGACGAGGAGGCCGACGAGGACCCCGGCTCGGTGACGCAGGAAGAAGGCGCGACCCCGGATCCGGGCCGCGGCGCGCTCGAGTCGTTCACTACCAACCTGAACGAACAGGCCCGGCGCGGCAAGATCGATCCACTGATTGGCCGCCAGCAGGAAGTCGAACGCACCATTCAGACGCTGTGCCGGCGGCGCAAGAACAATCCGCTGTTTGTCGGCGAGGCGGGCGTCGGCACGACCGCGATCGCCGAAGGGTTGGCGAAGAAGATCGTCGACCACGAGGTACCGGAGGTATTGCGCGACGCGACCATCTACAGTCTCGATCTCGGCGCCCTGCTCGCCGGCACCAAGTATCGCGGCGATTTCGAGAAGCGGTTGAAAAACGTGCTCGGCGCGCTGGAGAAACAGCAGCACGCCATCCTGTTCATCGATGAAATCCACACCATCATTGGTGCCGGCGCAGCCTCCGGCGGAGTCATGGATGCATCGAACCTGATCAAGCCGATGCTCGCCTCGGGCGATCTGAAATGCATCGGTTCGACCACCTATCAGGAATATCGCGGCATCTTCGAAAAGGATCGGGCGCTGGCACGCCGGTTCCAGAAGATCGATGTCACCGAACCGAGCGTCGAGGAGACGATTCGCATCCTGCAGGGCCTGAAGTCGCGGTTCGAGGAACATCACGAAGTGCGCTACACCAACCAGGCGCTGCGTGCTGCCGCGGAACTCACGCATCGCTACATCACCGATCGCTTCCTGCCGGACAAGGCCATCGACATCATCGACGAAGCCGGCGCGCATCAACGCCTGCAACCGCCGTCGAAGCGCAAGCGCACCATCAGCGTTGGCGACATCGAGACCATCGTCGCCAAGATCGCGCGTATCCCGCCAAAGACGGTCTCGACCTCGGACAAGGATGTGCTGCGCTCGCTGGAACGCAACCTGAAGATGGTGGTGTTCGGTCAGGACGAGGCCATCGAACAACTCGCCGCGGCGATCAAGATGTCGCGCTCCGGGCTCGGCACGCAGGAGAAGCCCATCGGCAGTTTCCTGTTCGCCGGACCGACCGGCGTCGGCAAGACCGAGGTGACGCGGCAACTGGCGCGCATCCTCGGCATCGAACTGCTGCGCTTCGACATGTCCGAGTACATGGAACGGCACACCGTATCACGGCTGATCGGCGCACCGCCCGGCTACGTCGGGTTCGATACCGGCGGCCTGCTGACCGAGGCGATCACCAAGCACCCGCACACGGTGCTGCTGCTGGATGAGATGGAAAAGGCCCACCCAGACGTGTTCAACATTCTGTTGCAGGTGATGGACCACGGCACGCTGACCGACGCCAACGGCCGCAAAGCCGACTTCCGCAACGTCATTCTGGTGATGACGACCAATGCCGGTGCCGAGCAGATGAACCGGACCTCGATCGGCTTCACCACGCAGGACCATGCCGGCGATGCCTTGACCGAAATCAAGCGCCTGTTCAGCCCCGAGTTCCGCAACCGGCTCGATGGCATCATTCAGTTCAACCGGCTCGGCGTCGCAACCATCGCCAGCGTCGTCGACAAGTTCATCATCGAGCTGGAAGCGCAACTGGAAGAGCGCAAGGTCACGCTCGACATCGATCCGGCCGCCCGCGCCTGGCTCGCCGAGCATGGCTACGATCCGCTGCTCGGCGCGCGGCCGATGAGCCGGCTGATTCAGGAACGGATCAAGAAACCGCTGGCCGAGGAAATGCTGTTCGGGCGCCTGGTGGGCGGTGGTCACGTGCTGGTGACGGTCGACCATGGCGAGTTCGCGTTGCACATCGACGCCGAGGAACTCACCAGCGCGCCCGAGGCGATCTAGCTACGTAATCCCTGAACAAGTCCAGTGTGGACTTGTTCAGTATCGGCGGCATTTCGCAAGCTGGTCCAGCCGCATCCGGACCCGGCGTTACAGATCCTTGAGCAATACCTGCGAGTTGCGTTGTGGATCGATCTGCGCCTGCTTGTCCGGCGGCAGATCGGTCACCGTCGCGCGGCGATAGCCCCGCTCGATGAACCAGTGCGCGGCGCGGGTCGTCAGCGCGAACACCGTGCGACAGTCGAGCGCCCGGGCGCGCTGTTCCAGATGGTTGACGATGGCATCGCCGAAGCCTGACCGCTGATAGTCCTGATGCACGGCGATGCAGGCGATTTCCGCGGTGCGCTGAGCCGGATACGGGTACAAGGCGCCGCAGGCGATGGTCGTACCCTCACGCACCAGAATCGAAAACTTTTCGAGGTCGGCTTCGATCCGCGCCGGAGTCCGTTCAATCAGGATCCCACCCGATTGCAGCGGTCCGATCAGTTCCAGGATGCCCGGCAGGTCCTCGCCGGCCGCGGTGCGGAACACGTCGTAGGGCGACACGCTGATCATCGTGCCGATGCCATCGCGCGTGAACAGTTCCTGGACGATGCCGCCATCGACATGGAGATCGATCAGGTGCGTGCGGTTGATGCCCTGTTCGGCGGCGCGCACGGCGACCTGCAACGCTTCGGCGGCCTCCGCGGCGATCTGGCCGGCCGCCAACAGGTCCCTCGCCGCTGCCGGGGTCAGGTCGCGCAGCGGCGCACCCGCGGTATCGCGCAAGGCGCCGTCCACCAGCAGCATCAGCTTGTCCGCCTTCAGCGCCGCGGCGACCGATACCGCGGTGTCGCCACCGCTCAGATTGAATACCTCGCCGGTCACTGAGTAACCCAACGGCGACAGCAGCACGACAATGTCATCGTCGAGCAGGCCGGCAATCGCCGCGCTGTCGACCCGGCGCACGATGCCGGTGTACTGGTAATCGACGCCATCGTGAATGCCGAGCGGCTGCGCGGTGACGAAATTGCCGGATGAAATCTTGACACCCTGCCGAGCGAGCAGCGAGTTGCGGATGCCGAGCGAGATCTTGCCCTCGATCTCGACCCGCACCGCGCCGGCCGCTTCCTTGACCGCTTGCAGGCTTTGCTCGTCGGTGATGCGCAGGCCGTTGTGGTAGCGGAAGGCTATGCCGCGCCGCTGCAAGCGCTCCTCGATCTGCGGTCGCGCACCATGCACGATCACCAGCCGGATACCCAGCGCGTGGAGCAAGGCCAGATCCTGCATCAGATGTGCGAAGCCCGCCGCCGCAATCGCTTCGCCGCAGACGTACACGACCAGCGTCCGGCCACGGTAGGCATTGATGAACGGCGCCGCTTCGCGGAACCAGTGCACCGCCAGATCTTGTCGTGAGTCGCTCATGGCCGCAGGCAGAACCGTTCCATCGCGTGCCGCACGATGCGCGTCATCGCCGCGGCCTGTTCGAGGCTGAGCCGTTCGTTTGGCTGATGCGCCTGGCCGATGTCACCGGCACCAAGCACGACGCATTCGCTGCCGAGCGCCGCCAGGAACGGTGCTTCGGTCGCGAACGCCGCCGAGTCCGCGCCGCGCCCGGTTTCGTGTTCGCAAAACCGGACCAACTCGCTGTCCCCGGCCGGAGCCAGGGCCGGCGTGCCGGCGCTCAACGGCCAGACCGCGGCGGTACAACCGGTATCGAGCACCGCCCGCCGCGCCAGCCGGTCGAGTTCCTCGCACACGGCAACCGCATCCATGCCCGGCAACAGCCGCAAGTCCAGCTGCAGCTCGCAATCGCCGCAGATCCGGTTGGTGCTGTCACCGCCCCCGATCCGTCCGAAGTTCAGCGTCGGATAGGGGATGACGAAATCGTCGTCGTGCCAGCCGCTGCGAATATTCTGCCGCCAGGCCCGCAATTCCCGCAGCACCTCGAACATGCCATCGATCGCGTTCACGCCGAGGCCGGGGTCACTGGCGTGGCCGGTCCGCCCGCGAACGCCGACCGCGAGCGAAAGCACCGCCTTGTGCCGCGTAATGGGCGTCAGCCCGGTCGGCTCTCCCAGCATTGCGTAGCGCCCGAGGCATTGCCGGCGGGCCAGCAAATGGCGTGCGCCGTTCATCGTGCATTCCTCGTCGCAGGTCGCGATCACCGTGCAGCCGTGCCGGCCACGAGACAGGTCGAGGCCATCCAGCGCTTCGAGAATGACCGGGAAGAAGTTCTTCATGTCGCTGACGCCGAGGCCATGGACGAACCCGTCGGCCTCGCGCAGCACGAACGGATCGCCGAGCCAGGCCGACGCATCACAGGGGACGGTGTCGGTATGCCCGGCGAGCACCAGGCCGCCGGCGCCGGTGCCGCAGGTCGCGATCAGATTCAGCTTGCGTGGTTGCGCGGCGACCAGTTCGGTGTGGACCGTGAAGCCGCATGACTCGAACCAACCCGCCAGCAGCTCGATGACACCGGCATTGCTGACGTCGAGCCGCGGATCCATGCTGCTGACCGAGGGCGAGGCGACCAACGCCGCAAGCCGCTGCGTGAATCGGATTCTGTTCACGGCGGCGCCCCGGCCCTAACCCGGATTCGACTTCGTCGCGGCGCCGGATTTTGGGGTTGCCACCGGATTCTGGCTTGCCTGATAGAACGACAGCACCTTGCGCACGTAGGTACGGGTCTCGTCGTAGGGCGGTACCTTCCGGCCGTGCTCCAGTACCGCATTTTCGCCGGCATTGTAGGCCGCCAGCGCCAGCGTCAGGTCCCGGTCAAACATTTGCAGCAGGTCGCGCAGATAGCGCGTACCGCCGGCGATATTGGCAATCGGATCCTGGCGATTGACGACGCCATAGCGCCGCGCCGTATCA
This sequence comes from Gammaproteobacteria bacterium, assembly GCA_020845935.1. GTDB lineage: Bacteria > Pseudomonadota > Gammaproteobacteria > JADLEV01. The sequence continues at coordinate 26,851 of JADLEV010000043.1, forward strand.
GGCATCAACTGCATCATCCCGACCGCACCGGCGACCGAGGTCGCGTTGGGGTCATAGGCCGACTCCGCCCGGATCACAGCATGCAACAGCGCCTCCGGGATCTGATACAACTCCGCCGCGCGCCGGATTGTCGGCGTGTACTTCGCGCGGTTCTTCTCGATTCGGGCGTAATCGATACGTGCCTCGGTCCACCCTTTCCAGGTCTTGACCAGGCGCCGGTACCCGGTGTGATCCGGCTGATCGGTGAAATAGACCTTGCCGTCCTGGTCGACGTATTTGTAGATGTCGGTCGCAGCCGCCGAGCCCACCAGCAAGAAAGCACAAAGGAGGCTGCCAATACCGCTTCGTCCGCACCGATTCATAGGCCGCAATAGCTAAAGTGATTTATCACTAGTTTAGGATTATTCCTGCCTTTTAGGGAACATAGGAATCAAACCAGAGAACAATTATCCGCATCGTCGCCAGCGCGTAAACGGCGGCCAGCAGGTCATCGACCATGATGCCGAAGCCACCCCCGACCCGCCTGTCCAACCAGGATATCGGCCAGGGCTTCACGATGTCGAACAGTCGGAACAGCACGAAACCGACCCATGGCCACGCGCCGGTTGCCGGCCCCAGGGCCATCGTCACGAGGTAACCGATCACCTCATCCCAGACGATCGCCGGGTGATCATGCACGCCAAGCGCACGCGCGGTGCGAGCGCAGAACCAGACCCCGAAGGCGAAACCCAACACGACCAGCGCCAGGTACCCTGGCCAGGGAATATCGCGCAACGCGTACATCAGGGCCACCCCCACGAGGGTGCCTGCCGTGCCCGGTGCGCGCGGCGCGAGCCCGGCGCCGAACCCAAGCGCAGGCCAATGCCCCGGCTGACCCAGCAGGTCGCGCGGGGCAGGCCTTTTGCCGCCGACTGCATCGGGCGATGCGGTCCTGATATCCATGGATTCCCGGTTCGCCAACGCCTCGCCTCCAAATCGCGCTCGCGACACAGAATACAGGGGATGCCCTACCCAAGGCAGGACCGCGTGCCGGCGGTTTGCCAAGAAGAGAGCGAGCCCCGGACCTGCGTTGAGTCGGGACATTACATAGCGGCTTTGCTTGGGTAGACTCGCGCGATGCGCCTGACGCTGGCCGATCTCGCGGCACGATGCGACCTGGAACTGGCCGGAACCGCCGCTGCCGCCATCACCGGCGTCTGCGGCCTCTCCGACGATCTGCCCGATTGCATCTCGTTCATCATCAATCGCGACCAAGTCGCCGCGGCAGCGCGTTCCCGGATTCCTGCCTTCGTAACGCGGCCGGATGCCCTGATCCCGGGCAAGCACAACCTGCTGCACCAACACCCGGAAATCGCTATCTGCAGAGTTGCGGCGATGTTTGCCCCGGTGGCCTACACGCCATCGACTCTGCTCGCCGCGAACGCAAGCATTGCCGCCTCGGCCCAGCTTGGCGCCGACGTCATCGTCGGCCCCGGGGTGGTCATCGGCGAACGTGTGGTGATCGGTGCAAGAACCCGTCTGCTCCCCGGCAGCATCGTCCTTGACGATGTTCGCATCGGCGCCGACTGTCTGCTGTATCCGCGTGTCGTCGTCCGCGAGCAGTGCCAGTTGGGCGATCGCGTCATCATTCAGCCAGGCGCGGTCATCGGTGGCGACGGTTTCGGTTTCGTCACGGACGCCGCCGGCAATCCGATCAAGGTACCCCAGGTCGGTCGGGTCATCATCGGCGATGACGTCGAGCTTGGCGCCAATTCGACCATCGATCGCGCACGCTTCACCGACACCGTGATTGGCCGCGGCACCAAGATCGACAACCTGGTGATCGTGGCGCACAACGTCCGCATCGGGGAAAATTGCCTGATCGCCGCACAATGCGGTATCGCCGGCAGTTCAAGACTTGGCGATCGAGTCCGCCTCGGCGGGCAGGTCGGCGTCATCGGCCATGTCGCGATAGGGGACGATGTCGTCGTACTGGCGCAATCCCTGGTGACCAAGGACCTGGCGCAGCCAGGCACCTACGCCGGCACCCCGGCGATGCCTGCCCGGGCTTGGCGCGCCGCCGTGGCAAGGTTTCGCCGTGCCGGGCGGTCGCGGGGATGCTGAACCAGAGTGCGTCCACGGCGTCCAAGCAGAGACGTTAACCAGGGTTATTCGTTGGACGTGACCTCGAGGAAGTCTGCCACCATGCGCGACCGCAAGACCGTGCAGGCCGGGGGACGATGGCTGGGTGCCATGCTGTCGCTGCTGTTCGCCGGATCCGCCGCCGCGGACGTGCTCGAAGGCCAGTCCGCCAAAGTGTTCGAGGAAATGAAACAGCGGATGCCGCTGGCGCAGAACGAGCGGATGGTCGCCGCGGTCGAGTGCGTCGCCTCCAGCATCGTCTCGGTACTCGACGGCGCGACCGGGCAACAACCGTGGGAGGTCGCGGTATTCGACGACCCGTCAATCAATGCCTTCGCGCTGGCGGGCGGCAAGATTGGCGTTCACACCGGCATCTTTCAGGTCGCCAACAACCAGAATGCGCTGGCGGCCGTGCTGGGCCACGAAATCGCGCATGTCACCGAACATCATGTCGGCAAGCGCGTGGCGCGCCAGACCCTGACCGGCATCGGGGTCGTCGCGCTCGCCATCATGGTGCCCGGAGCCGCGGGCACTTCGCAGGCGGTCGCCGAGGCCGCCAGCCTTGGCGCCGAACTCGGGCTCAACAAACCCTACGACCGCAAGGCGGAAATCGACGCCGACGTCACAGGCCTGAGGTACATGGCGCGCGCCGGCTTTGACCCGCGCGAGACGATCGATCTCTGGCGGGCGATGGAAAAGCTCAACAAGGATGCGATTCCCGAATTCCTGTCAACCCATCCCTCCAACGACAATCGTGCCGCGCGGCTGGTCGAGGCCTTGCCGGAAGCCATCGCTGAATATGAACGGGCACGTGCCGCGGGGCGGACACCGGAGTGCGAGAAATAACGGCGGAATGAGCTCGGCTCGATGCGCGAGCGCCTTCCCGGTGGCACGCAAGCCCGGACTGTCGCAGAGGTACCTTAAATCCCCATATTGCTGAGCATGACGAGGATATCGTTGAGAATCGCCGTGGCTCGCGGATGCGTCACCTCGAACTCCTCGATGGCCTCGTGCACCGCGTCGATGCGCCGCTCCAGACCAGTCGTCTCGTGCTCATCGCCGTCGGCGCCGATGCCGTCGAGCAGCGCTTGCAGCCGTTGCCGGCTCGCCGCATCGAGCCCACTCATGGTGGCCAGTTCCTGGCGCAGGCGTTCGAGCGCCGCATGCAGATCCGAATTACTCATCAATACCCCTCCACGGTAGTCGCTTCAAATTTCACAGCCGTTCCACCCATGCCGGCAGCAGGCGCCAGGCATCGCTCAGTGCCCGATCGAGTTGCAGCGCATCCGGCAAATGACTTTGCAACAGGTCCCAGAATTTGCGCGAATGGTCCAGGTGCATGGTATGACAGAGTTCATGCACCAGCACGTAATCGACCAGTTCCGGCGGCAGAAAAATCAGTTTGTAGTTCAACCGGATCCGACCGCCCGGTGCGCAACTGCCCCACAACCGCTTCTGACCCCGAATCTCGCTCGCGGCGTAACGCAGCTTGCATTGTTCTCCCAGCTGCCGCAGCCGGGGCGGTAGCGTCAGCGCGGCGCGTTTGCGGCACCAGCGATCGAGGCAGGCCGCGGTGCGTTGCTGCGCGTGGAGATCGACCCGAACCCGCAGGTCGCGATCGCCTACCTGCGTCAGTCGCGGCGACGCCCCGGCCGCATGCCGATAGTCCACCGACCAGCGCTCACGACATCCGGCGAGGTGGATCGTCCTGGGCAACGGCGTGCGGTCGAGCGCCATGGCGCCATCGGCCTTGCGCCGCAACTGACGTGTGCGACGGTCGATCCAGTTATGGTGCTCGGAGATGAGATCAGGAATGCGCCGCTCGTCAAAACGTTCCGGCACGACGACTTCGAGGCCGGTACCCGGCGCAATCCGCAGCGTCACGCGTTTCGCGCGGCCGCTGCGACGCGTGGTGTACAGCGGCAGTTCGAACTGGCGATCATCCACTCCACTACTATGCCCCAGCCGGCCGGTACAACACCACCGTCGTGCGATAATCGCCGCAGTGATTCCGCCCCGGCGCTTGCCCATGTCTCCCGACGAACTATCCCTGCCCGCACTGATCGCCTTTGCCGAGCAAGCGGTCATCGCGGCCGGGCCGATCGCGCTGCGCTATTTCCATGCCGGTTGCGAAGTCGAGAACAAGGCGAGCGAGGGGTTCGATCCGGTCACCGCGGCGGATCGCGACATCGAGACACTGCTGCGGACGCGAATCGGACAAACCTATCCGACCCACGGCATCGTCGGCGAGGAGTTTTCGGCGCATGCCGGCAGCACGCGCTGGCAGTGGCTGATCGACCCGATCGATGGCACGCGCGCATTCATCTCCGGTTCACCGCTGTGGGGCATCCTGCTGGGCCTGCTCAACGGCGAGCGCGGCGTGCTTGGCGCAGTCCACCAGCCCGTGCTCGACGAAACCTTCAGCGGCGATGGCACGACCGCGATGCTGCTGCGCGGTGGCGAGCGGTTGCCGCTGCGAACCCGCACCCTGGCGGGCCTGGGCCAAGCCATCCTCTACTGCACCTCACCGGACATGTTCCGGACCGACTCCGACATGCAGGCGTTTCAGGCACTGTCCGATCGCTGCCGCATGCGCCGGTTCGGCGGCGACTGCTACGCCTATTGCCTGCTGGCCAGCGGCCACATCGATCTGGTGGTCGAAGCCAGCCTCGCGCCGCACGACATCATGCCGCTGCTCCCCATCATCGAGGGTGCCGGTGGCGTCGTCACCGACTGGCACGGCAATCGGCCAACCTCAGGTCCGATCCCGGGCGGCCGCATCATTGCCGCGGCGAACGCAGCGCTGCACGAACAGGCCTTGGCGATCCTGCGCCGCCGCCATGGCGGCGCGGCGTCGTCGGCGCAGCGACCGCTGCCCGCTCCAGACGCCAGGACCCCGATGCACGTCACGCCGCGCGGCGACTTTGTCACGACCCGGTTGCAGCGCCTGCAAGGCGCCGGCAGCGCCGATCTGTTGCGGCATGGCCGCAAGGGCCTGGAAAAGGAGAGCCTGCGTGTCACCGCGGACGGCTGCATTGCGCAGACCGCCCATCCCGCCGCGCTTGGTTCGGCGTTGCTGCATCCGCAGCTGACCACCGATTACGCGGAAGCATTGACGGAATTCGTCACGCCGAGCTTCCCCGATATCCGGGAGACGGTCGCGTTCCTGCGCGACCTGCACATATTCGTGCACGAGCACCTCGCCGACGAACTGCTGTGGGCGGCAAGCATGCCGTGCCGCATCGGTGACGATCCGGACATTCGCATTGCCGAGTACGGCACCTCCAATCTCGGCCAGTTGAAACATCTGTACCGCATCGGCCTCGATTACCGCTATGGCCGACGGATGCAGACCATCGCCGGCGTGCATTTCAACTACTCGCTGCCACTCGCCTTCTGGCCGGCTTACCAGGAACTCGAAGGCTGCGGCGACGACAGCCGGGAGTTCGTCGATCAGCAGTACTTCGCGCTGTTGCGCAACTTCAAGCGCCACTCCTGGTTGATTCTCTACCTCTACGGCGACTCGCCGGCGCTGTGCAAATCGTTCCTCGGCGGCCGCACGACACGCTATACCGACCTCGACCCGTACACCTGCTTCCTGCCCGAGGCAACGTCGATGCGCATGAGCGACATCGGCTACAAGAACAAGAACCAGGCCGCACTGCGCATCGATTACGACAGTCTGCCGGCCTATCTCGCCAGCATGCGCCGGGCGCTGGATTCGCCCTATCCCGAATACGAGGCGCTCGGCACGCATCTCCACGGCCAGCGAATCCAATTGAACACGCGGATCCTGCAAATCGAAAACGAGTTCTACAGCCTGGTGCGGCCGAAGCGTTCGACCCACGATAACGAGAAACCGTCGCGCGCCCTGCGCGAACGCGGCGTCGAGTACGTCGAGATCCGCGCACTCGACCTGTACAGCACCGACCCGATCGGCGTGCACGAGGCCGGGTTGCGCTGGCTCGAGGCGTTCCTGATCTTCTGTCTGCTGGAGCGCAGCCCGCTACTCGACGACGACGACCAGCAGGGCATCGCCTACAACGAACTGACGATCGCACTGCGCGGCCGCGAACCGGAGCTGGCGCTGCTGGACCGTGGCCGCCGCCGCGATCTGCGCGAGTGGGCCGAGGTTATCTTCGAGCAGGTGCGCGGCATCTGCGAGATCCTGGACCATGGCGAATCGGGCACGCCCTATCTGGCGGCGTGGCGCGAGTATCACGATCTGCTGCTGCAGCCGGAATCGCTGCCTTCGGCCCGAATGCTTGCGGCGTTGCGGCAACAGCAAGTGCCTTACGCCGAATATGCGTTGCGCCTGTCGCGACAGCACCAACAGGCGCTGCGCGCAACACCGCTTGATCCCGACCGCAAGCGTGAGTTCGCGACGACGGCCGCGGACTCGTTGCGCCGGCAGGAGGCGCTCGAAGCGCAACCCGATCTGCCGTTCGCTGAGTACCTGCGCCGCTATCTCGCGCAGGACTGATTGAAGCCGATCCCGATGATGCTATAGTGCCGCGCGCCATGAACCAGCCGCTTCGCTTTATCCCTCAGGAACGTTACGACCGCGAGCAATTGCTTGCCTGCGGGCGTGGCGAAATGTTCGGTCCCGGCAATGCGCAACTGCCCCTGCCGCCGATGCTGATGTTCGATCGCATCGTGCAAATCAATGCCAGCGGCGGCACGAACGGCAAGGGCTTGGTGCTCGCCGAACTCGACATCAACCCGAACCTCTGGTTTTTCTCCTGTCATTTCCCGGGCGATCCGGTCATGCCCGGCTGCCTCGGCCTCGATGCGCTGTGGCAACTGCTCGGCTTCTTTCTCGCCTGGAGTGGCGGCCCGGGTCACGGCCGAGCCCTCGGCGCGGGGATGGTCCAGTTCACCGGCCAGGTGACGCCGAGTTGCCAGCGGATCAGCTATCGACTCGACATCAAGCGCGTCATTCTGCGCAAGCTGGTGATGGGGATCGCAGACGGCTCGATGCAGGTCGATGGCCGCGAGATCTATACCGCGCAGGATTTACGCGTCGGCCTGTTCCGTTCGACCGAAGGGTTCTAACGCGATTCGGGCATGGCCCACTGCGGAGCCCGTCCGGATCCTTCGTCAGTACCTCATAAACAGATTGAAGTGCAGATAGTCGGCGTCGCTGCGCGTGACCGCGACGACGGCCGGGTTGGCGCGGCTGCCGTTGCCGTCGAGCACATGCGCGTAGTCGAGCGAGATGCCGATGAAGTTGCGGAAGAACCAGCGCAGCCCGACACCGACGCTGACCAGCGTCTCGCCGTTGAGACTATTGTCATCCGGACGGATCACGCGCAACGCCCCGAAGTCCGCGAACGCCAGCAGTTGCAGCGATTTGTACAGCGGCGGCGTATGCAACTCGGCATTGAGTTGCACGCCCGATTCGCCGGCTATTTCACGCTCCTTGAAACCGCGAATCGAATTGACCCCGCCTAGCCCCAACTGCTCCCCCGGGATCAGCGGCTCGCCGGCAAGCTGCGATTCGAGCCGGCCGCGGAACTGCCATTTACCCCAGAGCGGCAGATCGACGTTGCCACCGATCCGCAGCACCTGCCATGAGTGATCGACCTGCGTGCCGAGGCCGGTTGCCGGGTTGCACAGACCGGAGAGATCGATGCCGCAGCGATTGGCCTGATAGGCCAAATTGTTGTTATAGGCGCCGCCGCCGAGGTTGCCACTCAACACCGCGTGCACGCCGTAACGCACACCGCCGCTTTCGTAGCGGCCGGTGTATTGCAGCGACAGCGGCCGGCTCCTGACATCGAGAAAGTCGAGGGTCGGAAAAGCCAGATTGATGGTGTTGTTCTCGAACAGACGATCGTCGAGCGCCAGGCGCACGCTGTGGTTGTAGTTGCCGAGCGGGAAGAGATTCTGGGTGTACGCGACGCCAAGAAACCGCCCTGCACCGCTGACATCGAACGCGCTGACCCCGGTCGTGTCCACACCCTGCGCCACGTCGGAATGACTGAAATAGGCATCGATGCTGCCGGCGAAGCGGTACACCGGGATGCGGTAGGAAATGCCAATCTGGTTGACGTCCTCGAGGTGCTCCGGCGGTGAGGTCGTGTAACTCATCGTCAGCACGTGATCGCGCCCCCACAGGCCACTGTGCTGCGCACCGAGCGACAGGCGCCAGTCGCCGGTTTCCCGGCTGCCGGTATTGGCGAGCGAGCCGAACATCTGCCATGGCTTCGCGTCGCGCACCTCGATGCGCGCGTGCAGATCGCCGGCCTGTTCGGCTTCGCTGAGAAATACCGCAACGCGGCGAGCCGGATGCTCGTTCGATTGTTTCAACGATCGCGCGATCCGCCGGCTGTTCGGCGGCTCGCCAAGCCGCAATGCCGGCAGACTGCCGCGCACGCTGTCGTCACTGAAATGGTCGTTGCCATTGACCTCGATTGACGCGACGCGGTAACTGGTGATCCGCAGTTGGAACACGCCACCGCTGGCGCGCTGCGGCGGCACCGTCACGCGATGAAACGCAAAGCCGCGCTTGACGAGTGCCTGTTCCAACGCGCGTGCCGCTTCCTCGACGCCCGATATGCCCTGCTGCGGGCCGAGAAAAGGTGCGAGAACGTGTTCGGTCTGCGCCGCTGACAACGGATTGTCGCCGTCAACCTGAAACCGCTCGATCGTGAAAGTGATTGCTGGCGGGCTTTGCTGCGCGTTGGCCGTCGCCCCGATGGTGCACAGACCTGAGAGCGCCAGGAGCAGCATGCCGCGCCGTCGCTTGCGGCCCGACCCGGTCGGCTGCCGCGAGGCCACGACCCTCATTGAATCGTGCATTGCAGATCGCTCGCGCTGTTGATGTCGCCAAGGTTGTCGAAGCTGTCGCCGAGCAGATCGAAGGCACGCGCCACCGAATCATCGAAACGGGACGCGCGCGGATACGGATCTTCGAGGAAAAACAGCGGGGTGCCGTCCAGCAGACGCATGCTGCCGCCGGCTGGATCGAGATATCCCGTCTGGCCCCGGCCGAGTTCCAGCAACCGACCGTCCGGCGCTTCGAGGTAGACGTTGCCATCGGCAACATTGAGGTAGGTTCCGGCGGCGACCGAATCACCCGGTTCGGCGCCGAACAGGTCTTCCAGATTCGGCGACAACGAATCCGGCCGCGGTGCGTCACCCTCGCTCATGAACGCCGGCCGTGCCGCGAGCAGTGCCGGAGCGGCATTCTCGTCGGCGGCAAAGGCGGTCTGTCCGCTCGCGACCACGGTGCTACGGGAACCCTGGCTGGCATCGACCGTACCGTCCCAGACGTCGACGTAAACGCAGTTGTCGGTTTCCGCAGGTTGTTGATTCAGCGCTTCCCGACCCTCGTCGCAATGTTCCGCGACATAGACATCGAAGCCCGTGCCGCGCACGCCGATCGTCGCCGCCGGCGTGGAGATGCGGAACCGGCTGCGATCGCGGCTGGCCAACAGGCCGGTCAGACTGCGCACGCCGCCGCGAACCACCCGCAACAGGATGCCGTCGTTCTCGGTCGGTCCCGACTTGCGATAACTGTAATTGTCGATGGCGAATTCGGTGTTCGGCCGCAACACGATGCGCGTGTCGTCCCGGAACACCACGGCGACAACACCATCCACTGCGGTTCGCAACATATCGCCCGAATACACAATCGCACCATTGCCGAGTGGCCGCTCCGTGCCGGACAGCGACGTCGCAGTACTCTGGCCGCGCGCCAGGATCACGCGCCCGGCAACCTGATTCAGGTCCTGGGTCGACGCCGGGCGTTGCGCATGCTCGCGCTCTTCCTGATTGCAATCGGTGCCGCAGACACGCAGATCGAACTCCGTGCCGCGCACGCCGATCGTTGCCGTCGGCGTGTTCAGCCGGTAACTCGCCGGGCGGCCACGCGAGATGAGGCCGGTCACGGTGCGCAGTCCCCCACGAAACAGGCGCAAGGCGATGCTCTGTTCCTGCCCCGGTTCCGGTTGCTCGGCGTACTGCTCGATGGCGAACTCGGTATCCGGCCGCAGGGTGATCTTCGCGCCGTCGCGCATTTCGAGCACGGCGAAGCCGTTGCGCCCGGTGGTCAATACGTCACGGCGCGCCACGGCCATGCCCTTGCCGAGAAACCGGATCTCGCCGGAGTCCGGCTGACGCGCAGTGAAGGCGCCGCGGGCATCAAGCACCTCGCCGATCTGTTGGGCAGCCGCCTCGCCGACGACGCCGATGGCGGTGATTGCCACCAGCAGGCAGCCGATGTATTTCCTGTTTGCTCTGTTCATTGTCAGCCTCGCCTCCGCTGGCCACAGTGGGTTCATCGATGCACGGCCAGGCTCATGCGTCGCGCGCATCACATCGGATCCGAACATCGTCTCAGCGGCAGGTGACCCGGCTTGCCGGACCACCGAGTTCAAACAACTCGTCATCGACTTCGGCACTCATGCCGACGGTTTCCACCAGGACCGGCAACAGCGGCGACTGCGTCGGCGCGTTGTTCAGATCGGCGACGATGCGGGTCTGCGTGTCGGGGACGTACACCGGCTCCGGCTCCGGCGGTGGCGGGACGTAGCTGGTTTCGAACAACAGGCTGAATGCCGTCGGACTGACCAGACCGCGCAACGAATCGCCGCGCGAGGGATCGAATACGGTCAGGTCGAATTGAGGCGCCAGCGTCAACGTGCCGCTGCAGGTACCGCCGCAGGTGATGACGTTGATGTTGTCGCCGCTGGCCGGACGGAATCCGGACAGACCGATCACGCTCATCGCGCCCGCCAGCGTCGCATTGCCGCTGACGGCAAGCAGATCGAACTGGTCGCTGCCGGTCCCGGCCAGTTCGAATCGCAGGGCGCTGGTTTCGCTCAGCGTCAGGTTGCCGGTTATCGACATGCGGCCGGGGCTGGTGCCGGGCACCAGCAAAGCGTTGTTGATCACATTGCCGGTGATCACCTGAGTACCGGCCAGCGTGCCGTTATTGGTCACCGCACCGTTGATCGTCTGGCTGCCCAGCAGTGTGCCCGCCACCGTGACTGGCCCGTTCAACCGGCCGGTACCGGTCATCGTTCCACCATCGATGTTGATTTGCGCGGCGGTCAAGGTGCCGTCCACGGTACAGGCGCCGGCGCCACTTTGCGTGTAGTTGCCGCCGGCACTTGCCGTGGTGCCGCTGCCGATGGTCAGCGAACCCTGGTTGTCGATCGCGCCGGTGACGGCGTGGCTGGCGCCGGACGCTAAGGACAATCCTGCGCTGGCCTGTATGGTCGTTGCCTCCAGGTTATCGAGCGCGGTGCCGCTTTGCGCGAGGGTGATGCCGCTACTGATCGTCAGACCGTTGACCCGAGTCGCGACTGCAATCGTGCGCGTGCCGGAACCAGTGATGGTCATGGCGCCGCCGATTTCGAGTTGGCCGGTACCGGCAATCGTTCCGCCACCAAACTGGTAGGCCCCCGTGACTGTGGTCAACGCTCCGGCGACCAGTGCGCCGCCGGTCTGTGTCACGGCACCGTTGATCGTCGCCGGCGCCATCGCGTTGAACGACCCACCGGTCTGCGTCAAGCCGCCGGTAAAGGTCGCGGTCAGCGGACCGCCGGTCGTCGGCGCCACGGTGATCGTGCCGCTGTTGCTGAGCGGTGTCGTGATCGCGACGGTACGGGCGACGCTGCCAATGTTGGTCACATTCATCGTGCCGGTGTTGTCGAGGCCCGCCAACGTCCAGGTCGTATCCCCCGCTTCCGTGCCGCGCACGATGACCTGGTTGGTGCTGCTCAGATGGATGTTGGTCATCGGCGTCAGACCCTCGATGATCAGCGCCCCGTTGTTGTTCAGGTTGCCGCTGCCACCAATCGTCTCATCGGTGAAGGTGATCGTCGTCGGCAGATCAATCGTCGTACCCGAACCAGTACCGGTGAAGTTGATGATGCCGCCACCGAAGTTATAGGCGCCGGGGCCGGTCAGCAACGCGCCGTCGGCGAAGTGATGCGTCCCGCCGATGAAGTTCAGCGTGGCACCCGCCTCGACATTGAAGGTGCCGGTGTGGACCCCACCGAGTGCCAGGTCGTAGTCCTGTCCGGCACGGACGATCAGTTCGCCGTCGATGTTGAGCGACGTTCCGGTCGGAATGAAATCGCCGCCGACCAAATCGATTCTCGCGCCGGACTGCACCGTGGTCGTACCCGCCGTCGTCAGATTGGCGCCGGTTTGCAGGATCAGCGTGCCGGTGCCGCCGACCGTCAGGTTGGCCGGAGTCAGATCGATGTTGTTCAGGATCTTGTCGTCGGCACCGCCGATGACGAGGTCGCTGCCACCTGCCGGCAGAAACAGGAATTCCCCACCGCCCTCGATCGCGCCACCATTCCAGAAGAACGTGCCATTGTTGAACGTGAAGGTTTGACCGGTCGCGATGTTGATCGTGCCGGCGCTGTGCGTGAACGTCATCGGCGTCGAACTGGTGACCGTCAAGTTATCACCGGTGACATTGATGGCTCCGGCGTTCAGATGATTCGCGCCATTCTTGTTGATCGTCAGCGGCGCGCTCGCACCGACATTGATCGCGCCACTGGAGCGGTTGTCGAGCTGGGCGGTGATCGTGCGGCCACCTGCCCTCGCGCCGACGACACTGTCGATCGCGCCGTTGTTGATCAGTGAGCCGCTGGTCACGGCGATCGTCGCGTTGCGGACGTTTACCGCATCGGTGCTGGTCAGCGTCACGGTGCTGTCGTTGACCAGATTCTGCCCGACCGTGAGTTGCGCGTGCGCCGAGGCGACGCCTTGCACGGTCAGTCCGTTCCTGACGACCAGCGTGCCGCCGACACTGCTCGTTCCTGTCACGGTCATCGCACCGTTGACATTGAGAATGCCGGTACCGCCGATGCTTTCGCTGTCGAGCGAGAATGGTTGATCGATGGTGGCACCGGTGGTGAGGCCCGTCAGCGCCATGCCGTTGCCGGTGTAGTTGAAGGCACCGGCGCCGGTGATCAATGCGCCATCGCCGAGATTCTTCGTAACGCTGCTGTCGAACCACAGCGTCGCATCCGAGCCGACGTTGAACGTGCCGGTACTGGTCCCGAAACCTCGGTACCTGACCTGCCCGGCGTTGCTCACGAAGGTGCCGGCATTGCTGAAACCGACGTTGGATTCGAGATACCACTCGCCAGCGCCGTTCTTGGTCAGCGTGCCGGCGTTGTTGATCGCCGGACTGCCCGAACTGTACAGCAACGAACCAAACTGCTCCCCGCTCGCC
>JADLEV010000044.1 GCA_020845935.1 Gammaproteobacteria bacterium
AAAACCCCGCCTCGGCGGGGTTTTTTATTTCATCCGCTTCGAGCGTCACCGCAACGCCGCGCGCAATTCCTGCAACTTCGGTTTGATCCGCGCTGTGTTCGCGGTGCCGATGCGGGCGAGCAGGCGTTGTCCGTACGATCGCGCCTGCACTTCGGGGTCCGCAAACTCGTAGAACACCTTCGGTTGCACCAGCCGCACGGGTTCGGCGACGGGGGCTGCCGCCAGCAGGTCGTCGAGCGCTTCGAGGACACGCTGGTGAAACGAGGCGTTCGGTGGCGCGATCCCGGCGTACCCCTGTTGCAGCAGCGGGTAGAGGCGTCGGTAAAGCGCGACGACCTGCGTGACATCGGCAGCCTCGATCAGCGCGACATGGCGCTCGTAACGCGCAGCGTTGGTGTCGGCGATGAAGGTCTCGCCGTCACGGATGGCGATCTGAAAGCGGGCCGATGGCGGTTCGATCAGACGCAGCTGTTGCGGCATTCGTGCGCGCGGCAGGCTGTCGATGGCGACGACGAGCCGGCGGGCGAGTTGGTCGAGGTTGAACAGTTCGCGCAGCGCCGGCTGTTCGATCACGGTGCCGAGCGCCGCGGCGATGAAACCGTCGCTCTCGGTGAGCGCGGGTAACGGTTCGGCCGGGGGCTGATCTTCAGCGGTCTCGCTGATCGAGGCGGGGCCATCTGCGGTGTCATTCGTCGCGGGCGCGTCGATCGCCGTTGCGGTCGGTTGGGGCGCCGCGGTCGAATTCACCGGGGGCGGCAACACCGTCGGCTCGGGTGCAGGCGCTTGATTTCGAGCCACCAGCCAGGCAATTCCCGCGACACTGATCGCGGCGATGAGCAGGAAAATCGACCGTTGCATGACCGCTCCTCCGGGAACACGCCATCAGTCTACCAGCCCCCCTCCCGAAGCCGGACGCGGGGGAGGTCACGCGTCACTTTGAGAACGATGCCGTGCCGCCATCCCGGCGGACTATAATGCGCGGCCGCCGAAGAGGTTCTGTGCCATGCTGATCCCGGACATCCAAGAAACCCGAACGTTCATTCTTGCCATCGGCCGCGGTGATGGCCTGGCGCCGCTGACCGACAGCCGGACCGTCGCGGCGCTGCCGTTCGGCGGCAACTACCGCATCGTCGATTTCGCACTGACCAACTGCCTGCACTCGGGGTTGCGCCGCATCTTCGTGATGACCCAGTTCAACCCGCTGTCCCTGCACAACCATCTGCGCGACGCCTGGTCGATCTTCAGTACCGAGTTGGGCGAATACGTCATGCCCATCACGCCGCCGATCCGCGGCGAGGCGACCGGCTACAACGGGCCGGCGCATGCCTTGTTTCACAATCTGTATCTGCTGCAACGGACCAACGAGAAGCAGGTTCTGATCGTCTCCGGCGAACAGATCTACCGGATGGATTACGCCACGGCGCTGCTGTTCCATGCCAAGCAGGATGCCGACGTCACAATGGCGACGATCGATCACCGTCTCGCCAGCGGCGGCCAACTGGCGGAGCAATTGCTGCTGGACGGAGATCGCATCACGGACATCACCGCGGCTCCCACGGCCCCGGCGGTTGCGGCCGAAGCGGCACAGGGACCGCTCGGCGTATACATCTTCTCGCGCCAGCTCTTGATAGAGTTGTTGCACCAGCGCGGTGATGCCGGCACGCAGGGCGCGACGCTCGCCGACCTGGCGCGCGACGCGCTTGAGCAGGGATCTCGGGTGTGCGGTTACCGCTTTGGTGGTACCACCGGTCGGGTGACGCCGGATCAGTATTGGCGTGACCTGCACAGCATCGACGATTACTACGAAGCCAACATGGATCTGCTGCGGCTGGAACCGTTGCTCGACCTGTACCAGACCGACTGGCCGATCCGCAGCTATCAGCCCCAGTGTCCGCCGGCGCGCACCGTGCCCGGGCGCTCCGCCACCGAAGGCATCTGCGTCAACTCGATCATCACCGCCGGCTCGATCATTGCCGGCGGCGGCGTCAGCCAAAGCGTGCTCAGCAATTCGGTATACATCGATGATGGCGCCACGGTCGAGGCATCGATCCTGATGCCGACGGCGCGCGTCGGCGAAGGCGCGCGGCTGCATCGGGTGATCTGCGATCGCGGGGTCGAGATTCCGCCGCGTGCGCGCATCGGTTTCGATCTCGAACTGGATGCACGCCGCTTCACGGTGACGCCCAAGGGGATCGTGGTCGTATCCGCCGACGCCAGGTTCGATTGAGGAAGCGCTGCAAGAATCAGGGCTTTCGCGCGCCCGGTGAGAGGTAATACCTGGGGCGACTCTGAACAAGCCCGGCAGGGACTTGTTCAGAGCCTAACGGAAGTCAGTAACCAATCGTGAACCGCGCCTTGAGGTGCTTGCCCTGTTCCAGTTCGTCGACCATCGCAATGGCGTAGTCGTCGTAGGAAATCCGGCTGTTGCCTTCGGCGTCCTTGACGACGACTTCGGTGCCGAGCCGGAATCTCCCGGTGCGTTCGCCCGGTCCGATCATCGCGGCCGGCGAAAAGAACGTCCAATCGAGGTCGGTGACCCCGCGCAGCAGCTTCAGCGTCCTCATGCCTTCTTCCACCGGCGCTTTCCATTCTTCCGGCAACTGTATCGTGTCGAACAGCCGCGGACCGTCCGGCGCGGTCAGCAGCGATGCCGCGCCACCGACGATGAGGAGGCGCCGGACCCCGCTGGCGCGAACCGCTTCGATCAGGTTTTCAGCCTGGCCGGGGATGAAACTGGCGGCGCTGATCACGGCGTCGTGACCGCGCAATACGTTCGCCAGCGGCGCCGGCAAGGTGAAGTCTCCGGTCGCCGCCTTCAGGCCCGGTCGCGGCACGATGCGTTCCGGATGGCGCGCGATGCCGGTGACCTGGTGGCCGCGCTGCAGCAGTTCCGCGCCGATACACCTGCCGATCTTGCCGCTGGCTCCGATGAGTGCAATGTTCATGGTCGTTGTTCTCCTGCATTGGTAGCGACGGAGAGTATACGGGATGCGGCCGCATCGAAGGCGAGCGTACGCGACCTTGCCGGGATCCTGGGGGCACGTTGCACGTGCCCGTGCGGGGCTCATTTAGAATGCACCGGTCACCACCAGCACGAGATATTCCATGTCCGAAATCTGTCTGACCGAATACAGCCATGGCGCCGGTTGCGGCTGCAAGATCGCACCCGCGCTCCTCGATGTCATTCTGAAGAGCAATTTACCGCCGGTGGCGGATGCGCGCCTGCTGGTCGGCACGCAGTCGCGCGATGACGCGGCAGTGTATGACCTCGGCAATGGCACCGCGATCATCAGTACCACCGACTTCTTCATGCCGATCGTCGATGATCCGTTCACGTTCGGTCGCATCGCCGCGACCAACGCCATTAGCGATGTCTACGCGATGGGCGGGCGGCCGCTGCTCGCGGTCGCGATCTTCGGCTGGCCAATCGACAAGCTCGATACCGAGGTGGGCCGGACCGTCGTCGAAGGCGGCCGCCGCGCGGCGCAGGATGCCGGGATCATGATTGCCGGTGGCCACAGCATCGATGCGCCGGAACCGATCTTCGGACTCGCCGTGACCGGCATCGTCGCCATCGATCACCTGAAACAGAACAGCACTGCGCGCCCCGGCGACCTGCTGTATCTGACCAAGCCGCTCGGTATCGGCATCCTGACCACGGCGCAGAAACGGAAGATCCTCAAGCCCGAGCATGAACGGATCGCGCCGGAGTTGATGTGCCAGTTGAATCGCATCGGCGAAGCCTGTGGCGCGCTGCGCGGTGTCTCGGCGATGACCGATGTCACCGGCTTCGGCCTGCTCGGCCATCTGCTCGAGGTCTGCGAAGGCAGCGATGTCCGTGCCGAGATCGAATTCGCCCGCGTGCCGGTGCTGCCGGAGGTACCGCAATACCTGGCGCAGGGCAGCGTGCCGGGCGGTACCGAGCGCAACTTCGCGAGCTATGGTCATCTGGTTGACGTTCTGAGTGACGCGCAGCGCCAGCTGCTGTGCGATCCGCAAACCAGCGGCGGGCTGCTGGTCTGTGTTGCGCCCGAAGGCGAAGCGGGGTTCCTCGCTCTGGCCGCGCGGCATGACTTGCAGCTTGCGCCGATCGGCCGGTTGTTGCCGCCGGCGGCAGGGCCGCGGGTCCGCGTGGTGTGAGCTGCGGCCGGCAGCGATGCCGACGGCCGGTCTCGAGCTTGCCGGCTCGCGGTCGCAGAACTTCGTCCGGAACGGGGGTGCCAATCCCTCAGGCGTGGTAGCGGTGGACCGCCCGGACCATCGCTTCGACGTTGGCGCGCGGCGTGTTCGGCGGCAGGCCGGCGGAACTGTCGAGAATGAAGCCGCCACCCTTGCCGACCTGCTCGAGCAGGCGGCGTGCATAGGCGTCGATGTCCTCGGGCGTCCCGGCGCTCAGCAGCGTGACCGGCACGTTGCCTTGTAAACAAACGACGTCGCCGAGCACTTCCTTGGCGCGGAACAGGTCGGTGCGTTCGAACTTGTAGATTGCCTTGCCCCGCGGAATGTCGGCGATGAGTTCGAGCCGCGATGTGCAATCGCCTTCCCAGAACACCGCCGGCACGAGGCCGCCATCGATCAGCGCAATGATGACCTCGCGCAAGCTGGGCCAGTAGAACCGGCAAAACTGTTCTTCCGACATGAAACCGCCCAGGCCCCAGTGCAGCGGCATGAACACGTGGCTGCCGGGCCGTCCCGCCGCGGCACGCAGCGTGTGCCGGATCGTGAACACCTTGACCTTCTCGATCGCCGCGAGCAGTTTGTCGGGTTGGCGCCGCATGTCGAGCAACGCACCCTTGGCGCCGCGCATGTAATCGGCAATATGGTCGAAAGGCGCCGAGGCGAAGCCGCCGCTGAAGGAGGGGAAACCGAGCGCCGCCATTTCCATGGCGAAGTCCCGCAACTGCTCGATGTTGCGCCGCAGTTGTTCGCCGACCAGGGTCAGCCGATCCAGCACGGCCCGGAACTCCGGTTCGGTAAAGGCGAGTGTTCCGGCAATGATCTGCGTCGAGGCCAGGGCCGGCAGCAGCGGAAACCGCGCAAGGCCCGCCAGCGCGGACGCGATGCGCGGCAGATAGACATTCAGGTGAAATCCGGTCGGGTCGAGCAGATAGTCGTCATACTCGTCCGCCCGCATGAACTCCTGATCCAGGTACTGGTACGGCGAATCGTCCGGGACGCCGTGGCCAGGCCAGCGCAGACCCTGGATGTCGAGGGCTTCCAGCGAAGGCCCATAGAACGCCGGCATGAAGGGGGCCTGGAACAGATCCGGCTGCAACTCGAGCGTCAGCCGGCGGACCGCCGCGCCGACCTTGACCGGGTCGTACATCGTTGCCCGGAAATCCAAGCCGTCCTGATGGGCCGCCCATCCGCTCAATTGCAGACTGAAGGGTGTGCGATCGGGCGACCTCAAGGCGACGGCGTCGAGCACGCGCTGGCGGCGCGCCGCCAGTGCCGCGGCAGCCGCGCCCGTATCGACAATCTGTTCTGCCTTCATCTGCAAAGCTCCCCTCGTGTTTCCTTCATGGCGCTGCGCCGGGCGCAACGTAAACGACTACTCCATGCCCCGGCTGACCGCGATCACCGAAGCACGGTTCCGGCCGCCGCGGAAACCGTGACAAAATTCCCTTGGAGCGGTTTGCTCGTTCGATCCCGATCGCGACCACCTGACCTTCGAACCACGATGCCACTACCTCTGCCACTGTCGCTGCTGCTGCTCGGGCTCGCCGTGCTTGTCGCGATCGTCCTGGGCGCGGGCATCGTGCCGGGGCGGCGGCGCGATGCCCAACATCGTCTCGCCCAGGAGCGCGAGGCGCGCCACCAGATCGCGCGCAAGGCCGCGGCATCCGTGCCGAAAGCTCCCGTGCGCGAAATCGACCTGTCGCAATCCGACGTCATCTCCATTCGCGGCGAGATCGATCGCTGCATTGCGCAGGAGCGTTGGGAAGAAGGATCGAAATGGGCCATGCACGCGATCCAGACCCAACCGAACCAGCCCGATTTTCAGCTCAAGCTCGCCGAGATTCATTGCCGCGCCGGACAACAGCGCGAGTTCCGCGCGCTGTTCAACGAGTTGGCGGCCAGGCTGCCCGTGACCGATCCCCGCCGGCGCAAGCTGTTCGCATTGGCTCGCGCGGTCATGTCTGACCCGGGGGCGACGCCTCGCCCCTAGGACAGCAGTGCAAGAGTCTGACCTTCGCCCGGGAAGCGCGGCGACAGTCAGAGCTCGCGCGCCCGGGATGGCGACTCAGAACAGGTCCAGGACGGGCTTGTTCCGAGTTTGCCTAGGCAATCCCGGCAAGCACCTCGTGCAGGATCGCGAACAGCCGTTCGATGTCGTCGGGCGCGATGATCAGCGGTGGCGACAGCGCGATGATGTCGCCGGTCGCGCGGACCAGCAGCCCACGTTCGAAGCAGCGCAGATAGACCTCCATACCCCGCGCACCCGGTGCGCCGAAACGTGGTGCCAACTCGATGCCGGCAACGAGGCCGATGGTGCGGATGTCGACGACATGCGCGGCACCGCGCAAGGCATGGGCCGCATCCTGCCAGACACCGGACAACGATGCGGCGCGCTCGAACAGCGCTTCGTCGCGATACAGATCGAGCGTCGCCAGCGCCGCGGCACAGGCCAGCGGATGACCGGACCAGGTGTAGCCGTGGAACAGTTCGATCGCTCCCGGTGGCGCCTGCTCCATGAAGGTCTGGTGAATGTGGTGGCGCACCAGAACCGCGCTCATTGGCACGGCGCCGTTGGTCAATCCCTTGGCGACGGTCATCAGGTCCGGCTGCACGCCGAAATAATCGGCGCCGAACGCGGTACCGAGCCGGCCGAAGCCGGTGATCACTTCATCGAAAATCAGCAGGATGCCGTGCCGATCGCAGATCTCGCGCAGGCGCCGCAGATAGCCGCGCGGCGGGATGAGCACGCCGGTCGAACCGGCGACCGGCTCGACGATCACCGCGGCAATGGTCGAGGCGTCATGCAGCGCGACGATGTGTTCCAGCGCGTCGGCCAACTCGACGCCATGTTCCGGTTCGCCGCGGCTGAAGGCATTGCGTGCGAGGTCATGCGTGTGTGGCAGATGGTCCACGCCCGGCAGCAGGGGCGCGAACAGTTTGCGATTATTGCTGATGCCGCCGACCGACATGCCGCCGTAGCCGACGCCGTGATAGCCGCGTTCGCGTCCGATCAGGCGGGTCCTGGCGCCGTCGCCGCGCAGCCGGTGATAGGCCACCGCGATCTTCAGCGCGGTATCGACCGCCTCCGAGCCGGAATTGCCGAAGAACACATGGTCGAGATCGCCGGGCGCGAGCGCGGCCAGCCGCGTCGCGAGTTCGAATTCGGCCGCGTGTCCCATCTGGAACGCGGTGACGTAGTCGAGCCGAGCCGCCTGCGCCTGAATCGCGGCAACGATGCTTTGGCGGCAGTGGCCGGCGTTAACGCACCAGAGTCCTGCCGCGCCATCGAGGATCCGCCGGCCATCGACCGTCGTGTAGTACATGCCCTCGGCCGCGGCCAGCAGGCGTGGTTGCGCCTTGAACTGGCGGTTCGCGGTAAAGGGCAGCCAACAGGCTTCGAGGTCGAGGTCGTGCATGGTTTTGCGCCGGATGAGATGGATCGGCCCATTATCGGGCCGTTCCCCGAACCTGTCACAAAAGGTGGCCGGTATCCAGAATTGGCCCTGGCGGCCGATGAAGCCAGAACCGATGGCTGCGACTACCGCGACAATCCTGCTTTCGATCTATTCGCTGTTGCTGTTGGCGATGTACCTGAACCAGCGCAACCTGCTGTTTGTAGGCCGCCGTCGCGATCCGGCCGTGGTCATCGATGCCCGGCCGATTACGCTGTGCAACGGTGCCGTGACGCTGCGCGGCTATGAGGTCAACTCCGGGCGTGCCGACGCCGTGCTGTACTTCTGCGGTAACCGGGAACACGCCGCCGACAATCTCGACCGGCTGCGCTCGGCGCTCCCCGAGGCAACCTGCTATGCCTTCGATTACCGCGGCTATGGGTACAGCGAAGGCTCGCCCAGCGAAGCGGACCTGTTCAGTGATGCCTTGCGGATTTACGACTGGATCGCCGCCACCCACGCACGGGTATCCCTGGTCGGCCGCAGCCTCGGCAGCGGCGTCGCCATCTATGTGGCGGCACACCGGCCGGCACAGAAGCTGCTGCTGGTGACACCGTACGACAGCATCACCAGCATCGCGGCACGCCGCTATCCGCTGCTGCCGGTCCGCCTGCTGCTGAAGGATCGGTTCGAATCCTGGCGCTATGCACCGGCCGTGCGCGCCGAAACGCTGGTGGTGAAAGCGGATAGCGATCAGGTCGTCCCGCACGCTCATACCGACGCATTGCTGCGGGCTTTCGGATCCCCCACCCCACGTCACGAGGTGCTGGCTGACACCGAGCACAACAACATCGTCGAGGCGCCCGGCTTCGCTGCAACGTTGCGCGCCTTCCTCGGCTTGCCTGCCGAGGCGACTGGTTTGGCACCGCCGCGGCAGCAGTTCAAGGCGGCCGGGTCGGTGCGGCCGGCAGCCTGAGGCTGCCCCGGGCAGGTTTCCGCCGCGCCGGTTTCAGTGCATGCTGTTACCCGGAAACACCCACTCGACCGGAGCATCTCGATGAGCCAACTCACCCTAACGGCCGCACCGGCCGCGATCGCCGCACTGTTGCTGATGGCGCAAGCGGCCTCAGCCGAAGTCCCATCGACCCAGCGGCAGTACCTGCTGGAGCGGGCGGGGGACCGGTATCAACTGGCGCTGAAGACCGTGCCCATCCCGGCGCTGGGCGCCAATGACGTATTGCTCAAGGTCCGTGCCGTCTCGCTGAACCGGCGCGATGTCTATGCGCTGACGCCCTCGCCGCGCGGTGACGCCAGCGGTCAGGGCATCGTCTCCGATGGCGCCGGCGAAGTCGTCGCGGTCGGTAGCGCGGTGACGCGGTTCAAGGTCGGTGACCGGGTCGTCGGCACCTTCGACAGCGTCTGGATCGATGGCGCCTCATCGGGCTATCTGCCGCGCAACGGCATGCTCGCCGAATATGCGATCTCGCCAGAGACGACATTGTTGCCGATCCCCGCCTACCTCTCCTTCGAGGAAGCGGCGACCTTGCCGTGCGCGGCGGTGACAGCCTGGAACACGCTGTTCAAGGCGGCGCAGGTCAAGCCCGGCGATTACGTGCTGCTCGAAGGCACCGGCGGCGTATCGATTTTCGGCCTGCAACTCGCGGTCGCGGCGGGTGCCAAGCCGATCATCACGAGTTCCAGCGACGACAAGCTGCGCCGCGCCCGCGAGCTCGGCGCGGTCGGCACCGTCAATTACCGGACCGTACCCGAGTGGCAGCATGAGGTGCTGAAGCTGACCGGCAACAAGGGGGTGCAGCATGTGCTCGAAGTCGGCGGCAAGGACACCTTGCCGCGCGCCATCGCGAGCCTCGCCCCCGGGGGCCACATCGGCCTCATCGGCGGCTTGTCGGAAGGCGGTTTCGTCCGCGAGCGGCCGGAGGAGCGGTTGAAGGAGCGTAACGCCCGTCTGTCGAACATCTATGTCGGCTCCCGTACCGATTTCGAGCAGATGAACGCGTATTTCGAGCAACACAAGATCAAAACGATCATCGACAAGGTGTATGACTACGAAGCCGCGCCCGCCGCATTCGAGCAAATGCAGAGCGGTGCCTTCTTCGGCAAGATCGTGATCCGGGTCGGGAAGTAGGCTCGCGATCATTCCGCCGTCGCGGCGCGGGATTGTCGTGGACGGCGCTCTGCCGCATCCGGCGCAGGAACCGCGTGATGCCTCGCGCTGACGCCCGGACGTTTGCCGCGCTGTGCTGCGCGCTGGCGCTGGTCTGTCTTGACCAGGGCGCGCGGGCGCAGGCTGCCGCGGCCGCGCGCACGGCGCCGCTGGCGAGTCAGGTGCCGCCGGACCCGAGTGTCCGGTCCGGCACGTTCGACAACGGCTTGCGCTACTACATCCGCCGCAACACCGAACCGCGCAATCGCGCCTATCTGCGTCTGGTCGTCAATGTCGGCTCGCTGCACGAGAATGCTGACGAACGCGGCATCGCCCATTTCCTGGAGCATATGGCGTTCAATGGCACCGAGCATTTCGAGAAGCAGGCGCTGGTGCGGTTCATGGAATCGATCGGCATGCGGCTCGGCCCGGGCATCAACGCGTCGACTTCGTTCGATCAGACGATCTACAGGCTCAGTGTGCCGACCGAGGTGCCAAAGCATCTGGAGATTGCGCTGCAGATCATCGAGGACTGGATTCAGGGCGTGACCCTGGATCCGACCGAAGTCGAGCTGGAACGTGGTGTCGTGCTCGAGGAATGGCGCGGCACGCAGGGGGCGCAATCCCGGGTCCGCGATCAGCATCTGCCGGTATTGCTGAACGGCTCCCGTTATGCGCAACGACTGCCTATCGGCACTGCGGCGAGCATCAACGCGATCGACGCCGACAAGCTGCGCGGTTTTTATCGCACCTGGTATCGACCCGATCGCATGGCGGTGATCGTGATTGGCGATTTCGATGCGGCGGCAATCGAGCGTCTGGTCCGCGACCGCTTCGGCAAGGTGTCCGCGGCAGCGGCGGCCAGCCCCGCGGCGCCACCAGCCACGGTGCCCGGGCACGCCGAGACGCTGTTCTCAATCGTCACCGATCCCGAAGTGCCGGGTCAGTCCCTGCAGATCGTGCACAAGCTGCCGGCGCAGAACGATGCAACCCACGAGGGTTTCCGGCAGCGGCTCGTGCGTCAGCTGGGCAATACCCTGCTGTCGTTGCGCCTGCAGGAGCGGGCATTGCAGCCGGAGGCCCCGTTTCTGGCCGCCAGCGCCGGCTTTTCCCGCCAGACCCGCACGATTGAAACCCATACCCTGGCAGCGACCGTTGTCGCCGATGGTGTCGAGCGTGGTCTTGCCGGGTTGCAGCGCGAGGTGGCGCGCATCGCGCGCCATGGCTTTACCGAGACCGAACTGGAACGGGGCCGGGCCACGCTGTTGCGGATGGCGCAACTTGCCGGCGCCAACCGCGACAGGATGCAGTCCGAATCCTTCGCCAACGCCTATACCGAGGCCTTCCTGACCGGTGTACCGCAGCCGGCGATCGACTACGAAGTGGCGCTGTTCGAGCGGTTCGTGCCGGACATCGGCCTCGCCGAAATCAACACGCTGGCGCACACCTGGCTGGACGATCGGAATCGCGTCGTGCTGGTCACGCTGCCGCGCAAGGACGATATCGCGTTGCCGCGGCAGGAGTCCCTGGCGGCGGTGCTGGCGGCGACCCGGGATGCCGATGTCGAACGGTATGTCGATGCCGCGACGCCGGCCGCGCTGGTCGCGGCACCGCCGCGGCCAGCGCCGGTCGTCATGGCGCGCGAACGCGCCGGCGGCCTCATCGAATGGGAACTCGGCAACGGCGTCCGCGTCGTGCTGAAGCCGACCGACTTCAGCGAGGATTTGATCCTGGTGCGCGGCATTTTGCCGGGTGGCACGTCGTTGGCAGACGATGACGAACTCGTCGCGGCGCAGACCGCAGCGGCGGTACTGGCGGCGGGTGGTGTGGGTGACCTCGACCCGCTGGCGCTGCAACGGACGCTGACCGGCAAGGTTGCCGATGTCCGGCCGTTCCTTGCCGAGGGCGAAGTCGGCATCAGCGGTCGGGGCTCGGCGACGGACCTGCGAACGCTGTTCGAACTGATCTACGCTCGCTTCACCGCCCCGCGCGCTGATCCGAATGTCTACGCGGTGCAGCTGAATCAGCTGCGGATCGCGCTGGAAAACCGCGACCGCAATCCGGAGACCCGGTTCAACGATGCCTTCAATCGGCTGCTGACCGCGGATCATCCACGCGCGCGGCCGCTGACGATCGATCGGCTTGGCGAGATGAGTCTCGATCGTTCGCTCGAGTTCTATCGCGAGCGGTTTGCCGATGCCACCGGCGCGACGTTCATCTTTGTCGGCGATATCGATCCGGAACGGTTGCGACCGCTGGCCGAGCAGTACCTTGGCGGCCTGCCAGCGGCCGGCAGGCGCGAGGCCTTTCGTGATCGCGGCATCCCCATCGTGACCGGGATCCACCAGGAGACGGTACGCGCCGGCCGTGAACCGAAGAGCGCCACCGCGATTTCCTTCCATGGCGAATTCGAGGTGCACGATGCCGTGCGTCGGACGCTGCTTGCGGCGACCGCGCAACTGCTGCAAACGCACCTGCGCGAGGTGTTGCGCGAGGAATTGAGTGGCACCTATGGGGTATCGGTCGAACCGCGCGTGCGCTGGTTGCCGGCCGGCGGGTATTGGCTCGCGATTCGCTTCAGCTCGGCGCCGGAACGGGCCGAGGAGCTGCTGGCGCGGGTCTTTACCGAAATCGCCGGGTTGCAGCGGCAGGGCCCGGCGGCCGAACGCGTGGCCGAAGTGCGGGCCGCGCTGTTGCGCAGCCACGAGACCAACCTGCGGCGCAACGAGCACTGGTTGTCGGTGTTGACCGACAGCTATCGCAACGAGCGGAATCCCGGCGCGGAATCGCTGCTGAGATATCCCGAGCGGGTCGATGCCGCGACGCCGGAGGCAATCCGCGATGCATTGCGGCGCTATCTGACCGGCGATCATTACGTCCGCGTGACGTTGCTGCCGGCGCCATGAGTTGCCGAGCGAGAGGCGACCTGGTGCCGAGGGGGACGCGAGCCGCGTGCGCCTGGGCCCTGCTGGTCAGCGTTTGCCTGCTCGCGCCGCCAGCGCTGGCGCGCGACGAGTCGCTGTTCTGGAAAGTCGAATCCGGCACGGCCGTGGTGTATCTGCTCGGGTCGATCCATGTCGGCACGCCGGAGCTGTATCCCTTTCCCGAAGTGGTGGAGCAGGCGTTCGCGGCCAGCGATCGACTGGTGCTGGAAGTGGATGTGACCGAGCTGGACCAAGCGCAGGTCGGCGCGCTGACCTTGCGTCTCGGCCTGGCCACGGACGGGACGACGTTGCAGGCGCTGTTGCCGGCCGAGCTGTACGCCGCGGCGGAGGCGGAGATGCGGCGGCTTGGTCTTGCGATGGCACCGTTCCAGGTGATGAAGCCGTGGCTGTTCGCGCTGACTCTGATGCAACTGGGAACGGAGCGGCAGGGCTTTGCGGCCGAACAAGGGGTCGATCTGCACTTTGCGCGGCGCGCGACCGGGAAACAGGTGCTCGGGCTGGAGACGATCGACGAGCAACTCGGTCTGTTCGATAACCTGACGACCGCGCAGCAGATCCTGCTGCTCCAGAACTATCTGCACGATCTGCGACGTACCCGAGAAGGTATCGAGCAATTGGTCGCGGCCTATCGGCGGCTGGACGCCGCCTGGATCCGCGACTTCCTGTTCGAATCGCTGCAGGAGGATCCCGCCAACGCGGCGCTGTATGACATCGTCCTCGATCAACGCAACCTGCGCATGGCGGCAAAGCTGGATTCGATGCTGCGGGGCGAGGACACCCACTTCGTCGTGGTCGGCGCCGCGCATCTGTTCGGTGACCAGGGCCTGGTCGCGCTGTTGCGGCAGCGAGGTTACGAGGCCACCGACGGTCTCGAGTAATCCTTGAACCAGGCCGGGCCGGTTCTATTCGGAGCGCTCCGAACGAGTGTCGTCACCGAGCGGTGCGAGTTCCCGCTGGTAGTAACCGAGCGCCTGTTCCGAGAAACAACAGAAGACGACCTCCCGCAGCGAGGTCGCGGTGGTGACGAACTGCCGCACGGTGCGCACCGCGATGATCGCGGCTGCATCTGCCGGAAAACGATAGACGCCGGTGCTGATGCAGGGAAACGCAATCGAGCGCAGGCCGAGATCGGCGGCGAGCTCGAGGCTGCGCCGGTAGCACGAGGCGAGCAATTCCGGTTCACCGTTGTGGCCGCCGGTCCAGACCGGACCGACCGTGTGAATGACGTGCTTCGCCGCGAGCCGGAAGCCGGGCGAGACCTTGGCAGCGCCGGTCGCGCAGCCG
The DNA here is from genome assembly GCA_020845935.1 of Gammaproteobacteria bacterium. GTDB lineage: Bacteria > Pseudomonadota > Gammaproteobacteria > JADLEV01. The sequence continues at coordinate 13,965 of JADLEV010000044.1, forward strand.
TGCAGGGTGCGGCAGAACGCCAACAGCTCCGGTCCGGCGGCGCGGTGGATCGCGCCATCGACACCACCGCCGCCGAGCAGCGACTCGTTCGACGCATTGACGATCGCGTCGGTCGCGAGCTGCGTGATGTCGCCGACGAGGGCACGCAGCTCGGTCATGCGCTCAGAAGCGGAATGTCCTGCTGTACTTCAGCAGGAGCTCCGAGGTGACCGGTTCCATGCCGCGAAAGGCTCCCTGCGCCCGGAAGTTGTAGTTGGCCACCAGGAACAAGTCCTCACCGGCGCGGCGGTTGTAGCGCAAGCGGCTGTTCATGCCGACCGAGCGCGAAATATTGTCGTACTGCAGCAGATTGACCCACGACCAGCGGGCGTTGAACGCCCAATTCGCGCGCAACTGGATCAGCTTCGTTTCGAAGTTTCCCTCCGGCAGCTCGATGTCGTTGTAGTCGTAGTTCATGCTGAGGAACAGGTGCCGTCCCGGTCGCCAGTCCACGCCTCCCTCGAATGCGAATCGGGTCCCGCCGTAATACTTGCCGGTCCAGACCATCAGGCGCGGCGCCAGCGTGCGCTCCGGCGCCAGCCGCAGTTCGACCCCCAGCCGATCGAAGGTGTAATCGCCGGTCTGGATGATGACGCCGCGGCTGATCGCGAAGGGTTCGAGCAACACTTCCCGGCCGCGGAACAGATACAGGCCGATCAGATCGCCGCGATGGTTCTCCAGTTCGATCGGGCGAAACATCAGTGCCTGACTTTCGACGCCGCCATCACCGCGCACGTACTGATCGAAATGCAGCATCGCATGCATCGTGCGCAGCACCGGATGCTCCGGCCGCAGGCGATAGCCGAGCAGTACCTGGGTGCGTTCCGTGTCGACGCGATTGGCGAAGCCAAGCGCCGGATTGAAGTTTCTGCCAAAGCGATCGTGCGCCAGCATGCCGTGCGGCCCTTCGCCCGAGTTGATGCCGATGTGCGAACCCCAGGCCCATTGTCCGCCCGCGGTGCCCTCGGTGTCGCTCTGCTGGTACCAGAGGTTGGCACTCAGCGAATGCGTCCGGGTGAATTGCGTGTTGCGATAGCGGAAATCGACGCCCCCGACCATGTTGTCTCGATTGGAGCGCGGATCGCCATAGGTGACGATGGCGCCGACGCTCGATTCGTCGAACACGTTCGCCGCGGCGCGGGCGACCAGCAGCAGTTTCTCGTCGACGCTGCCGCTGGCGGCCTGATCGACCACCAGACCGCCGATGTTCCAGCGGCCGATCCGGCCGGTCAGCTTGGCGCCGGCGCGCAGATCGACCGGCTGGCCGGCGAGGTCGAGGCCGATGCGGCGGGAAAAGAACGGCAAGCCGTTCTGGTTCATCCCGCCCAAGCCGCCGAAGGAAAAGATGTCGGCGTCCTGCAGGAAGAAATCGCGCTTCTCGGGGAAGAACAGCGAATAGCGGGTCAGATTGACCTGGCGGTCGTCGACCTCGGTCGCCGAGAAATCGGTGTTCAGCGTCAGCACGCCGGTCAGCGACGGCGTGAACTTGTAGAACACATCGAGCGATGGCTCGAGGCGCAGGTCGTTGTCGTCCGCGACATGGTTGCGCGCGCGGATGAGCGATACCGACGGCACGAGGTCGAGACCGAGCCCCTGTTGCAGTCCGGACAGCCCGGTCATCAGGCCGGTCGTGCCCAGGTTGACCGCGCGGCTGTAGGACGACCAGGCAACCCGCTCCTTTTTGCGGGCAATGCCGCGGGCGATGGTGAAGCCCCAGTCCGGATTCGCCGGATCGAAGTTCAGCGTCTTGAACGGGATCGCGATCTCGGCGGTCCAGCCCTGCGCGTCGATGCGCGCCTCGCCGAGCCAGATGCCATCCCAGTCCGAATTGACACGGGCGGAATCCTCGAACAGCCCATCGTGCCGCACGCCATTCGGATTGATCTGGAAGAGGTAGCCGGAGCGCTGGCTGTCGAACGGATCGAGGATGAGCTCCAGCAGGTCATCGAACATCGCCCCCTGGCCTTGAATCATCTGCCGCGCGCGGATCTCCTGCGGCGCGCTGTCGTGCAAGCGTGCGCCGAGATAGAGGTAATCATCGTCGTAGCGCAGGTAGAACGCACTCGCCTCCGAAGGTTCGCCGCGGTCGACCGGAACGATCTGATGCAGGTCGCGAATGACGCTGGCGCTGCTCCAGGTATCGTCGTCGAGGATGCCGTCGATACGCGGCGGGGTCGCGGTGCGTTCGATGGCGATCGACTTGCGGTCGGTGTTGGGCTGCGCATCGGCGATGGATGCGAACAGCGCCAGCAACAGTAGGGGCGTGCGGCCAACGTGGCCGGCAATGGCAGACGAGGATTCGATCATTGGCAGTCGGTGGTTGTCGGGTTCCGTACGGGCCGGACAATGTTGGGGCGGCTGATGATGCCCGGTCCGAAACGGATTCGGCCGCGCCGGTGCCTGGCGGCGCGCGCGCATTGTCTCCCATTTCATGCTGGAAGGCACCGGGGATCCTATTGGTGGGAGTAATCGGCGCGTCGGCGCCGTTACGGTGCTTCTATGTGATCGAGCAGCAATTGCAATGATTCGACGCCGCGAAAGTCGTTGATGTCGAGCCGGTAGACCCCGCGGATGCGTTCGGCGGTGCTGGCGAGCGCGGCACGTGGTGCGTTGAACAGCATCGCATCGATGCTGGCGCCGGAGCCGTCCGGGCGCAGGCGCAGCTTCAGATGATTGGAGCCGACGATGCGTCGATCGAGCACTGTGACTTCGCCGTCGAAGCGTGGTTCGGGGCAGCCCTGGCCCCAGGGCAGCACCTCGCGCAGCGAGCGCGCCAGGTCGAGCGTGAAATCGCGCGTGTCCAGCGCGCCATCGGAGAGTATCTGCCTTGTCGCATCGGCCGGGTCGAGCGCGTCGCGTACGGTGGCATCGAACAGGGCGCGGAAGTGAGCGAGATCGTCGCGCGCGATCGACAGGCCGGCCGCCATCGCATGGCCGCCGAATCGGTGCAGCAGATCGGGCTGGCGCGCGGCGATGGTCGCCAGTGCATCGCGCACATGCACGCCGGGGATCGAGCGCGCCGATCCCTTCAATTGGCCCTGCTCGCCCGGCGCGAACGCGATCACCGGGCGATGCAATTGGTCCTTGATGCGTGAGGCGAGAATGCCGACCACGCCTTCGTGCCAGGACTCATCGAACAGACAGACCCCCGCCGGATCGCTGCCCGGCAGATGCATCGTCGCGAGGATGGCTTCGGCGCGCTGGCGCATCTCGCGCTCGATGGCGCGCCGCTCGCGGTTCAGGTCCTCCAGCACCTGCGCATGTTGCTGGCAGGTGGCCGGGTCGTCGCTCAGCAAGGTCTCGATGCCGATCGCCATGTCGGCCAGGCGCCCGGCGGCGTTGAGTCTTGGCCCGAGCGTGAAAGCGATGTCGCTGCTGCGCGTGCGGCCGACGTCACGTCCGGCCGCTTGCAGCAGTGCCACGATCCCGGCGCAGCAGCGGCCGGCACGGATCCGTTTCAAACCCTGCGCGACCAGGATGCGGTTGTTGCCATCGAGCGCGACGACATCGGCGACGGTGCCGACCGCGACCAGGTCCAGCAACTCGGCGAAGTTGGGTTCGGCGCGCGCCCGCGTCGCGAACCAGCCGCTCGCGCGCAGCTTCGCGCGCAGCGCCAGCAACAGATAGAACATCACGCCGACGCCGGCCAGCGCCTTGCTCGGAAACGCGTCGTCGGGCTGATTCGGATTGACGATGGCATCGGCATCGGGCAACGCGGCGCCAGGCAGATGATGATCGGTGATCAACACCTGGATGCCGGCCTCCTTCGCGGCCCGGACCCCGGCGATGCTGGCGATGCCGTTATCGACCGTGATCAGCAGATCCGGCCGCCGCGCGGTGGCGAGCGCGACGATCTCCGGCGTCAGGCCATAGCCGTATTCGAAGCGGTTCGGCACCAGGTAATCGACCTGCGTTGCGCCGAGCGCACGCAGGCCGCGCAAGGCGAGTGCGGTCGCGGTCGCGCCATCGGCGTCGTAATCGCCGACGACGAGGATCCGCGCATCGCGATCGAGCGCCTCGTGCAGCAACGCGGTCGCCGCTTCGATGCCGCGCAGCGTGTCGAAGCCGAGCAGCCGGCCGGCCGAGAGATCGAGTTCGCTGGGATCGACGATGCCGCGCGTCGCGAGCACGCGACGCACGATTGGATGCAGCGACGCGGGCAGCGTCCGCGCTTCGCCCGGTGTCCGGCGGACGATGATTCTGCCGCCCTCAGCCATGCGCGAATACCGGCTGCTGTCGTCGCCAGAAGCACAGCGCATCGAACCGCGTGAGCGTCCAGAGCTCGCGCTCGGTCTCGATGAGGACGCGATTGCACACGCCCTCGCGCACCAGCGCGCGCAGCGTCGCCGCGAGCGAGGCGAGGTATGCCAGCGGCGACTGCGCCAATTCAGAATCCGGGACGACCAGCAGCAGGGCCGGCGCACCGCGCCGCGCCCGCAGTTCCGCGCGCAGCGTCGCGGCATCCGGCAACGGCAACCAGGGACGACCGAGCCGCGTTGCCAGGGCGCGCGACAGGGGGTCATCGGCGAACACCAGTTGCGGCGTGGCCGTGGCATGGTCCGGAACTGCCGGCGATGCAGCGCCGCCCCACAGCCAGAAACTGTTGATCGGCAGCGCGCCGCGCCGCTCGCGCGCCGCATTGCCCGGCGCGGCGTGCAGCACCATCTGCGCATCGTTGAGCCAACGCCGCTGCCGCATCGCGTCGGTGCCGGCCGGCAGACTGCGATCGTAATCACCCCGCGCGACCGCATCCGGCGCCGGTGCGGTGGCGTTGGCCGGGGCATCAAGACCGAGGTACCAGCGCCGCGCCGAACGGCCGCGGTACAGTTGCCAGCCCGGTCCACCCAGTTCGGCGTTGAGCAGGGCGATGAGGGCATCCGCCTCGGCGACGTCGAGCGCGAACGATGCCGCGGTGAGCAGGCGCAGCGTCGCGCGATCGGGCTGCAGACAGACCGGATCGGCGCGCAGCCAGTGGCGCGCTGGCGCGTTGACGGCATCGCCTTCGCGCATCAATTCGGCCAGAGATCCGCTGATGCTGGCCGAGGGGTCGAGCAATTGCCGCTGCCGCAACCAGGGATCCCGCACCGGCGGTGTGGCGTGCCGGGCGCGGGCGAGCAGTGAACGCAGGGTTGGCAACGCCGCATCGTCGGCGCTGTCGCGATCCGCAGCGAGGCCGGGAACGAAGAGGGTCAGTACGCCCGCCACGACACCGCGCGCCAGGGCCTGGAGGCTTTCGAGGTGGCGTTACAGAGGTTCGACACTCGCACGCCTGACGTCGTCCAGCGCCGCCGGAACCTTCAGCACCGGCGCCGTGTTCGACGCGATCGCGGTATCGGGGTCCTTGAGCCCGTGGCCGGTGACCGTGCAGACGATGGTGCTGCCGGCGCGACTGCGGCCGCTTCTGATATCGGCGATTGCGCCGGCGACCGAGATCGCCGACGCCGGTTCGCAGAAGATCCCTTCCTTGCTTGCGAGCAGCTTTTGCGTGGCGAGGATGGTCGCGTCGTCGTGCGCCGCGAACCAGCCGTTCGAGGCGCGGCTTGCGTCCCAGGCGGCATCCCACGACTGCGGATGGCCGATGCGGATCGCGGTCGCGACCGTTTCCGGTTGATCGACCATCTGGCCGGAAATGAATGGCGCGGCACCGGCCGCCTGATAGCCCGCCATCACCGGCAGCGCGCCGCCGTTGGCGCATTCGCGATAGCCGAGCCAGTGCGCGGTGATGTTGCCGGCATTGCCGACCGGAATGCAGTGATAGTCCGGCGCGCGGCCAAGCGCCTCGACGATTTCGAATGAGGCGGTCTTTTGGCCCTGGATGCGATAGGGGTTGATCGAGTTGACGATGGTCACCGGCGCCTTGGTCGCGACTTCCTTCACCAGCCGCATGCCGTCGTCGAAGTTGCCCTGGATCTGGATGACGATGGCGCCATGCATCATCGCCTGCGCCAGTTTGCCCATCGCGATCTTGCCTTCCGGGATCAGCACGAACGAGCGGATGCCGGCGCGCGCGGCATAGGCCGCCGCCGAGGCCGAGGTGTTGCCGGTCGAGGCGCAGATGATCGCCCGCGAACCTTCATGCACCGCCTGCGTCACCGCCATCGTCATGCCGCGATCCTTGAACGAGCCGGTTGGATTGAGGCCCTCGAACTTGACGTACATCGTCACGTCCTTGCCCAGTTCACGCGGAATGTTCAGCAGCGGGATCAGCGGGGTGTTGCCCTCGCACAGCGTGATGATGCGCATGCCGTCGACCACCGGCAGGCGATCGCGGTAACGGTGCAGCAGGCCTTGATAGGCAGTGGTCATGACTCGGTACTCCAAAACTATTCCAGATGTTCCAGCCGCAGCCGGGTGACCGGCCCCGACACCGAGGGCAAGGCCTCGATGCGTGCGATCGCGGCGTTCATCGCCGCCTCGCGGATGCGCTGGGTGATGATGATGACCGGCACCACGTCCTCGTCGGCCAGCGGCTCGCGCTGGCTGATCGCCTCGATGCTGATCTGCTGCTCGGCGAGGATGCGGGTCACTTCGGCCAGCACGCCCGGCTTGTCGAGCGCATGCATCCGCAGGTAATAGCCGGTTTCGATCGCGCCCGGCTCGAGGATCGGCACGTCGGTCAGCGCGTCGGGCTGAAACGCGAGATGCGGCACGCGGTTCTCCGGATCGCTGGTCAGCACGCGCGCGACATCGACCAGATCGGCGACCACCGCCGAGGCGGTCGGCTCGGATCCGGCGCCGGCGCCGTACAGCAGCATCGGTCCGGCCGCGTCGCCGCGTACCAGTACGGCGTTCATCACGCCGTTGACGTTGGCGATGAGGCGCTGCTCCGGGATCAGCGTCGGATGCACGCGCAGTTCAATCCCATCGGGTGTGCGCCGGGCGATGCCGAGCAATTTGATGTGATAGCCGAGCTGCGCTGCGTAGCGGACGTCCTCGCGGGAAACCTGGGTGATGCCCTCGACCAGCACCCGCGGGAACTGCAACGGGATGCCGAACGCGATCGACGCGAGGATGGTCAACTTGTGCGCGGCATCGATGCCTTCGATATCGAAACTCGGATCCGCCTCGGCATACCCGAGCGCCTGCGCTTCCTTCAGCACATCGCCGAACTCGCGCCCGGCCGTGCTCATCGCGGTCAGGATGTAATTGCAGGTGCCATTGATGATGCCGGCGAGCCATTCGATGGTGTTGCCGGCGAGCGCCTCGCGCATCGTCTTGATGATCGGAATGCCGCCCGCGACCGCCGCCTCGAACGCGACGATGACCCCGGCCGCATGCGCCGCGGCGAAGATCTCGTTGCCGTGCAAGGCGATCAACGCCTTGTTCGCGGTCACGACATGCTTGCCGTTCGCGATCGCTTGCAGCACCAGCGCACGCGCCGGCTCGATGCCACCGATCAGTTCGACGACCACGTCGATGTCGGGCGAGTTGACGATGGCGAACGGATCCTTGAGCAGCTTGATGCCGCCGAGATCGGCGCGCCGCGGCTTGTCGATCGAGCGCGCCGTGGCGCAGCGGATCGCGATGGCGCGGCCGGCGCGCCGGGTGATTTCCGCGGCATTGCGGCGCAGCACGTTGATGGTGCCGCCGCCAACGGTGCCGAGCCCGAGCAGGCCGACACGGACCGGAGCGAGCTGGCTCATTTGACGTCCCGCGTGCGCAGCAGGTCGCGAATGCCACGTACCGCCTGGCGGGTGCGATGGCGGTTTTCGATGAGGCCGAAGCGCACGTACTCGTCGCCATAGATGCCGAAGCCAACCCCGGGAGCGACCGCGACCTTCGCCTCGCGCAGCAGCATCTTGGCGAATTCGAGCGAGCCTTCGGCGCGGAATGGCTCCGGAATCCTGGCCCAGACGAACATCGTCGCCTTCGGCCGCGTCACCTGCCAGCCGATCGATTCGAGGCCGTCGCACAGCGCGTCGCGGCGGCCCTGATAGAGATCGCGGATCTCCTGCACGCACTGCTGCGGCCCTTCCAGCGCGGCAATTGCGGCGACCTGGATGGGCGTGAAGGTGCCGTAGTCGAGATAGGACTTCATCCGCGCCAGTGCCTGCACCAGTTCGCGGTTGCCGACCATGAAGCCGACGCGCCAGCCGGGCATGTTGTAGCTCTTCGACAGCGTGAAGAATTCGACGGCGATGTCCTTCGCGCCGGGCACCTGCATGATCGACGGTGCGACATAGCCATCGAAGACGAGGTCGGCATAGGCCAGATCCTGGATCACCCAGATGTTGTGTTCGCGCGCGATCGCGACGATGCGTTCGAAGAAACCCAGCTCGACGCACTGAGCGGTCGGGTTGCTCGGGAAATTCAGCAGCAGCGCCTTGGGCTTTGGCCAGAGTTCGCGGATCGCCTTCTCCAGCTCGGCGCAAAAGACATCGAGGTCCTCGCCGATCGGCACATGGCGGATATCGGCGCCGGCGATGACGAAGCCATAGGGATGGATCGGATACGCCGGATTGGGGACCAGCACGGTGTCGCCGCGCTCGACCATCGCCAGCGCCAGGTGCGCCAAGCCTTCCTTCGAGCCGATGGTGACGATCGCTTCGGTCTCCGGATCCAGTTCGACCTGAAAGCGGTCGCGGTACCAGGAGCAGATCGCGCGGCGCAGCCGCGGAATGCCACGCGACTGCGAATACCGATGCGTGTCGCCGCGCTGCGCCGACTCGACCAGCTTGTCGACGATGTGCTGCGGGGTCGGCTGATCGGGATTGCCCATGCCGAAATCGATGATGTCCTCGCCGGCGCGTCGGGCGGCGATCTTCAATGCGTCGACCTGATTGAAGACATACGGCGGCAGCCGTTCGATCCTTGGAAAATTGCTCATGGCGGGCACTCTAGCGCGAAAAAAGGATGCAACGTACCGGCGCGATCAGGCGCTGTCAACGCGGCGGAAAGAGTGTCACCCAGGCGGCGTTCTTGCGCGATGACGCGACGCAGGCCTCGACGAAGGCGACGCCGCGCACGCCGTCCCGCACGGTCGGATAGATCACCTCCGGATCGAGCGGCGTGCCGGTGCGTTTGGCATGGATCGCTGCGGCCGCTTCGGCGTAGATGTTGGCGAAGCCCTCGAGGTACCCCTCGGGATGACCCGACGGCGTCCGGGTCAGCCGCGCCGCGGCCGGACCGGCGCCGGCACCGCCGCGGCTGATGCGCTGCGGCGGCTGGCCGAGCCGTGTGACCTGCAGATAGTTCGGATCCTCCTGTGCCCATTCGATCGCGCCCTTCGATCCGTAGACGCGCAGTTTCAGCCCGTTCTCGTGACCGACCGCGACCTGGCTGCACCAAAGCATGCCGCGCGCGCCGCTGCCGAAGCGCAGCAGGGCGTGCGCATTGTCATCGAGTCGCCGGTTCGGGACGAAGGTATGGACCTCGGCCGACAGCGCCTCGACTTCGAGGCCGGTGACGAACTCGGTGAGATGGAACGCATGCGTGCCGATGTCGCCGGTCGCGCCGCCGGCGCCGGACTGGGCCGGGTCGGTGCGCCATGCCGCCTGCTTCTGGCCGGTCTGCTCAATCGGCTCGGCCAGCCAGTCCTGGAGGTACTCGACGTGCACGACGCGGATTGTGCCGAGCTCGCCCGCCTGCACCAATGCGCGGGCGTGGCGGATCATCGGATAGCCGGTGTAGTTGTGCGTCAGGATGAACAGCGCGGTGCTCTCGCCGGCGAGTCGGGTGAGCGCCTTCGCGTCGCGCAGGTTCGAGGTCAGCGGCTTGTCGCATATAACGTGGATGCCGCGTTTCAGGAACTCGCGCGCGACCGTGAAGTGCAGGTGGTTCGGCGTCACAATCGCGACCGCCTCGATGCCATCCTTGTGCCGCGCCTCGCGTCGCGCCATCTCCTTGAAGTCGGTGTACGTGCGGCGCGGGTCGAGGCCGAGCTCGGCGCCGGAGGCGAGCGCGCGCTCCGGCGTCGAGGACAATGCGCCCGCGACCAGCTCGAACCTGTCGTCGAGCCGCGCCGCGATGCGATGCACCGCGCCGATGAAGGCGCCGGTACCGCCACCCACCATGCCGAGCCGGATGCGCGGGCGTCGTGTTTGTTCCGTTGCTTCGATGGTCATGAGCGTGTCTCCTTAGCCGATGCCCAGCAACCGCCGATTCAACGCCGCGTCGCGACCGCCGCCCGCAAAATCGTCGAAGGCCTTCCCGGTGACGCGGATGAGGTGGGCACGGACAAACTCGGCGCCTTCGCGCGCGCCGTCCTCGGCATTCTTCAGCGCGCACGCCCATTCGACCGTGGCCCAGCCCGGATAGTCGTACTGCGCGAGCTTCGAGAAGATCGCGCCGAAGTCGATCTGGCCATCGCCAAGCGAGCGGAACCGGCCGGCGCGAGTGACCCACGATTGATATCCACCGTAAACGCCCTGGCGTCCGGTCGGATTGAACTCGGCGTCCTTGACATGAAACATCCGGATGCGCTCGTGGTAGATGTCGAGGTGCGCGAGATAGTCGAGGCATTGCAGCACGTAGTGCGACGGGTCATACAGCATGCAGGCGCGCGGATGTCGGCCGACCCGCTCCCAGAACATTTCATAAGTGATGCCGTCGTGCAGATCCTCGCCCGGATGGATCTCGAAGCAGACATCGACGCCGCAGGATTCGGCGTGATCGAGGATCGGCCGCCAGCGTCGCGCCAGTTCGTCGAACGCGGTCTCGATCAGACCAGCCGGCCGCTGCGGCCAGGGATAGAGAAACGGCCAAGCCAGTGCGCCGGAAAAGGTCGCCATTGCCGAGAGGCCAAGATGGCGCGACGCGGTCAGACATTTCTTCACCTGATCGACGCCCCAGGCCGCGCGCTCCGTCGGTTTGCCCCGCACCGCGGGCGGCGCGAACCCGTCGAACACATCGTCATAGGCCGGATGCACCGCGACCAGTTGTCCCTGCAAGTGCGTTGACAGCTCGCTGATCGCGACCCCGTTGTTGCGCGCGATGCCGGCCAGATCCTCGCAATAGGTCTTCGACGCCGCGGCCCGATCCAGATCGAACAAACGCACATCCCAGCTCGGCACCTGCACGGCATCGTAGCCGCAATCGGCGGCCCAGTCGGTGATGCCATGCCAGGAATCGAACGGCGCCGCATCACCCGCGAACTGCGCCAAAAAAATGCCCGGGCCCTTGATCGTTTTCATCGAGTTCTCCCTCGTCAGCGCCTGGCCAGGCCGAGGACGACGCTCGATGCCGCGACCTTGCCATCGCTCGCGTAGGCTTCGTGGTTGATTTCGATCTCGCTCTGCTTGTACAGGTAGTTGACCATCATCCCGGCCGACTCGCGCAGGCCCTTGGCCGAGGTATCGCCGAGCCAGTTGATCCGCTCGATGCGCGCACCGTTGGAGAGGTGAAAGCGCGCGACGGCATCCTGTGGCCGCCCGTCCGCTCGCGTCTCGCGTACCAGGTAGCGCGCGCAGAGCCGCGTCAAAGGCGCTTCCAGCAGGCGCACCGCCTCGGTCTGCGCGGGCCACGGCCCGGCGAGCAGGCTCGCCAGCGCCTCACCGGCTGAGGCCTTGTTTGTGAGTTGCAACAGAGCTTGCGCCTCGGCGGGCAGCAACAGATCCCCATGGGGATCTGCGAGCAGCGGCTCGATCCAGGATCGGAATCCCGGAACCGGCGAGAGCGTCGCGAAGATCTCGATCCTGGGGAAGTCCTGCGCGAGCAGGTCCACCACCCGCTTGATCAGGAAGTTGCCGAAGCTGATGCCGGCGAGTCCCCGTTGCGCGTTCGAGATGGAGTAGAAAATCGCCGCCTTGGCCTCCTGCGGATCGAGCGCGGCGGCGCTTTCATCCAGGAGCGCCTGGATGTTGCCGGCCATCTGCGTGACCAGCGCCACCTCGACGAAGATCAGCGGCTCGTCGGGCATGCGGGGATGGAAGAAGGCGAAGCAGCGCCGGTCGGAATCGAGCCGGTTTTTCAGATCCTGCCAGGACTGGATCGCGTGTACCGCCTCATAGCGGATCAGCTTTTCCAGCAGCGCGGCCGAGGTGTCCCAGGTGATCCGCCGCAGTTCCAGGAAACCGACATCGAACCAGGCGGCCAGCATCCGCCGCAGATCATCGTCAAGACCTTGCAGCGCCACGTCGCCGCGCAGGCGCTGCAGCACATCGGCGCGGAGATCGACCAGGAACTTGACGCCATCGGGCAGTGCGGTGAATTGGGTCAGCAGCCTGGCGCGCGGCGGGATCAGCGCCTCGCGGAGCTTCGCCTCGGCAAGGCGGCGCGAGGCATCGTCCTCGGCCGCCAGAAACTCCGCCGCGGCGGCGCTGACGGCCTCCTGGTCGGTCGCGAACTCCTCGGCCAGCAGCGACAGGAACCGGTGTTTGCCGTCCTCGTCGAGCGCGAGGTAGAGGTGACCCAGATCGGCGGCGCGGGCGCGCGCCGAGACGTCACCACCGCGCGCCTCGATGCAGGCGGTCACGCGGGCGCGCACGCGCACGAGATCCGCCTCCGGCAGCGACGGATCGCAGGCGGAGCCCGCCAGCCGCAAGCGTGCGGCATCGGCGATGCGGCGCCACTGCTCCAGCAACGTGTGCATCGTGCGATCGAGCAGTGAGGTCGGCTGGTTCGTGGTCATGACTTTGATCTGGGTAGGGCGCCTGCGACCAGGTTACCGATAGCGGTTGACGGTGTCTTCCAGCAACTCCTGCCGGCCCGAGCGCGGCGTCGGGTTGAGCTCATCGCCCAGTACGCGTGCCGCGTTCTCTTCGAGCGAACCGTCTCCCGCCGAGCATCCGTTGCGCCGCCGCGCTCTGCCAGCCAGCATAGCGCGCCTCCAGCGGCACTTCGAGGGCACCGTCTTCGAATATCCGCGCCGCGGCGAGCAGGGCTCTGGCGCAGCAATCCCTCGCGCGTACCGCCATCGTGAGACGCGCAGGCGATGGCGCGACTGAAATGAAAGCTGGAACCTACTCGATGGCCCTGGCGTAAAGCACTCGCAAGCGATCGACGCCTCGGATCCAATGCCATCCTCGGCGCATGGCGAGAGATTGCAGACGCCTGGGTGCGCCGATGAAGGATTCGAAGCGTGCTTGGCGCGCGAACACAGTGCTGAGCCAGGTGCCGGGATTGAGGCTGAGTCGGCACAATAGCGATGAAGGCATTTCCGGGATGAATCCTCACTTGCCGGGAACGGCGCAACGTCCAGTCGACGCGGCGGGTTCCAGATAGTCGCGCCACCGAAACGGAAGCGCATCGATGTCCTCGGCGTGCCCGGCGAAGGGCAAGAGTCGAGGCCAAGCCGCGCGCGGTCCTTGGGCTGGGCTCATTTCTGGTGTTTGCATCCGCTGCTGCACCGAGGTGAATTCTGAGGTGGCAAGAGACTCGGCCAACTGCGCCCGGATGGGATTCAGATCGACATAGGTCATGGCGGTCAACAGCGCACCCGCATTGAACAGTGCCTGCGACTTGAAACGGCCCTCCCAGAACCGGCCGGTGCAGCCGTCCTCGGCGTTGGCCTGCCGGGCGAGCGATTGGTTGAGACAAGGCATGAACCAGCTCCAGTCCGCGAGCCGGGCGCGCCACAGGTTCAGCGTCGCCTGAACCTGCGCCTGCTCGGCGGCGGTCAGGGATTCCTCCTGGAGATAGCGTTGGATGATTACCGGTCCGGTGAAGAACCGGGTCCAGCGCTGGGCAACTTCTCTGTCAGTCCAGACCAAGACCCGCTCGGGTGAGAGTCGGGCGACCAGATGCTAATGATTGTTCATGACCGCGCGCGTGCAGAGCTCGGTGGCGAAGGCTTCAGTCAACGATGCCAGCCGCTCGCGGCCCCAACTCTTGCAATGCTCGAACGACTTACCCGTGACCGGATCGTCACCGCAAAGCAAGGCACGCCGGACGCAGCGGCCGATGCAGTGGTAATAAGGGTTATCGATGACGGAAACGAGACTGCTGCGGGGCCGTGTCATCTGTGACCTCCAGGGATTTGCATTAGAGCCGGCATCCTGCCGACGAGGTTGACGCTACTCGGGGGCTTGTCGACGTGTCAATGGGTGGGTGTCTCAGAATATTCATGACCACGAGACAAACCACCTTCGAATCGTTCCTCGGCGCGCCACGCAGGTTGCAGACGCTCGCTTCGACGAACGGCTGGAAGTGGATCCGAGGTGATGGTCGTTCCCGAAGTCTATACGCCAAAGCCAACGAATAGCGCAATCCGGCTTTTCTGAACGTTGAGCTGACCTGCTAGGCGATATTCGTACCACCTGATTATTCGGGAGGATAGCCCTTCGGGAAGCGAGGGGACCATGAAGAAGACACGATATGCGGAAGTGCAGATGGTCAAGATCCTGCGCGAGGCAGACAAGATGCCCGTGGCAGAAGTGGCCAAGAAGTACGCCGTCAGCGACCTGACGATCGACGCCTGGCGCAAGCGCTTTGGCCAACTACAGGCAGTCGACGTCAAGCGACTGCGTCAGCTTGAGGTGGAGAACAGCCGCATGAAGAAGCTGGTGGCCGAACGGGATCTGGATATCGAGATCCTGCAGGAAGTCGCCGCAAAAAAATGGTGAGCGCGTCCGTTCGCCGCCAGCAGAGTGGGCCCGGCAAGAACAAGACGGTGCTGGCGGATTTTCCGAGCGACGCTGCGCCGCTATCGCGACGACCTCGCCGCAACCGCGGCGGCCAGGTAGCCCGTCAGATATTCAGAACGCGTCGTTGGGCAGTGCCATCAGTCGGCCACTGCCGGCGAGGATTGCCTGCAAATAGCCGTCGCAGCGCGGCAGGAAGTGATCAGCATAGAACGCTGCGGTGATGAGGCGGGCGCGTCGTGCGTCGCCGTGTTGCCGCATCGCGCCGAGGGCGGCTCGGGCCATCTGCCAGCCGCCGCAGACGGTACCGAACAACATCAGGAAATTCGCCGCGGCAGCGCCGATTGCGTGCGGATCGCGCGCGTGTTCGCGACGCACCCAATCGTGCGCCGCGCGCAGCAGGCCGAGCGCGTGCGCAAGACGCCGGTGCAGCACGCGCAGCTCGTCGTGTTCGGTGTCGGTCAGCGCGTCCGCGCTGGCCTGGATATCCGCCAGCAGGTCATCGAGCGCGGCGCCACCATCGCGCAGCACCTTGCGACCCAGCAAATCCTGCGCCTGGATCGTGGTCGTGCCTTCGTAGATCGTCGAGATGCGCGCATCGCGAACATACTGCGCGGCACCGGTCTCTTCGATGTACCCCATGCCGCCATGCACCTGCATCGCGAGCGAGACCAGCTCTTGCGCCAACTCGGTACACCAGCCCTTGAGTACCGGCGTCAGCAACGCGAAGCGCGCTTCGTGGCGACCGCGTTCCGACTCCGGTCCGCGCTGCGCGAGATCGAGTTCGGCGCCGGTGGTGTAGCAGAATGCGCGCATCGCCTCGATGCCGGCCTTCTGCAGCAGCAGCATGCGCCGCACGTCGGCATGTTCGATGATCGGCACGTGCTCGGCGCGGCCATCGGCGGCGCGGCCCTGGATTCGTTCCCTGGCATAGGCGAGCGCGCGCTGGTAGGCGCGTTCGCTGAGGCATAGTCCCTGCATGCCGACCGCCAGCCGGGCACGGTTCATCATCGTGAACATGCAGGCGAGCCCTTCGTGTGGCGGGCCGACCAGATAGCCGATCGCGCCGCTGAATTCCATCACGCAGGTCGGGCTCGCATGAATGCCGAGCTTGTGCTCGACGGCGATCGGCCGGAATTCATTGCGCGCACCGATGGCGCCGTTGGCCGCGACCAGGAACTTCGGCACCAGAAACATCGAGATGCCCTTGACGCCGGGCGGCGCATCCGGCAGACGCGCCAGCACCAGATGAAGGATGTTCTCGGCGCCATCGTGATCGCCCCAGGTGATGAAGATCTTCTGCCCGGTGAGGCGATAGTGATCGCCCTCGGGTTCGGCCCGCGTGCGCAGCGCGGCGAGATCGGAGCCGGCCTGTGGCTCGGTCAGATCCATGCAGCCGGTCCACTCTCCGGTGACGAGCTTCGGCAGATAGGTCGTGCGCAGTGTTTCGCTGCCGTGCGCTTCGATCGCCAGCACCGCGGCCTGCGTGATCATCGGACACAGCGAGAACGACAGATTCGCTGATTGCCAGATTTCGTTGACCGCAACCGCGACGATATTCGGCAGGCCCTGACCGCCACGCGCCTTGTCGGCAATGAGGCCGGGCCAGCCGGCAGCGACGAAGGCTTGATACGCGGCAGCGAAACCGGCAGCGGTGATGACGTTGCCGTCGACCAGACGGGAGCCTTGCCGGTCGCCGATCTGGTTGAGCGGCGCCAGCACCTCGGCGCCAAAAGTCGCCGCCTCGCGCAACACCGCTTCGATGACGTCGGGGGTCGCGTCCTCGTAGCCTGGCAAATGCGCGATGACATCACTGCCGGCGAGTTCGCGCAGCACGAACAACTGCTCCGCCAGCGGCGCGCGATAGGTATCCATCAGATATCGATGCAAATCTTGCCGATGTGCCGGCGCGCGCGCAGATGCTCCAGCGCGGCGCGCAGCTCGGCGAGCGGGAAGACGCGGTCGATCACCGGTGCCAGCCGGTGTTGCACGACCGCCGCGACCAGTTCGCGCAACATCGCGCGGCTGCCCGGCGAAATGCCCTGGAGACGTACGTTCTGCATGATCGCGACCGGGATGTTCAGTTCGGCGCGCGCGCCGCCGAGCACCCCGATCACGCTGATCATGCCGCCGATGCGCACCGCGCGCAGCGATTGGCGGAAGGTGTCACCGCCACCGGTTTCGACGACGTGATCGACACCACGGCCGCCGGTCAGCTTGACGATGGTCTTGCCCCAATCGGGGTCGGCGCGATAGTTGATGACGTGCGCCGCGCCGAGCGCACGCAACCGGTCGAGCTTCAGATCGCTCGAGGACAGCGCGAACACCTCGGCGCCGGCGAGCCGCGCGATCTGCACCGCGAACAACGCCACGCCGCCGGTGCCCTGCGTCAGTACCGTCTGCCCCGGTCCAATCTCGCCAAGTTCGATCAGCGCATGCCAGGCGGTTGCCGCGGCGCAGGGCAGCGTCGCCGCATCGTGGAACGACAGCGACTCGGGGATTTCGACGACGGCATCCTCGCGAAACGTCCGCAGTTCGGCCGCGACGCCATCGCAGCGTGCACCGAGATCGTGATCGAAACAGCCGGGCAGTGGCGGACCGGCTTGCCAGTCCGGACAGAAACAGGAGATGACGCGATCGCCGATGCGCCAGCGGCTGACACCGGGGCCGAGTTCGACCACTTCGCCGGCGCCGTCCGACAGCGGGATCAGGTCACCCTGTTTCTGCATCGAGCCATAACCGCCGCCGGCGGCGATCAGATCGCGGTAGTTCAGCGACGCGGCGCGCAATCGGACCAGAATCTCGCCGGGGCCAGGTTGCGGCGCCGGGCGCTCGACGAGGTGCAGATTGTCGAGCCCGATCGGGTCGATGATGGCTGTGCGCATCAGTTCCGCTTGGCCAGCAGATCGCGGATCTCCTCGAGCAGCACCTCGTTGCGCGGCGGCGCGGCGGGTGCCGCCGGCGGCTGTTCCCGCTTCAGCCGGTTCAGGCCCTTGACCAGCAGAAACACGCAGAAGGCAACGATGATGAAGTCGAGGATCGTGTTGATGAACGAGCCGTAGTTGATGGTCGCGGCACCGGCTGCCTTGGCGGCTTCGAGGCTGGCGTAATCGCCCTCGCTGAGATTGATGAACAGATCGGAAAAGTCGACGTTGCCCATCAGCTTGCCGATCGGCGGCATCAGGACATCGTTGACCATCGACGTCACGATCTTGCCGAACGCGGCGCCGATGATGATGCCGACCGCCATGTCGGCGACGTTGCCTCGTACCGCGAACTCCTTGAACTCCTTCAGCATGTTGCTCATGAGTTGCCCCCTCCAGAACCCGGTGGTGAAACAAAAGCGGAGACGGCGGTAGTGCCGTCCCCGCTGCGTACCGCTTAGGTCTGCGCCAGGCCGACGATTTCGGTCGTCAGTGCGATCGGATTGACGCTCGAGAAGTTCGGCACGTCGTCGCGCAGCGTTTGCCCGTGCTGGGTGCCGGCCTTGTCGAACACCTCCTGCTTCGCGATGTAGATGTTGATGCTTCCCACATAAGGCGCCTTCGAGCCATCCTGCGCGGCGACGCCGCGGCGCAGTTCGAAGCGATGGATCGCGTCGGCGCCATACAACTTCATGATCAGCGGCATGTGGTGATCACGATAGTAGTTGGTATCGAACTTCACGCCGTCCGAGTTCGGATAGGCGATCGCCAGACAGCGCTGGCCGATCTTGGTCGCTGACGAGGGCGAACCGGCCATGCCGATGATTTCGTCGGTCTGGATCACCGGTTGCGCGTTGGTGAAATTCGGTACGTCCTCGATCATCTTCGGGCCGTGCTGCTGGCCACCTTCATCGAACTTCTGCTGATCGCCGACCCAGATATTGATCGACGCGACGAAGTCGGCGGGTGGCGCGCCTTCTGGCGATATCACCTTGCGCAGTTCGAAGCGCTGAATCGCGTTGCCGAACAGATCCATGATCAGTTTCAGATGATGGTCGCGGTAGTAGTCGAAGTCGAACCTGGTGTCCGCGGCCTTGGGATACAGGATGGTCAGACAACGGCCACCAGCGACCGAGTCCTTGGCGTATGCGCCGCGTGGCAGCGTCGCGCCAAAGATGCCGGCGACGGTGCCGAGCGTGAGCGCCCCTCCGGCGGCTTTCATCATCGTGCGCCGCTGTGCGGCGTATGGGGTCAGGATTTCATTGTGCTGCGAATCATGGTGCGACATGGTGCGGTGCCTCCCTCGCTTGGAATGGGTAATCGATTGTAGCATCGGGCCTTGGCGTGCCTGGTCTGGCAATCGCGGCAATTCGTCGGTTCCCGCCGCCGGCTATTCGCTGATCAGTTGCGATGTATAGCCGGCTTCATCAACCGGATTCAGGTCGTTCTCGGCACAGACGAATTCGTACAGTTCGCTGTCACGGTCGCGACTGTAGGCGAACCGGCGGTGCCACGGTTTCGCCAGGGCCTTGGCATCGGTCACGACCATCTCGATGACCAAGGTGTCCGGCTCGCCCGGCGCGAGGTGAAAGCGTTCGCTGATCCGCAACTGATCGCTATGGCGCATGCCCTGACCGAGGTCGACCGTGTCCTTGATGCCGACCGTGTCGACGACCAGGGTGTCGCCGTCCCAGCTGCCAATCGAATGGCCGAAGAACCCGGTCTCGAGATCGTCCGGATGCGGACGGCCATCGGTCCAGATCTTGCGCCACTGCATCCAGGCCTCGTGCAGGATGGTGACGCGGCCGGGCGTGAACAGGAATTCGATCGGGTACTGCGCCGTGCCCATCATGCCCGGCATTCCCGGCGGCCGGCAGTTCGAGCCGCGCCGCGGCGCCTGGCCCTGGTTGTCGCGGACGAGTTGCTGCCAGCGCTGGTAATCGGCGAGGTATTCGCCGATGAACTCCGGCTGTTCGACTTTGGTGCCGGCCGGAGTGCGCTGCAGAAACCACACTCCGCCCCAGTCCGGCAGCTTGTCGAGTGTCGCATAGTGCCCTTGCGGATGCGCGGTGGCGGGAGGCTCGGCGAGCGCGGCCGGAGTGCTGGCGATGGTGGTGAGGAAAACGGCGGCTTTGATACCGGATGAGGAAATCGATACGCGCATGGGATCTCCCTCGTTCTCCCGACACACGGTCAGGAGTGGATTGTGGGGCTGGTGCCAACTATATATGTATGGCAGCAGGGTGGCGTAGTCTTTATCGCAGTGTACCGGGCACGGTGGGGGGATAGCGTGCCTTCGTTGCTCACAGCCGAGGGGGATTCCAATGAACCGATGGTTCTGTAGGGTTGCATTCCTGTGTGTGCTCAGTGGCAGTGCCGTGGCGCATCATTCCTTCGCTTTGTTCGACCAGACCAGGAAGATCACGCTGGCGGGCACCGTGAAGCAGTTCGTCTGGACCAATCCGCACGCGCTGATTTATCTCGATGTCACCGGCGAACAAGGCGCCATCGACACCTGGCAACTGGCGATGAACAGCCCCAACAATCTGCGGCGGCAGGGTTGGCGCAAGGACACGCTGCAAGCCGGGCAGAAGGTCACCATCGTGCTGCATCCGCTGCGCGACGGCAGCAAGGGTGGCTTGTTTCTGGCGGTGACGCTTGCGGACGGTACCGTGCTCGGCGATCCGAACCGTGCCCCGAGCGACGGACCCATCAACGTGCCGACCGTGCCATGAGCGTGGGTCGGGTAGCTTGTTGCGAAAGGGGATGGCAGGCGATGAAAAAAGCGATGATTGCGATACTGACGGCGGCGCTGCTGGTGTATTCGGTACCGGCACGGCTGCATCATTCCGGCGCGATGTACGACCAGACGCGCCGGGTCGATATCGCCGGCGTGGTCACCGAATTCAATTGGTCCAATCCGCACGCGTCGTTTCGGGTCGATGTCACCGGCAGCGACGGCAAGATCAGCAGTTGGCCCGTGGTCATGGGCAGTCCGAACAACCTGGTTAGGCGCGGTTGGAAACGAACCTCGCTGCAAAAGGGTGATCGGGTGACAGTCACGATCTTTCCGCTGCGCGACGGCACGCCCGGCGGCTATTACGTCAGCGTCTTGCTCGCCGACGGCAAGCGGCTGGATGGTGACCCGCCGGAGGCAGGCGCGGGCGAAGGCGCGCGTTAGGGAAGTCTTGCGGATCAGTGCCTCGGAGGCTGGTGCGGATCGGTGCCGGACCAGCCTTCTCTGCACAGGTGCAGGAGGGACTCGATCCGAGCCTACCTAGCTCCGGTCGCCTCGCGCTCACGACGCTCCGTCTCGGCCTGACCCTTGTCGGTCCCTGGAATGTCCTCGTTCAGATTCGGCAGGCACTCGACTTCCGGAATATCGCTGTAGTCGGAGCGCAGCCAGCGTTTGGTGCTCTTCCATTCACCCTTCCAGTTGTTCGGGTCGGTCAGCGTGAATTCGATTTCGAGCATCGTGCCGTCCTCCACCAGCCGATAGCGCTCGACGATCTCGAACGCGTCACTGATCGGAATGCCGCTGTCGATCCAGTGCTCGTTGGTTTCGAAATACTTGGTGTGGACCACCAGTTCATCGCCCTCCCAGCGGCCGATGGATTCACCGTTGTAGGTCGGGATGGCGAGATCGGGATCGGTGTGCTGACGGCCGTCGAGGTAAATGATCCGCAGGCTGTTGGTGAAGCCGTAGACCTGATAGATCGCGGTCGGCAACTGGATCATCGCGATCGGCCAGACCCGGGTCATGATCATTGGCATGCCGGCCGGATAGCAGCGGCCGATGCTGTCGCGGTAGGACCTGCCGGCCGCGCGTGCCTCGGCCGCTTCGCGCAGTGCGGTCTGCCCCGGCTCGAAGAATTCGGGATACGGCGGGCCGAACATAAAGTCCGAGAAGGCGCGGCGCAGGTCGATGAACCAGGTGCTGGTCAGATCGAATGGCGGCTTTGGCCGCGGCGCCGCGAGATTCTGCGGCGCCAGCGCGCCGTAGTAGCCATCGTGCTTGTGCGACAACTCGTCGAGCTGCTCCTGATTCAAGCCACCGGTCCGCTGCCGCTGCGCGGTGGCGGTCGTTGCCGCAAGTATGAAGGTCAACAGCAGAACGATATCGACGCCGCGGCGTCGGCCCAATCGGTTCATGGTGGCTCCTCCCCGGTACGGTCATGGCCGCAGTTCAAGCCTAACAGCCTGGCGGACCCGAAACCATCCGCCCGGCGTTGAAACGCCTTGTCCTGCGGTGCCGCCGGATATACTCCGCCGCACTTGGATGCGATGACGATGGCACGGCAACACTGGTTCAACAAGGAAATCCTCGGCTGGGCGATGTTCGACTTCGCCAATCAGGCATTCACGCTGGTGATCCTGACGACGATGTTCCAGGTGTACTTCATCGAGTACATCGTCCCCGGCGATCCGTCGCGTGGCCGTCAGTTATGGGCGATGTCCGGAATGATCACCGAAGTGTTCGTGCTGGTGAGCGCGCCGCTGCTCGGTGCCCTCGGTGATTTCTTCGGCGCCAAGAAGAGGCTGCTGTTCTGGTCCTATCTCGGCTGTGTCGCCTTGACGACGACGCTGGGCCTCGTTCCGCCCGGCGCGGCGGCCTGGGGCATGGTGCATTTCATCGCCGCTTACCTGTTCTTCGCCGCGGGCGAGAACTTCCTCGCCTCGTTCCTGCCCGAACTCGCCGACCATCGCGATATGGGCCGCGTCTCGGCCTTCGGCTGGACCATGGGCTATGTCGGCGGTTTGCTGTCCCTCGCCGGTGCGGTCGCCATCACCCATTTCTGGGCCGGCGCGACCGGCTATCGTCTGGTGGCCGCATGGTCGGGGCTGTTCTTCCTGGTTGCGGGATTGCCGACGTTCCTGCTGCTGCGCGAACGCAAGCAGGCGGAGACCATGCCGCCAGGACAGAATCTGTGGACGATTGGCTTCCACCGGCTCGGCCATACCTTTCGCGAACTGCGCACCT
>JADLEV010000045.1 GCA_020845935.1 Gammaproteobacteria bacterium
GCATCGGCGGTGTTCGTGGCGCCCCGGACGCACCATGGTATGTGGTCGACAAGGACGTTGGCCGCAACGTGCTGATCGTCGCGCAAGGCCATGACCATCCACTGCTGCTGAGTGATTCGCTCGAGGTCACGGATCTGACCTGGATTGCCGGGCGACCTCCGGCCCTGCCGCTGCCTTGCCGAGCAAAAACCCGCTATCGGCAACCGGATCAGGCCTGCTCCGTCGAGGCGCTCGATGCCAATCGTTGCCGGGTTCGGTTCGAGCAGCCGCAGCGTGCCGTCACCCCCGGCCAGTCGGTCGTTTTCTATCAGGGCGAAGTCTGCCTCGGCGGCGGCATCATCACGGCCCGCTATTGCGGCTTACCCTGCACCTGAAGATCGCCGATAATTCGCACCTTTCACCTGCCCCGAAACGATGGAGTCCCAATGACCAACAGCTTCGATACCCGCGCCACCCTCAAGGTTGGAGGCCGCGATTACGTCATCTACAACCTGAAGAAACTCACCGGCCAGTATCCGATCGACCGCTTGCCCTATGCGCAGAAAATCCTGCTGGAGAACCTGCTGCGGCATGAGGATGGCCTGAACATCACGCGCGAGGACATCGAGGCGCTGGCGAACTGGGACGCCAAGGCCGAACCGAGTCGCGAGATTGCGTTCACCCCCGCCCGCGTGCTGATGCAGGACTTCACCGGCGTACCTGCCGTGGTCGATCTCGCGGCGATGCGCGACGCGATGCAGGCGCTGGGCGGCGATCCGACCAGGATCAATCCGCTGTCACCGGCCGAACTCGTGATCGACCACTCGGTGCAGGTCGATGTCTTTGGCCAGCCCGATGCGCTGGCGCAGAACTCCGCCATCGAGTACAGCCGCAACGAGGAGCGTTACTATTTCCTCAAGTGGGGCCAGCAGGCACTGTCGAACTTCAAGGTCGTGCCGCCGAACACGGGCATCGTGCATCAGGTCAACCTGGAGCACCTGGCGCGGACCGTCATGACTGCAGAACGAGATGGCGCCACGATCGCCTATCCGGATACCGTCGTCGGCACCGACTCGCACACAACGATGATCAATGGCCTCGGCGTGCTCGGCTGGGGCGTTGGCGGCATCGAAGCGGAAGCGGCGATGCTGGGCCAGCCGGTGACGATGCTGATCCCGGAAGTGATCGGCATGCGCCTGACCGGGCGGATGCCCGAAGGATCGACCGCGACCGATCTCGTGCTGACCATCACGCAAATGCTGCGCAAGAAGGGCGTGGTTGGAAAATTCGTCGAATTCTTCGGGCCTGGCCTCGACAACCTTGGCCTCGCCGATCGCGCGACCATTGCCAACATGGCGCCGGAATACGGTGCGACCTGCGGCATCTTCCCGATCGATGCCGAGACCATCAATTACCTGCTCTTGTCCGGCCGCGACCCGGCGCAGATTGCGCTGGTCGAAGCCTATGCCCAGGCCACTGGGCTGTGGCGCGATGCCAAGGTTGAAGCGGTCTATACCGATACGCTCGAACTCGACATGGGCACGATCGTGCCGTCGATGGCTGGCCCAAAGCGTCCACAGGACCGCGTTCCGCTGGCGAATGCCCGGCAGGTCTATCGCGACAGCCTGCCGGCGCTCGTCGCCAATCGCACCGGCGACGGCAGCGTCAAAGTGTCCGATCAGGGACGCGACTACGACCTGCGCGATGGCGCCGTGGTCATCGCCGCGATTACCTCTTGCACCAACACCTCGAACCCCTCGGTGCTGATCGGTGCGGGCTTGCTGGCAAGGAAGGCACGTGAGCGCGGCTTGCGCTCGCAGCCGTGGGTCAAGACCAGTCTCGCACCAGGGTCAAAAGTCGTCACCGATTACCTCGATCGAGCGGGCCTCAGCGCGCCATTGAACGCGCTCGGATTCAACACCGTTGGCTACGGCTGCACGACCTGCATTGGCAACTCTGGCCCGCTACCACCGGCGGTGTCGCAGGCCATCAAGGATGGCAAACTCGTAGCCTGCTCGGTGTTGTCCGGCAATCGCAATTTCGAGGGCCGCGTCCACGCCGAAGTGCAGATGAACTTCCTGGCGTCGCCGCCGCTGGTAGTCGCGTATGCGATCGCTGGCACACTGGATCTCGATTTGACCAAGGATCCGATCGGCCAGGATCCGGCCGGCAAGCCGGTCTATCTCAAGGAGATCTGGCCGAGCCAGAAAGAGATTTCCGATACGCTTGCCAAAGCGGTCGACGCGACGATGTATGCCGCAAGCTACCGCGATGTTTTCAAGGGTGATGAGCGTTGGGTCGCACTCGCGGCACCGACTGGCAGCCGCTACCGCTGGGACGACAAATCGACCTACGTGCAGAACCCGCCGTACTTCCGTGGCATGACGTTGAACCCGCCGGGCATCAAACCGTGCGCCAATGCGCGCGTGCTCGCCAAACTCGGAGACAGCATCACGACCGACCACATCTCGCCCGCCGGCAACATCAAGGCGGACAGTCCGGCCGGCAAGTATCTGGTCGCACACGGGGTGCAGCCGGCGGACTTCAATTCCTATGGTTCGCGGCGCGGCAATCATGAAGTGATGATGCGCGGCACATTCGCCAATATCCGCCTGCGCAACCAGATTGCCCCTGGGACCGAAGGCGGCTGGACCCGCCATCAGCCATCTGGCGAGCAGATGACCATTTACGATGCCTCGATGCGTTATCAGGCCGAGGGTACCCCGCTGTTGATCCTCGCCGGCAAGGAATATGGCACCGGGTCGTCACGCGACTGGGCGGCCAAGGGCACGATGCTGCTGGGAGTCCATACCGTAATCGCGGAAAGTTTCGAGCGCATCCATCGTTCGAACTTGATTGGCATGGGCGTCCTGCCGTTGGTCTACAAGGCCGGACAGAACGCGGAGACGCTCGGCTTGAGCGGCACCGAAAGCTACTCGATCGTCGGTCTGACCGATGGCGCCCGAGAGGTGACGATCATCGCGACTGCCGCCGACGGCAAGAAGGTCGAGTTCAAGTGTACGGTCCGCATCGACACGCCAAAGGAGTGGGATTACTACAAGAACGGCGGCATCCTGCACTACGTGCTGCGCCAACTCGCCAAGTAACGATGCCATTCGCGACCGACCGGGTGGTCCGTGCTGCGCCGACCCGCGCCGCGCGGGCCACCGGCCGGTGGCCCGAGAATGATTCCCTGCCGACGATCTACTGCCTGCAGCCGATCGCCAGTGCCGATGCGCGGGTACTGATCCTCGGTTCGATGCCCGGCGCGGCATCGCTCCGCGCTGGGCAATATTACGCGCATCCGCGCAACGCCTTCTGGACCATCCTCGAGACACTGCTCGATCTGCCGCGCGACCTCTCTTATGAGCAACGCGTGGCAGCCCTGCAAGCGCGGTATATCGCCGTCTGGGACGTGCTCGCCGCATGCCGCCGCCGCTCCAGCCTCGATGCGGACATCGAGCCCCGATCCATCCGCGTCAATGATTTCGCCCAGTTCTTTGCGACCCATCAGGCAATCGAACGGGTCTGCTGCAACGGCGCCGCGGCTGCCACGCTCTTTCGGCGACACGTTGTCCCAAGACTGCGTGGCAACCGGACTCTGCCACTTGTTCGGCTACCCTCGACCAGCCCGGCGCACGCCGCGCTCACCCTTGCCGCCAAGGTCGAGGCGTGGCGCGCGATCCTGCAATCGGGATCACGGCCGTGAGCAGCCGAGTGCCCCAGGTTGCGCTGGCGGGCTTGTTACCGCTGGTACTGGGCAATCATCTGGCGTGGGCCGGGGAAATCGGCGACCTGCTGCTGTCCCGGGCTGACCGGATACAGCCAGTCGTGCATTTGCCCGAGGAGCCCGATCACCCTCATCCGATGCAGACCTATCGCCGTATCGGGCTGGAACGTAGTCGTAGCTGTCCACAGGAACCGTGTCCGTCGTACACGATGTTTCTCTACTCCGACGACAGCGTGCTGTACACCGGGCAGGGATTTCCGCCAGGCGCCGCACTGCCAAACGGTCAGGTAATCGCGAGACTTGATGCCACGCTTGCCGCCAGGCTGCGTGCTTACCTCGCAGCGCTGGATCATGGCGCGGGCGATAGCACCGGCGACACGCTGTACGGCATTCCGGGTACCGACGCCTGGGCCATCGTGTTGCTCGAAACGGATCAGGAACTCAGCCTAATCGTTGATTACGGCCATGCCGCTCCATCCGAGGTTTGGGCACTGATCGGTCTACTGGAACATGCGGCGTGGTCGTCGTTGCATGGTAGTGAATTCGAGCGCTGATCGAACCCCGCCCGTTCAGCGCGCATAAACATTGGCCCCACCGTTATAATCGGGCTGGTGCTCGGTGCGATGGTGCGGCCATGCACCTAACGGAGTTCCTTGCTGGATTTACGCACCTGCCTACCGAGGGTGAGCCCAATGAACGACGACGTCGCGACAACAGTGGTGTCTCAGGATTCGAAAAACATCGCCTTGCTGACCTGGATCGGTACGATATTTTTCGGTTTCATTCCAGGCTTGGTGTTCTATCTCATCAAAAAGGACGACCCCTACATTCAGGACCAGGCTAAAGAGGCCCTGAACTGGTCGATAACAGCGATCCTCGGCTACTGCGCGGGTTTGATTCTGTCGCTGATCCTGATCGGAGTTCTGGTCATCGTCGCGGTCGGCATCTGCCATCTCGTGTTCTGCATCATGGGCGCGGTAAAAGCATCGGAAGGCAAGCCGTTCCGCGTGCCCTACGCGTTACGTCTCATCAAGTAGTGCTTCGATCTCACCAGGGCCCCAGACGCAGGCCGAGCGTTGACTCACCGACTTGGCCGGTATGACACCGGCCAAGTCTTCTGTCCGCACCAGTTTGAGCTACGGTTTCGACTGGGGGTGCGTTGCGCCACACTATCTTGAGCACGGACGGCTACACCACTGCGACGCGGCCGCTGGTCAGGATATGCCACCCCTGAGCGCAGTCGCCCGATGTTTTTGTCAGCGCGGTTATTTGCCCCTTACCCTGAACTTTCCTTGGTTCACCAAGTACCCTCAGCAATTTGTCACTACCATGATTTATGAGATCATGAAACTGCTGATCAATTCCATTCACAACACGCTTAGTTCATCGGGAAGGGAGAGACTATGTCGCAACAAAATCTCAGTTCATTGATCAAGGCCCACGGCAACGCCGTGAACCTGCTGCGCAACTCGAAAGTAGGCATGTACGTCTACCCGGTCGTCGCGCCGGAGTTTTCGAACTGGCGCAGCGAGCAGGCGGCCTGGCGCCATTCGGCCGTATTGTTCGACCAGAGTCATCATATGGACGAACTCATCGTCGAAGGTCCGGATGCCGCCCGGTTTCTCGACCATGTCGGCATCAACAGCTTCGCCAATTTCGATCTGAATCGCGCCAAGCACTTCGTGCCGGTGACGCCGGCAGGTCATGTCATCGGCGACATGATCATCTTTCGCGAACGCGAGGATAAGTTCGTTCTCGTCGGACGCGCGCCGACCGCGAATTGGATCCGGTTCCAGCAGGCCATCAACAACTTCAAGGTCCGTCTGACGCACGACCCCCGTTCGGACAGCCGGCCCGATGGCAAGGCGATCTACCGCACCCATTATCGCTTCCAGATTCAGGGGCCCGAGGCGAATAAAATCTTCGACCGCATCAATGGCGGCCCGGTGCCGGACATCAAGTTCTTCAACGTCGACTGGATCAAAGTCGGCTCCCGGCGGGTGCAGGCGCTGCGTCACGGCATGGCCGGCGCACCCGGCCTCGAAATCTGGGGACCCTATGCTGACAAGCACTACATCCAATCGACCATTCAGGAGGCTGCGCGCGAGGTTGGTGTGGATCTGCGTTTGGTCGGCAGCCGCGCCTACTCGACCAACACGCTCGAATCCGGCTGGATTCCATCACCATTGCCCGGCATCTATACAGGCGCTGGCATGATGCAGGACTATCGTGACTGGCTCGGTGCAGACAGCTACGAAGCCGTTGGCTCGATCGGTGGCAGTTTCGTCAGCGACAATATCGAGGATTACTACGTCAATCCGTTTGAACTCGGCTATGGCTTCTACATCGGCTGGAAATCCGACTTCATCGGCAAGGACGCACTGGCAAAGATGAAGGACCGCAAGAATCGGCAAAAGGTCACGCTGGAATGGAATCGCGACGATGTCATCAAGGTCATCGCGTCGTCATTCGAGGAAGGCACACCGTGCAAGTGGATCGATTTTCCGCAGCCGAACTATGCCTCCAGCAGCGCCGACTGCTTGATGCGCGACGGCAAGATGCTCGGGATGTCGATGTTCAATGGTTACTCCTTCAACGAGCGCTGCGTGCTATCGCTCGGCGTGGTCGATGCCGACGTGAAAATTGGCGATCAGTTGACGCTGCTTTGGGGCGAACCCGAGCAGACCGGCAAGACGTCCGTCGAGGAGCACAGACAGGCCGAAATCCGCGTGCTGGTCTCCCCGACTCCGTATGCCCGCGAGGCGCGGGAGAACTATGCGGACAGTTGGCGGACCAAGTCCTGATCCGATGAACCTTCCGGCAGCCTCGTAACCGCCTCGACCGGCGCGGTTACGAGGCTGCGGATTACGGAGTTTCAGGCCGGCTTGGCACCGACGGTCCGCATGGCCTGCTATTTCTTGGTGCGGGCCTTGTACGTGCGCACCGCCTCGTTGTAGCTGTCAGCGACGGCGTGCATGTCGTCAACCATTCCATTGTAGAGGTCGACCAGCGCATCAGTGTCATCCTCCTGCCGCTTGGCGACCGTCGCGGCAGCGTCCGTCTGAGCCGCGTCTGGTCGTGCTGCCTGGAGCTGTTTCAGGCATTCGAGATAGACCTGGCCTTCGTCATTGTAGGACTTCACAGCATTCCTTGCGGCAAGCATTTCCGCTTCCGTCGCGGAGGCAGCGTTCGGGATCTCCGGCTTTGTCGCAGGCCGTTTGCAATTGCCAGTATCTACCGCTAGCGCGCCATCGGCGAATGCGACGCACGTAACCAATGCTGCCACCACGAGTTTATTCATTTCAGGTCTCCTGAATCCTGTAAAGGCTGCGATATAGGTACACGAAGACTGCCCGCCCCGAACTTGAATTACGCAAAAGCTTAACGCCTGCGCCACAGATGCCTGCGTGTCGGCTCCGGCCGGACCCAATGCCGCGGCTCGGTCCATACCAAGATGGCTTCACCTGGCCTGGAAAATCCAGTACCTCAGACCCGAACTGGCAACCCTGTTAATCTGGACACGCCGACGCAGGAGTTCGGCCGGGACGCATCGTAGCAGCCCGGTGCGTGTGGCGCTATCTGCTGCGATTGTCTGGGACTCTGCATGATATTTTCGGTGGTCGAGCGACCACTGCAGAGAAACTGCACTGCGCGCTTGCGCCGCTGCCAATCGCGAGGTGGCTTATTGCGTATCGCGATATTCGACAGCGCCGGCGATGCGGCGCACGGTATCCAGTGGAACCTCGCCGACAACCGTTATCTGATGCTTGCGCTCCACGCGCCCGAGCGCATTGACGGCACCGCGTGTGCTAAAGCCGCGCAGGGGTTTCTTGACATCATCGAGCTGTTCGATGAATACCGAAACCATCGCCAGACCATCAGAAAACACCCAATGTCGAACCGGAACGCGACTGGCCGAAACCATTTGCTCATGGTCCTCAAGCATTTTGAATCCCGCAGGCAACCAACTGACATTCCAGTCCGAGTCAACGGTATCGCCCGCGGCATCATCGGCGCCGGCTTCTGCTTCGGGCTTGGTGTTCGCAAACCAGCGATAGCCGGCACTGCCGAATTCGGGTTCGAGCCAGGCATCCGGAATGGCGTCATGTGTGGTAAGCGAAGTGAACTGGATTTCCTCGAGAATGCGGCCGTTGGCGTCAACGACCGTTGATCGCATAGGCAACTTGGATTCCTTGTCGATCCAGATCGCATAGCCGTAGCGATCATCCGCGGTCGGTCGTACCGCCACGTTCCAGGTGGCGCGGCCAGCGACCCGATCGTCACCTTTTACCTCGATTTGGTAATACTCCCCGATGCCACTCGATGCCCCGATCAGAGCCAGGGGAAAATACTTCGTCGATGGGCTCTTCTCGACGACCACCGAACGATTGTCCGCGTAGATGCAGACCACACGCGAGCCGTCGCGAATCACCTCGCGCGCTGCGCCCGTCAGCGAGGTCATGCGCTCATACTCGCCGCTTCCTTCGGCGTCATTTACTTCTCCTCGATGCACGATCTTCAAGCTGTGAATCTGATTGCCCCGGTGGTAAACGAACGTCCCGGTGTAATGCAGCGCCCGGGTTGCCTCCGCCATGTGGTACAGAATGTCGGATGCCTGTGGCTGAGACTCGGCAGCCGCAGTCACAACCGCAGTGGCGATGACGATTCCGGCGGCATACCTGACGTGAGTGTCCCAGGACATCGGCATAGTCACCGTGCCGTCTCGTACCCTACGATCCGAACATAGGGATGAACTCCCGGCATGCCGCGATTGACGCGTTGCTCGTTGAAATTGACGATGTAGCTTTCGAGCCGCTCGTCATGCTCCATCGGTACCGATTCTTCGTAACGCACCAACGCGACTTGGTTTGCATCAGAAGCGGCGGCATCGGCCATGTCCGCGGTCGGCGTCTGTACCACAGGCAATTGCTCGACGATTGCCCGGATTTCGCCGGGGCCGAGGCTCGGCCGAGCATCACGCAACATGCCGGTAACGGTAATGGTCCCGACGACAGTCAGCACCATGGATGCCGCAATCGGCATCCATCGCGCCAGCAGCGGTTTGGCCGCCGAAGCCGATTGCGGAACATGGTGCCAAGGTTGCACTGGCTGCGGCCGCATCGCGGTGCGCGGTTCGCGAGCATACTCTTCACGCAAGACTTCGCCGATCAGATTGTATCGCCGCCACGCACCCTTCATCGCGGGATTGGCAAGCAACTCGTCGGTAAGCGACTGTTGCGATTCGATATCGAGTTCGTCGTCGACCATCGCCGACAATATTTCAAGTTTTTCACGCATAATTTGCCTGGGCCACCACCCAATCAATGTTCCAACATCGGCTGAATTCGTCTATCTATCGCTTCGCGTGCGCGAAAAATCCGCGAACGCACGGTTCCCACCGGACAATCCATCGCAGCGGCAATTTCCTCATAACTCAAACCCTCAACTTCGCGTAATGTGATCGCGGTCCGCAGGTCTTCTGGAAGTTGCTCCACTACTTCAAGCAGATTACTTTTTATCTGCTCCGTCAGCAGCAGGTTTTCGGGGTTGGCCGTATCGGATCCGATGAGGTCCAGATCCAATTGCTCACCGTCCGCATTCTCAAGCTCCGCGGTCAGCGGGCGCCGGCCTGCCGCAACGAGATGGTTTTTCGCCGTATTGATAGCGATCCGATACATCCAGGTGTAGAACGCGCTGTCGCCGCGAAAACTGGGTAACGCCCGGTAGGCCTTGATGAACGCATCCTGCGCGACATCCATTGCTTCACTGGGGTCTCTGACGTAACGCATTATCAGTTTGATAATCCGATGCTGATACTTGAGCACCAATAGATCGAATGCGCGCTTGTCTCCCTGCTGCACCCGCTCAACCAAAGTCTGGTCTGCGCTACCGTCGCTCATCAGGGACATCTCCCTGTATGATTGCGGCCAAGCGACCATAGACTCGGTGAAAGTAGACCATCACGTCGGCGGTAAGTTCGAGTCATGTGCGGTTCTTGTGATTTGACTCAGTATATCAACGTTCCTGAAATCCCCGACACACGAGGCTTCACGGCGGATGCAGCAACAAGAATTCTTTGATGTACTCATCCTGGGTAGCGGCGCCGCGGGGCTCAGTACCGCGTTGCAACTTGCACAAACCTGTCCCTCCGCGATCCGCATCGCTGTCGTCTGCAAGGGTACGCTGGGCGAAGGCGCGACGCGCTATGCACAAGGGGGAATCTCGGCCGTATTTGATGATGACGATTCCATCGAATCGCATGTTGCCGACACCCTGGTTGCCGGAGCGGGCCTGTGCAAGCGGCCGGTAGTCGAATTCGTGGTGAGCCAGGCTCGGCGCGAGATCGAGCGTCTGGCTTCATTCGGCATGCAGTTCACCAAGGTCGAAGACCCCGACAACGGCACGCGCCTGCACCTGACGCAGGAAGGCGGTCATAGCCACCGGCGCGTCGTCCATGCGGCAGATGCGACGGGGTTGTCGATCACCAACACTCTCGAATCGCAGGTCCGCCGTTGTCCGAACATCCATGTGCTGGAGCACCATATTGCCATCGATCTGATCACCGCCGGCAAGTTAGGTATCACGCCCGATCGCTGCCTCGGCGCCTATCTTATGGATATCCCGCGGAGCCGCATCGTGACGCTGGCGGCCAGGTTCACGGTCCTTGCCACCGGCGGTGCCGGCAAGGTGTATCTCTACACCAGCAACCCCGATGTCGCCACAGGAGATGGCATCGCGATGGCATGGCGCGCCGGCTGCGTGGTCGCGAACATGGAATTCGTGCAGTTCCATCCGACTTGCCTGTACCACCCGGCGGCCAAGTCATTTCTCATCACGGAGGCGCTGCGCGGGGAAGGCGGCCAGCTGAAGCTGCCGAACGGGGAAAGATTCATGGAACGTTTTGACCCACGACTGGAACTGGCGCCCCGGGACATCGTGGCGCGAGCCATCGATCACGAGATGAAGCGGCTTGGCAGCGACTGCGTCTACTTGGACATCAGCCACAAGTCACCGGAATTCATCGAGGCGCACTTTCCGACAATTTCCGCGACCTGCCGCGAGTTCGGCATCGACATCACACAGCAACCGATCCCGGTGGTCCCGGCGGCGCATTACACCTGCGGTGGCGTCGTTACCAATCTGGCCGGACGGACGACGCTGCAATCGCTCTATGCGCTTGGCGAGGTTGCCTGCACCGGGTTGCATGGCGCCAATCGGATGGCCAGTAATTCGCTGCTCGAATGCCTTGTCTTCGCGAATGCCGTGGCCAAGGATATCGTTGCCACCTTGGATGATGTCCCAATGGCTCAGCAGCTGCCGGCGTGGGACGAAAGCCGCGTCACCAATTCGGACGAGGAAATCGTTGTCGCGCACAACTGGGACGAGTTGCTGCGGTTCATGTGGGACTATGTCGGTATCGTACGAACCACGAAGCGCTTGCAGCGCGCGCGTCATCGGGTTGATCTGCTGCACTCGGAGATTGCCGAATACTATGGCAATTTTCGCGTTACCCCGGATCTGATCGAATTGCGCAACCTGGTCCAGGTCGCCGAATTGATCATCCGCGCGGCGTTGAAGCGGCGGGAAAGCCGTGGACTGCATTACACGCTCGATTATCCGCAAACCAGCGAAGCCGGAACGGCAGCCGATACCATCCTACGCGCCGGGGATTTCAGTTGAACGATCTGCAATTGGATTTGCTCGCCTACCGCCCTGCCTCAACCACCCTTACCGGCCGGGTCATCCTGGTTACCGGCGCCACGGGTGGCGTCGGTCGCGCCGTCGCGCAGGGCCTGGCGGCGCATGGAGCCCAGGTCATCCTTTCCGGCCGCTCGATCCCGGCGTTGACCGAGCTTTGCGACCGGATCGAACAGGCCGGCCACGGCTTGCCGGTTGTCCTCCCAATCGATCTGGAGCGGGCCGGTGTTGACGATTACGCCCTCGCCGCCACCGCTATTGAGGAGCGATTCGGCCGCCTTGACGGAGTCCTGCTCAACGCCGCAATGCTCGGCGATCTGACACCCATCCAAGTCTATGATCCCTTGCAATGGGCGCGTGTCATGCAGGTCAACCTGAACGGCAATTTCCTCCTGCTGCGGTCGATCTTGCCGCTCCTTGCCGCATCGCAGGATGCGACCGTAGTCGTCACGACGGACGATTTGGCGCGGCGTGCGCGGGCCTACTGGGGCGCGTACGCGGTCTCGAAAAGGGCGCTGGAAGGTCTGGCGGAGGTACTCGCCGAGGAACTGGCCGACACGAACATACGCGTCAACTGCATTGACCCGGGTCCGGTGCGAACGAGACTCCGGGCCGAAGCGTTCCCGGCCGAAGGTACCACTGCGGGGTCCACGCCGGAGTCACTGATCCCCTTCTTTGTCTATCTGTCCGGGCCGGCGAGCCGAGGTTACACTGGCTGCCGCGTATCGGCCCATAATTCTCCGCACCGTCAGCCGGCCATTCCGAACGATTGACCGGGGCTGGCACATTTCTCGCATTTCCTCGACCAGACACGAAACGCTTGAACGGGAACATGCCAGTGGGAAGTCAGTCAGCCTCAGCGCAGATCTTGCGTGCAATCGAACCGATGGGTGTGCCGAGCGCCGCCACGCCGCGAACCTTCGACATCGCCGAGCGTCTGGAGCAATCCGGAGGCACGTTGCTCGCGCGGCTGCTGTCTGTGTTGCAGACCAGCCTCGACACGACGGAGATCATGCGCCTGTTTGGTCATGAGATCACGACGAGCATTCCCTATGACGAACTGCAATTCGTCCGCGCCGACGAGCCGCCGTTACCCTTCTCCGAGACGCTGCACGAATGTCGTTATCAGCTGAATTTGATGGGGCGGGCGCTCGGCGTCGTCATCATGCGCCGCCGGTATCCATTCACCGCCGCGGAACTCGAGGCGATCGAGAACCTGCTCTGCGCCCTCATCTATCCGGTCCGGAATGCCTTGCTCTATGAGGATGCCCTGCGGACCGCGCTGAAGGATCCGGTAACCGGGATAAACAATCGCACCGCGCTTGACCACCATCTCGATCAACGTATCGCCGAATTCACGCGCTATCAGCATCCGCTCACGGTCATCATGTTCGACATCGACCATTTCAAAGAAATCAATGATTGCTACGGCCATATCTCGGGAGATACGGTGCTCGCCGCGGTTGCCACTCGGGCGAGTCAATGCACTCGCTCCAGCGACGTCATTTTTCGTTACGGTGGCGAGGAGTTTCTCGTGATCCTGAGTGACACGGAACTGGCCGGCGGCGTGTTGCTTGCCGAGCGCATTCGTCAGGCAATCGAACAGATGGAAGTCGCCGTCGCGGCGGAAAAAGTGAAGGTCACCGTTAGCCTGGGGGTTGCCGAAATCACCGTGAACGAACTCCGGTCGGAACTGCTGGAGCGCGCCGACGCACAGTTGTATGCAGCAAAAGCCACAGGACGCAACAAGGTTTGCCCTGCTTACTGAAGCATTTCTTGCAGTTCGATCTCCGATAGCACCGGAATCCCCAGGGCACCCGCCTTGTCGAGCTTGCTGCCGGGTTCCGCACCAGCCACAACAAAGTCCGTCTTGCGCGAAACACTGTCGGCGACCCGCGCCCCAAGCGCACGCAACCGTTCGGCCGCCTGCTCGCGGCTCATCGACGCCAAAGTGCCGGTGAGCACGAACGTCTTGCCATCGAGCGGCCCCTTGTTCGCGTCGATGACTGGTCCCGCCTCGGGCCAATGGACTCCCGCAGCTACCAGTCGCTTGATCAGCGCGCGGTTGTTCTCGTCCTGAAAGAAGCCGTGGATGCTGTCCGCAAGGATTGGGCCGACATCCTCGATTGCGCGCAGGTCCTCGGGCGAGGCCTGGTAGATCGCATCGATCGTACCGAATCTGCCGGCGAGGTTGGCCGCAGTCACTTCGCCGACACCTGGAATCCCCAGTGCGAACAGGAAGCGTGCCAGCGTCGTCGCCTTGCTGTGCTCCAGCGCGGCGAGCAGCCGCTGCGCCGATTTCTCACCCATCCGTTCCAGGGCCGCAAGCGTAGCTGCATCGAGGCGATACAAGTCCGAAACGTCGGCGACGAGGCCGGCGGCGACGAGTTGTTCGATCAGCCTTGGGCCGAGCCCCTCGATATTCAGCGCATGCCGCGAGGAGAAATGAACGATGGCCTGAATTCGTTGCCCCAATGCCGCGTTCGCGACCGTCTCCGGCATGACAAACGGTTGGGCATCGACCGGACGCTGTTCCACTAGCACCCGCACCACCTCGGGTATGACCTCCCCGGCGCGCCGAACCAACACCAGGTCACCGACCCGGATATCCTTCCGCCGAATTTCATCGGCGTTGTGCAAGGTCGCGCGCGTGACGGTGACGCCCCCGATGAGCTTCGGTTCGAGATGCGCCACCGGTGTCAGCGCCCCCGTGCGGCCAACCTGAACCGTGATATCGGTAATCCGCGTCGCGACTTCCTGCGGCGGGAACTTGAATGCGATCGCCCAACGTGGCGCCCGCGCCACGGCGCCTAGTTGCTCTTGCCAAGCCCGCCGATTGACCTTGTAGACAATGCCGTCGATGTCATAACCGAGCGTGTCCCGCCTGCCCTCCATCTCGCGCGAGAACGCCACGCACTGCTCGATGCCGCTCAGCTTTCTGCTCTCCGCCGATACGCGCAGGCCAAGCTGGCGCAACCAGATAAGCAGATCCCACTGCGTCTCCGGCGCGGCAGCGCCAACGATGGCACCGATGCCATAGCAATAGATGCTGAGCGGCCGTGCCGCGGTAATGCGTGCGTCGAGTTGGCGCAGGCTGCCCGCTGCCGCATTGCGCGGATTGGCGAACGGCCGTTCCGCCTGGGCATTGAGCGCACGAAAGCTGGCATGCGACAGATACACTTCGCCGCGCACCTCGATCACCTCCGGTGGCCTGCCATGGAGACGCAATGGGACCGCGCGTATGGTCCGGATGTTCTGCGTCACGTCTTCGCCAACCCGGCCATCGCCACGAGTCGCACCCGACACTAACACCCCACGCTCGTAAGTCAGGCTGACGGCGAGGCCATCGAGCTTGTTCTCGGCGACGTAGTCGACCGTATCGATACCAAGGGCTTCTCGTACGCGTTGATCGAACTCCCGCAGTTCCTGCTCGCCGAAGGCGTTGGCCAGTGACAGCATGGGTTCCCGATGCGTGACGTTAGCAAAGCCCGCGGCCGGCGTGGATCCGACACGCTGTGTCGGCGAATCGGCCGAACAGAACTGCGGATGCTCATGCTCCAGACGGGCGAGCTCACGCAGCAGGGTGTCGTATGCGCTGTCGGTGATCGACGGATCGTCGAGGACGTAGTAGCGGTAGTCGTGCCGCGCGATCTCGGCACGCAGTTCCAGAATGCGCTGCAGATTCGGGTCCAAGGCGCTTCGGCCTAATCGACGTCGACCGCTCCGAACCGGGCCGCGCGGGCACGCATCTCGTCGATCGTGCCCGCAGTCAGTGGCCGATGCTCCTGATTGAGCAACTGCAACCGCAAAAGCTGCGCAAGTTTTTGCGCATTGCCGAGGAACAGCTCCGCGGCGACGGGACCATCACAGGGCCCGGGCAATTGCAGGAACATCGCGAGTCCCTGGCAACCCGTGAAGGCCGGATCATCAACATCGAGATGACCGGGTTCATGCATGTTGGCGATGCTAAAGACCGGCACTGCGCTTGGGGTCGAGCCGACGCCGTAGTGATGGTAGATGTTCATGTCACCAAACCGCATGCCGATCTGAGTCATCGCGGCAAGCAATTCATTGCGGTTCAACTGCCGTCCCTGCTCAGTGCGCAGATACAGCACCAGCAACTCTTCACGCTCCACGGCGGATGGGCGCGGCGGTGGCAGCGCGGTCGAGTCGGAAAACGCCAGCTCCATCTGCTTCCGCTTCGGCGATTCCTGCTGTGGCGCCGGCGGCGATTGCGCGAGAGCCTCGTCATCGCGCCGGAGCGACGGCAGGATACGGACATCGTCCTCCAGAGATTCCGCGTCACCCAGCCCGACTGCCGGGAGTTCCGAGTCTGCCAGCGTCACGTCGTTCAGATCCGCATCCGCAGTATCGAAATCGTCGTTTTCGGTATGCCGCTGCCATGGCCAACGCGCCACGCCGCGAGTTCGGCCCAGCGATCGACGCCGCCGATTGCGCGCACCGGGCCGGCCACCGCCGAAGCGACTCAGCAGGTACACCGCGACCAGTGCAATCGCTCCTAGCAGCAGCAGTGTCGTTCGCAGGGTCACGGTCTTTCCCGACGGTCGTCAGTTGTTGACGACCATCGCCAAGGCCTGATCCATGTTGACCGATACCAGCCGCGACACACCCGCCTCCTGCATCGTCACCCCGATCAATTGATCCGCGTATTCCATCGTCACCTTGTTGTGCGTGATGACCATCATCTGCACGCGCGCGGCCATGTCCTTGACGAGCTGGCAGAAACGCACGACGTTCGCTTCGTCCAGCGGCGCATCGACCTCGTCGAGCAGGCAGAACGGCGCCGGATTCAGTTCGAACAAGGAAAACACGAACGCGAGCGCCGTCAATGCCTTCTCACCACCGGACAGCAAGTGAATCGTGCTGTTCTTCTTGCCTGGTGGCCGAGCCATCACCGTAACCCCCGTTTCCAGCAAGTCCGGATCGGTCATCTCGAGGTAGGCATGACCGCCACCGAACAGCGTCGGAAACAACCGCTGCATGCCGGCGTTGACGCCATCGTAGGTTTCCTTGAACTTGGTTCTCGTTTCCCGATCGATCTTCTTCATCGCCTCGTGCAAGGTGTTCAGCGCGTCGTTCAAGTCCTTCAGCTGAACATCGAGGAACGCCTTGCGTTCGCTCGCCTGGGTCTGTTCATCGAGCGCCGCGAGATTGATCGGCCCGAGCCGCGCGATGCGCTGTTCGATGCTGCTCAGTCTGGCAACCCACTCCTCGGCGTTGCTCGACTCAGGCAATTCCGCCAGCACTGCGGACAACTGGTACTCGGTCGCCGCAAGTTGCTCCGCCAGGTCCGCGCATTTCACTTCGAGCGTACGCAATTCCAGCCGCGAACCTTCGAGACCATCGCGACACTCGCTCACACGCTGCACCGAAGCGACGTGCGCCAGTTCGATGCGGCGCAGCTCATCGGCCTGCGCTTCCAGTTGCGTGCGTGCCGCGGTGAGCGCCGCCTCGACTTCGGCTCGTTGCCGTGACGCAATTTCAAGTTGTTGTTGGATATCGAGTTGAGGGGCACTCGCGACCGCAAGCGTGCCGTTGAGGTCGTCGCGCCGCTGGCGCATCTGCTCGCGCAATTCAAAATTGCGCGCCAATGCCTGCTGCACCGAAGTGGCCTGGGTCGTCGCATTTTCCAATTTCAGCGCGATGCCGTGCGCCCGCTCGCGAGCTTCATTGTAGGCCC
Source organism: Gammaproteobacteria bacterium (assembly GCA_020845935.1). Taxonomy (GTDB): domain Bacteria; phylum Pseudomonadota; class Gammaproteobacteria; genus JADLEV01. The sequence goes on from JADLEV010000045.1 coordinate 17,109, forward strand.
TGCGAATTCCGTCGAGTTGCGCGCGAATCGCATTGCGCCGCGCTGTCAGTTCGGCGCGCGCAGCCTCCTGGCGGCCGAGTTGCTCTCGAACCTCGCCCAACTGCGTGGCGAGGCGCTTGAGTTCCGCATCGTCATTGCGGGACGCCTCATCGAGTTGCGCGGTCTCTTCGGCGATCCGAGCAAGCCGCGTACGCGCCTGTTCCAGTTTGGCTTCCTGGCGGGCGAGATCGGCGCGCTGCGTCGCCAGTGTGGCCTGCTCGGTCTTGACTCGCGCCGCCAGTTGCGTGCGCTCATTTTCCAGAGTCCAGCGCCGTCGCTGCAATTCTTCGAGCGCCGCACGATCCGCTTCGATGCTCGCGGCAAGGCCATCGGCTTGTGCGACCAACTCGGTCAGCGCGTGCTGCCGTTGCAGCACGCTGTCTGCCTCGGCACTGCGGGTCAGCTGAATCCAGTTCGGCCCGATCCAGGCGCCGTCCTGAGTCACGATCGACTCGTGCGGCTGCAACTTGGTGCGCCATTGCAGGGCCTGCTCCCGATTCGCGACCGCGTAGATTCCGGCAAGCAAGCCGGCAACCGACCAGCGGCAGAACACCTTGTCCCGGAGCAGCGGCGCGGGAATCGATGCGGCAGCGGTGGAACTGCCCAGATCCACTTCATTCATCGCGCTGAGATGTTGTGCCAAAGCCGCTGGTGCGCCACCGCTCGCAAGCATCTGCTCCACCGCGGCGCTACAGAAGGTATCGAGCGGCAATCGCAACACCGTTTCCAGCGCCTGTTCCCAACCACTCTCGGCGCGCAACTCTTCGGCGAGCCGACGCGCCGACAACAGTTCGTTGCGCTCCAGCCATTCCTCGACCGCGACCTGATCGCGTCCCAGCGCGACGTCCTGCAACTGCCGCAACGAGGCAATCCGTCCGCGCAGGCTCTGATGCTCGACGCGGTTGCGATCGAGCGCGTCGTTGTGCTGCGCAATCTGTTGCACCAGTTCCGACAACTCGCGCTGCTTCGCTTCCTCTTCGGCGTGGACCGCGGCGAGCCCGTTCTCGATGCCGTGGACTTCGCCGGTTACCGCGATGATGGAACTCTCGATTGCCTGGGGATTGATCTGCTCGCGCTCGGCAAGCAGCGCCGCGCGGCGCGTGTTGGTATGACCGATGTTCTTCTCGACGTGTTCGAGCCGAAGTTGCTCGATACGCTCGGCACGGCTGGCCTCGTTCGCCTCCGCGACGAAGCGATCCCAAGCCTCCTGCCATTCCTGCAACGTGCGCTCGGCGACCCGCAGCTGTTCGGCGAGGTCCTGCTCTTGCGCCCGCGCCGACTGCAATGCCGGCTGCAACGCGGCGACTTCGGCGTGCAAATGTTGTTGGCGTTCCTCGTCGCTTGTGACCTGCGTCTCGGTATCGAGCAATGTGCGCTCGACCTCGGCGAACGTTGTCTGCAATTCCTCGCGACGCTGCATAGCGTGCTGCAACGCCTGCTCGGCACGCGCGACCTCGGCGCTGGATGTGTAGTACTGCGCCTGCAAGCGGTTGCATTCGGCGGTTGCGTCACCCATCGTCTGCCGATTCGCGGTGATGGCGCGTTCCAGTTCATGCAACTCGCCTTCGGCCGCTGCCAAGGCAGCGCTGCGCTGTGCCTGCAAGCCGTCATGGCGTTGACGCTCAAGGTCCAGATCGCGCCAGCGGATCGTGAGCAGTTGCGCGCGGGTAAACCGCTCCTCGGTTTTCAACTCCTGGTAACGCTCGGCCGAGCGAACCTGCCGCGCAAGGTGATTGAGCTGCTTTTCCAGCTCGTTGTTGATGTCCTGCACCCGATCCAGGTTTTCGCGCGTGCGACGGATGCGATGTTCGGTCTCGCGGCGACGCTCCTTGTACTTGGAAATCCCGGCCGCCTCCTCGAGAAACGCGCGCAATTCCTCTGGGCGCGCTTCGATGACCCGGCTGATCATGCCCTGCTCGATCACCGAGTAGCCGCCTTTGGTCACACCCGTGCCGAGAAACGTGTCGATGATGTCCTTGCGTCGGCAGCGCGTGCCATTCAGGAAGTAATGCGACAGACCGTCGCGTTCGATGACTCGTTTGACAGCGATTTCGGCGTAACCGGCGTACTGACCCGTCAGCGTGCCCGCGGCATTGTCGAACACGATCTCGACCGAGGCTTGACCTACCGGCTTGCGCGTGTTCGAGCCGTTGAAAATGACATCGGCCATCGATTCGCCACGCAGATGCTTGGCTGAGCTCTCCCCGAGCACCCATAACATCGCATCGATGATGTTCGACTTGCCGCAGCCATTCGGGCCGACGATCGCGGTCAGACTATGCGGCAGGTGAAGCTGCGTTGGATCGACGAAGGACTTGAAACCAGCAAGACGGATTTTCGAGATGCGCATAGGGTGCTAGCATACCGTATCGTTTCCGGACGGCTCAAATTCAAAACCTCACTCGTACTGCTGCAACGAGCGAGGGCGAACGAATGGATTTCCTTGGCCACGCCAGCCCAATCCAGATGTCCTGAGAAATCGCCCGCGTCATGCCCAGCAAGCCATCGAAAGACCTGCATACCTTTGTCAATCCCGCGCCCGATCGCGATTACACCATCGCGATTGAACTGCCGGAATTCACCTGTCTGTGCCCGTTGACCGGACAGCCGGATTTTGCCCACATCACGTTGCAATACGTCCCGGACGCAAGTTGCATTGAACTGAAGGCACTGAAGCTCTACATCTGGTCGTTCCGTGACGACGGGGCATTCCACGAGGCGATTACCAATCGAATCCTCGACGACATCGTCACGGCCTGTCAGCCACGATTCGCCCGGGTGCTCGCGCGATTCAATGTGCGCGGCGGCACCTATCCCACCGTCGTCGCCGAATATCGGAAGCCGGGTTGGCAGCCGCCGCCCCCGGTCGTGCTACCGATAGCCTCAGGTAGCAGCGGCGGATAAGTCGGTGCGGCTCGGTCCGGGGCTGCGGAAAAGCGATTTCGCCAGGAGTTTTGGTGGAGCTAGGCGGGATCGAACCGCCGACCTCTTGAATGCCATTCAAGCGCTCTCCCAGCTGAGCTATAGCCCCGTGAAGGTCTGTTTTCGCATCGCCCACCGGGCTGATTGAATCAGGGATTCAGTCGGTTACATCTGGCTTGCGAAGGCGCGGGAAGATTACGAGCCAACCCCAAAACTGTCAAGCCACGGCACCGCGTACCCGGACGTAATCGAGAGCGCGATCGATGCGCGCCAGCGTCCGTTCACGCCCGACCAAGGCCAAGGTCTGGTCGATGCCCGGCGATGCCGCGGCGCCGGTGATGGCAACACGCAGAGGTTGCGCCACCTTGCCGATTGGTTCGTTCATGCGCTCGGCCACACCATGGATTGCCGCCAGCAGCGCAGGCTCATGCCAGTCCGTGACCGATTCCAGCGCCGCGCGTACCTGCCGCAGCGGTTCGAATGCGACCGGCCGCAGGTGTTTCTTCGCCGCCTGTTCATCGAAATCACCAAAGTCGCGGTAGAAGAACAGGCTCCTCTCGACCAGGTCGACGAGGTTTCGCACCCGGTCACGTTGAACGGAGACGAGAGCATTGAGATCCGGCCCCGCGGCGAGGTCGATCCCGGCTTCATGAAAATAGGGGCGCGCCGCGCGAGCGAGGTCGGCCTCGCTCATCTGCTGCAAATACTGCTGGTTCACCCACATCAGTTTGTCGAGGTCGAAGTTCGCCGGCGCCTTGTTCACCGCATCGATATCGAACAAGGCGATCATTTCGTCTCGGCTAAAGATTTCCTGATCGCCATGCGACCAGCCGAGTCGCGCGAGGTAATTCAACAAGGACTCGGGCAGAATGCCGGCGTTGCGATATTCGAGCACACTGATCGCGCCATGCCGCTTCGACAGCTTGCGGCCGTCGGTACCGTTGATCATCGGCAGATGCGCGTACACCGGCCGCGGCGCGCCCAGCGCTTCGATGATGTTGATCTGCCGCGGGGTGTTGTTCAGATGGTCATCGCCGCGGATGACATGCGTCACGCCCATGTCGATGTCATCGACCACCACGGTCAGGTGATACGTCGGCGTGCCATCGGCGCGGGCGATGATGAGGTCGTCCAGTTCGTCGTTGCTGATCCGGACTTCGCCCCGGACGCGATCGTCGATGACGACCTCACCTCCCTGTGGATTGCGGAACCGCACCACCGGCGCCACCCCGGCCGGGCCCGGTTCGCTGCAATCGCGGCAATGGCCGTCGTAGCGCGGCTTCAGCTTCTGCGCCATCTGCGCTTCACGCAAGGATTCGAGCCGCTCCTTGCTGCAATAGCAGTGATATGCGGTCCCGGCTCGGAGCATCTCGGCGATCACCTCGCGATAGCGATCGAATCGCTGGGTTTGAAAATACGGCCCCTCGTCCCAGTCGAGACCAAGCCAACGCAGGCCGTCGATGATGACCTCGACCGCTGCGTCGGTGGAACGCTCGCGATCGGTATCCTCGATGCGCAGAATGAAGCGGCCGCTGTGACGCTTCGCGTAGAGCCAATTGAACAGCGCGGTACGCGCGCTGCCGATGTGGAGATAACCAGTCGGGCTCGGCGGAAAACGGGTGACGATTTTCATGCGCGGACTGTAACGGCAATCGCTCAACCGCGAAAGCGCACCAGCCGCCGGCGCTTGCACTTGCTCGCCCCAGCGGTTAGCTTACGCGCCCTGGCAATATGCGGTCCGCGCGATCGCAATGACCCATTCGGGGCGCGTAGCTCAGCGGGAGAGCACTGCCTTCACACGGCAGGGGTCGCTGGTTCGATCCCAGCCGCGCCCACCATTCAAATCAACGCCTTACGCTATTTTTTCAGTCATCCAGAAAAAGTCCGTACGGACGCCGCTACGGAAAATAGTGGCGTCTCCCGAGCTGCCGTCACGACCTCCAACCGCCAGTGCTGTTCCGGCTTGCGCGATGTTACGGCCGCACCTCGCCCGCCGGGTCGGATCCGGAGCGAAGGCCGAGCGCCGCACCTGGTGAATGACGAGGTCCGCCGGCCCCGCGCCGGATACCTTGACCTGAATGTCGCCCCAGGGCGTTGACGCGATCTGACGGTCTGCTTCGAGCGGTCGCAGCACGGCGCGAAGCTCTGAGGAACCCTGATGCCGTCCTGGCCGCGCTAGGCGGAAGCGCTGCCATTCACAGCACGGCCTCGACCTCCGTGGTCAGTTTTTTGCGTGCCGCGATCACGGCCCCTTCGAATGCTTGGCGAAGAACGCGAAGATGTCCGGCATCGCCGCTTCGATGATCGGGCCGTGGGTGACTCCCGGGAACTCCTTGTACTCATGATTCAAGCCGAGTTCCTTGAGCGTTTCCGCCCACATCCGGGTGTTGGTCACCGGAACGGCTTCATCGGCGTCACCGCTGGTCAGCAGCAGCGGCACACCGGCTTCCTTGATCTTCTGCAGAATGCTGGCACGGTCGTTGTTCATCATGAACGACGCCGGCGCGATCGACGCGAGTGCGGCCCACTCGTTCGCATGTTTGGATCCCAGGAACAATGTTCCGGCACCGCCCATCGAATGACCCATCAGGTAGGTGCGCTGGTCATCGACGTTGAATTCCTTGCGGATGATGGCGAGCACATTCAGCACGTCCTTTTCGCTCAGTTCGGCGAGATTGTCTGGAGCCGGCGGGGCAGGCGGCATGCCCGCCGGGCCTGTGGCGCCGCGACCCGGACCCACCGAGACCGGTGCACCCGGTCCAGGCACTCCTGGTCCCGGAGCACCGGGGCCGCGGGCGGCTCCTGGGCCCGGGCCGGGGCCACGGCCACCCATGCGGATCACCGGCGACCCATACCAGCCTGTGGTGTTGTAGCCCATCGGTGCGACCAGGATGTAGCCGCCCTCCTCGGCCAGGTCGAGCGCCTTGCCGCGACACATGAACCCCGGGCCGATACCCATCCCGTGCAGCGACACGATCAGCGGGTTCTTCTTGTCCTCGGATACCTTCGATGACACGAACACGCAATAGGGCAGATCTTCGTTGGTGTCGGCAAAATGGTAGGTCCGGTTCTGCACGCGCGGATCGCTGGCCTGCGCGAAGCCGCCCTGCCCAGGACCCGGGCCTGGGCCGCGACTGGCGGCGGGTGCCGGTGCCTGCTGCGCGTAGAGCGCCGAGAGCGGCATACCGAGCGCAAGACACACCGCGGACACGGCAATCAGGCACGTCACGTAACTGCGAACTCTGTGTTTCATGCTCTGGCCTCCGGTCAGTTTCATTACACGGTCACTTCGGCGCGACATCGCGCACCTTGATTAACCACTGCCCGTTCACGCGCACGACCTCATCGATACTGCGGCCGGCACCGCCGACCCGCACCGGCGTTTCGGCGCCGCCCGCGGGGAACATCGTGATCCAGTAGGCATCGATGGTCGCGTGATCGCGATCCTTGAAGGTGATGATGTGGTTGGTCACCATGTGCAAGGTGCCGGTTGGATTCTCGCCCTTGGCGCGGCGCTCGTCGCGGCTCCTGGCAACCCCTGCTACGTAGTCCCGCAGCGCGGTGCGCCCCTTGGTCGAACCGGCCGGACTGACGAATTCGCCATCCTCGGTATAAAGGGCCGCATAGGTCGCCGCATCGAGACCATCGAGCGATCGCGCATAGCGCCACATCAGCTCTTCGAGCTGCTGGCGATCCCGAACTTCGCGCAGCAAGGCCGCCTCATCGTCACGGGCCTCATCGGCGGCCGTTGCGGGCAAGCCCCCCAGCACACCCAACAACAAACCTGTCACAACACACTGCGAGACGAACGCTGATGGCTTCATGGTTTCCCCCTGTCCAGATGTGTGAACCAGCATGGAACGACGCCTCGGCACAACGACGATGCGCTGGAGGTTCGTGCCTGACCGGACGCTCAGCCTGCCGCGGAAGAATGCAAGAAATATGGTTTTCCGCGTCGCGGCGGGACGAACTTAACCGGCCGGGCGAGGCCGACCGGCGTCCGCGATTACGGTGCGCTGGCCGCGGTAGGATCGGTGACGAAGCCGATCTTCGCCAGCCCCAGACGCGCCGCCTCGGACATCACCTGAGCCACCTTTTCGTAGGGCGTGGTGCGTTCGGCGCGGATATGCAGCTCGGGCTGGGGCACGATGGCCGCGGCGGCCTGAATCCGCGCGGAGAGCTGTGGCGAATCGACGACCTCGCCGTTCCAGAAGACACGGCTGTCGGCGTCGATGGCCAGTTGGACATTGTCCGGCTGGGTCAGGTTTGGCGTCGATGATGCCTTCGGCAATTCGACCTTCACCGCGTGCGTCAGCAGCGGCGCCGTGACGATGAAGATGATGAGCAGCACCAGCATCACGTCGATCAGCGGCACCATGTTGATTTCGGCAAGCGGCTCGTTGTCGTCGCCGCCGTCGAGACTTGCGAATGCCATGACGGGTCCCTCAGCGAACCACGAGGCCGGGCGGGTTGCCGGCACGATCCTGGGCTCGAGCCAGCGCGATCATCTTCTCGCTGGTGGCGCGGGCGTCGGTCAGCATCGGTGAGGTCTTGATGCCGGTGGCCATGAACGCAAAGACGTCATAGGCGAACGAGTTGAGTCGCGACAGCACGTTGCGGTTGACACGGGCGAACGCGTTGTAGGCGATCGCCGCGGGGATCGCCACCGCGAGACCGAGTCCGGTCATGATCAGCGCTTCGCCGACCGGGCCCGCGACCTTGTCGAGCGTCCCCTGCCCCGACAGCCCGATGGCGATGAGTGCATGGTAGATGCCCCAGACCGTGCCGAACAAGCCGACGAAGGGCGCCGAGGAAGCGACCGTCGCGAGAAAGGTCTGACCGAATTCGAGCCGGCTGCGGTCCTCGTCGATGGCGCGCTTCAATGCCCGCGTCAGCAGATCGTCCGGTGCACCGGAGGCGATCAGGCTCTCGCCATGGCCGGTCTTCTTGCGATTGTGTTGTTCGATTGCGGTGAAGCCGTGATGCACCAGATGCGAGAACGGGTCGGTGATGCCGCGCTCGCGGATCCGGGCAGCCACCGCTTCCAGATTGGGCGCCTCCCAGAAGGCATCGAGAAACTCTTCGCTGCGGCGGCGCAGCCGCCGACTCTGCAAGCCCTTGGTGGCGATCAGGTACCACGATCCGACCGAGGCTATCACCATCAACACCAAAACCAGGCGGGCGATGCCATCGGATGCGGCGAGGAAGTGGCCGAAGCCAAGCGAGTTTTCCATATCAGCCTCTCACATTGAATATCACGGGAACGAGCACCCAGGCGCCGACGTGTTCTTCGCCGCGCCGGGCCGGCACAAATTTCCACCGCGCAACCGCTTCCCGGGCCGCATCATCGAGCCGGGAGAAACCGCTGCTGGTTTCGATTTCAATCGTTCCGGGCCGGCCATCGGGATTGACGAAAACCCGCAACGTCACCGTCCCTTCCTCCCGCAGGCGGCGGGACATGCTCGGATAGACCGGCGCCGGATTCGACAGATAGTCGGCGTCGAAGCGCGGCTGCGTGACGGCCGGTTCGGGCGGTGCCGGTTCGATGACCTCGGGCACCGGGGTCGCGATCGGCACTTCCGCGACCGGCGCCGACGTTTCGGTCGCAGCGGCAAGTACCGGCGCGGGCGGTGGCGGCGTCGGCGCGCGCCGCGGTTTTGGCAACGGCTTTGGTGCCACCGGCTTCGGCTCGGGAACGGGCGGTGGCTCCGGCGCGGCAGGCGCCGCCGCCGGGATCACCTGCACCATCAAGGTCACGACCGCCGCAGGTGATGGCACGACATCCAGCGAAATCAGCAATGCGACGAGCGCGACGTGGACCAGCACGACCACGGCCATCCCGCGCGCGGAAAGGCGCTGGTTGCCATACGGCAACTCGCGTCTCGGGATTGTGTGCGCCGCGGACGTCATATCACGCGCATCTCATGCCGCATCTTCAACTTATGCGGTTTGCCGCAGAGGCGCCGAGCGCGGCGCATCCCAGGCCGCGACAGCGACCGGCAGGAGCCGGCTCACCGCATAGCTACACAAGGCGATGGTCAACGCGAATCCGGCCGCAAACCAGGGAAACGGCAGCACGCCATAGGCCAGCGGCTTGCTGACACCCAGCAACGTGCCGTAGAGCAGGCTGCCGGTCGAAATGCCGAACATCAGGTTGCGGCGCCACGCCGGTGCGGTTCGCACCCACCGCTTGATGGCGCACGAGTTCAGCCACCACAGCAGCACCAGACTGACCTTGGTCCACAGCTTTGGGTTGTCCAGGTATGCAAACAGGCCCGTCTGGAAGATGCCGACGCCGATCAGGATGGCGCCGGAGACCCAGAGATGGGTCTCGCCCAAATTGAAGGTCCGGCGCCAGAGCGGATGACCGTCCTCATCACCGCGCAGGATTCGCGCGAAATGGAATACCGACATCATCGCCGCGAGCGTGGCGATGACGTGATAGAACGCAGCGAAGGCAACAATGAATTTCGCGGTCACGTTAGCGCTTCCTCAACCCATTCGTACCCAGTGATTGTCGAGGGCCATCGGCTTGGGCCAGGCCAGGAACGCCGGTTTGGCACTGGGGTGCCAGCGCACCAGGCCGGGCGCCGTGGCAACCAGCACGCCACCGCCCGGCGGAGGTCCAGCCCAGTCGGTCAGTGCATAGGCTTCTTCCATCTCCACGATCGACGCCAGCTTGTCCGGCGACCCGGGCAGCCAGAGTTGCGCCACCCCACCCTTGTTGCTCGACAGCGCGAAGCCGCCCTGAAACGCCGCGACGATGTCGCCACAGTAGCCGTGGCCATCGTTGGCGCGGGTCGGCGTGGACAAGTGCGACCCGTCGAACAGCGCGAGGATCGGCGCGGCATCGCGGCGCGCCGCATCGTCGTGCTCGGCCTGCATTGCAATACCGAGATAATGCGGGGCGCCAACCGCCGGCTGGCTCCAGGCCAGGTGCCGCAGGCTGAGCCGCGGATCGTCCAGCCGCCACTGGCCGAGCGGTTGACCGGTGCGACCGTCGAGGCGAACCAGCGAGGACTCCATCCGGTGCAGGTCGAACTTGACGTCGGCCAGCGTGCGCGGCACACCTCCGTTCGCGATGAGCAGATGGCCCGCCGCGTCGAGCACGGCCTGATGCGGCTCGATGCCGCCGCTGGCCCATTCGTCGATCCGTTGCAACGTCTGCCGATCGCGAATGCTGATGCGGCCCTGATCGTTGCTGTAATCGATCGCGGTCGCGTAGAGCACGTCCTCGCCCACGGCGATGTGGCCGCTGAGGCGGACGTTCTCCGACTCTTTGGTGACATCGATCCGCTGCATCACCTTGCCGTCGCCATCGCAACGCAACAGCCAGGCGCCGGGACGCAGGCCATTCACCAGCAGGCCACCGCCCGCTTCCGGGACCAGACCATGCGGCCGGCTGGGCAACGCCACGGCGTAGCGGATCTCAATCTGCTGACGTTCCCAATCCGCGGCGAGCACGCCGGCGAAATGGCTATCGGTCACCTTGGGTCCCCGCCAGGCGGCGCCGATCAGCGTGGTTGCCAGAGGCTCCGCCGCGCTGCCCTCGGCAAGCACGCCTTTGGGCATGAGGCTCAGGGCGCCGAGGGACAGCAACAACCGGCGGCGGGTGAATGCATTGGTCATGTTCATGGCGATCTCCAGCGAAGCACGCGCGCGGCTCAGTAAATGAACTCCGCGGTGAACGCTGCCGACAGCGGTGTGCCGAGCGTCATCCGCGCGCCGCTGTTGTTGAGGGTGCCGATGTAGTCCTCATCGAACAGGTTGTATACGTTCAACCGCAGGTTCACGTTCCGGGTGACGGCGTAGGCTGCCATCAGATCGGTCACCCAGTACGACGGGATGGTCGGCATGTTCTGCGGCGTCGTCGCCCCGGCTGTCACGACCCGCTTCTGCTTCGAGACGTAGCGCGTGCCGCCACCGATCGTGAGCTCGCCGAAGGAGTATGAAGTCCAGAAGTTCGCGGTCACGTCCGGACTCCACCGTGCCGTGCTGGTTTCAACGCCACTGGCATTGAACTGATCGCGCACTTTCGTGCGTGTCTTCGCGATGCTGGCGGAAACCTGCCAGAAGTTGGTGAGCTGGCCGACCGCCGCCAGTTCAACGCCATCCACCCGGGTCTTGCCGAACTGCGCGAAGCCGTTGGTATCGAGATCGAACGACACCTGCTTGTCGTTCTCGGTGCGGAAGATCGCGCCGCTGACGTTCAGGCGGCGATCCAGCAGTTCCCACTTGGTGCCGAACTCGAGGTTCGCGGTCTCCTGCGGATCCATCGTCGGGGCGTTCTGGTTGGTGTTGGTCGCCGACAGCGCGAAGTTGCCCCCGCCCGGTGGCGTGAACGAGTTCGCGTAGGCGGCATAGACGCTGCCGATCGTGGCCGGCTTGAACAGCACTCCGACCTTCCAGCTCAGCAACTCGTCATTGATCGACAGCGATTCCGGTGCGAGCTGGCCGACACTGTAGGCCGGATACAATGTTCTGTTGTTGGTCGTCACCAGCACACTGACATCGGTATTGGTCCGGTAGTGCTCGGCGCGCAGACCACCGCTCAACTGCCAGCGCTCGCTCAGATCCAGCGTATCGAACGCGTAGAACGCGGCGGTAAAGGTATCGCCATCGGTGTAGGCCCCGGTCCGGTATGGCATACCGAGCAGATCCTCTTCGTTCGGCGCATACAGATTCGCCGCCGGGTTGAGGGTCGCCGTGAAGCCGACGCCGTTGATCGTCTGCGTCGTGGTGCCGAACGTCGGGGTCTTCTGCCGCTCGTAGATGAATTCGAGGCCGCTCGACAGCGCATGCCGGATCCCGCCCCAGGTGAAATCGGTGGTGACATTGGACTGATTGGCGAGTACCTCATTGATCTGATCGACCCGCTGGCGCGTGCGAGCCACGGTCCAGCTGGCGGGATCCAAGGCGTTCACCGCGGCGAGCGTGTTGACGCCGGTGAGGATGCGATCCATCCGTGTCTTGCCGTAGCGGGAGATGTTCCGCAGCGTCGTCGCGCTCGCCAGATCGTGCTCGACCTTTGCGGTCACCATGTCGGCGTCGATCCGTTCGTAGTCGAACTTGCTGCCGTAGAAATTCTCGCGGTCCACGCGGGCGCCGGCCTGGAGCGCGGCGTTGGCATTGTAGAAGCCTTTCATGCCGATGGTCGGGATGCCTCCTTCGGGTACGTTGTCCTGGCGAATGTGCTGCGAGTACAGGGTGAACCGCGTCGGCGTGCCGAGGCCGAACGCGAACGACGGCGCGATGCCGAAGCCGTTGTTCTCGATCTCGTCGCGTCCATCGACACCGCCCGCCTGCCCCATGAGGTTGAGACGAAACCCCGCGGTCTCGCCGAGCTTGCGATTGAGGTCGACGGCCAGCCGCTTGTGGTTCGCGGTATTCCAGGTCGCGCCGCCGCTGAGCATGTCTTCCCGGGTCGGCAGCTTGGAAACCAGGTTGATGTATCCCGAGGCAGCGCCGCGGCCGATGTCCGCACCCACCGAGCCCTTGGCGACTTCCACCTGTTCGAGATTGAACACATCACGGGTCACGGCGCCGAGATCGCGGATGCCATCGACGAAGGTCGCCGTCTGGGTCGAGAACGCGCGCAACTGGAAGGTATCGCCGGCCGAGGTGTTGCCGTTCTCGCCCAGCTGCTGGGTGATGCCCGGCGTATTGCGCAGCGCTTCCACCAGAGTCGATGCACCCTGCTCCCGGAGGATCTCCTTGTTGATCACCGTGATCGTCTGCGGCGTGTCGACCAGCGGCTGCGTCAGTTTCGGGTTCGACGAACTCTCCACCCGGTAGCCCGGTTCGCCCTCGGTCGTCACCGTGACCGGTGCCAGGACCTGTTCGCTCCGCTGCTGCGCGGTCACCACGATCGGGAGCGCCAACGTTGCGAGCGCGACCATACCTTTGTTGCCGCCACGCTTGCGCCCATGCGAATGCACCTTGGTCGTTATCACAGTCTTCATCACAGTCTTCCTTTCGTTGAGAATGCCGCCGCAAGCGCCGGCATCGATTGTTCTTCGGTTCGAGATGATGGGTTCCTTGACGATGCCGCGATGAATCGTTCGACGTCGCAGAAACAACTTACGGTAATGATAATCGTTATCATTACTGTAAGCAACACGGAGAGTACGAGCATGTTGACTGCCATCACGCGACGGATCAGTCCGCGATGCAACACTTGCGAACTCACCCATCTGGAACGGCAACCGATCGATCTCGATCTGGCCCGAGCCCAGCATCACGGGTACGAAACCGCCTTGCGCGAGTTGGGGTGTGATGTGATTTCGTTGCCGGCCGAACCCGGGCTGCCGGATTCAGTCTTCGTCGAGGACGTGACGTTGGTCTTCGATGAACTCGCGATCGTCACGCGGCCTGGCGCCGATTCCCGCAAGCCAGAGACGGCATCGATCGCGCGCGCACTGATGCCGTGTGGATCGATCGGGCCGTGATCTATCCATCGAGTTTCCCGCAGACACGGCAACGTCTGGAACGCGCCGGGCTGATTCTGAAGATCGTCAACGTGACGGAGCTTGCGAAAGCCGAAGGTGCTGTCAGCTGCTGCAGCCTGAACTTCCAGCGGCGCGACCCCGGAGAATCGATCGACCTGTCCGCCTGATGTGGCAAGTAGAAACGGTGATCGGTCTCGTTTCCGCAGCACTCGCCCAAGTTCCAGTTCCCGCGCGATGTCCTTGAATATCGTCGCCGGCGTCCGAGTTCAATGCCACGGGCGCTGGCCCGGGATGCGCGCCGGGACAGAGATCGGCATCGGCGGTACCGATCGATGCTGCCTTGCTGATCCTCGGCACCCAGGCGAGAGCGCTCGCCACGGCTGTCGTCGGGCGACCGTGGGACGGTTCACCTGGCCACCGTTCCGGCAGCGGTTCGCGCGGCAGGCCGAGATGGATCGCGCTCTCCGGCTCGACCCTCACCCCGCCGGAATCGACAACGGCTCTTCCTGTGCCAGTTTCGCGGCGCTTGCGGTGATGAGACCATCCTCCGCCATCCGGGTCAGCACCCAGTCACGGCGCGCTTTTGCGCGCGGCAGCTGCGCCGCGAGATCGAGCCGGTAGTCGTTGGGCGCTTTCGGCAGGGCCGCGAGGTAGGCCGCCTGACTGACCGACAGGTCCGCCGGTGCGACGCCAAAGTAATGGCGCGATGCATCCGCCAGACCCCACTGGTTGCCGCCAAAGTAGATCACGTTGAGGTACGTCTCGAGAATCCGATCCTTACTCCAACTGGTTTCGATTCGCCGCGCCAGAACGACCTGGCGCAGCTTGCGGCCAAGTGACGGCGGTTCGTCGCGCAGGAACAGATTCTTCGCGAGTTGCATCGTGATCGTGCTCGCGCCCTGGCGCCCCGACGAGAACATCGTGTTGGCCGCGGCCCGCAGCATGGCCGAGACATCGAGACCGTCATGGGCGAAGAAGTCCGTATCTTCGGCGGCGAGAAATGCCTTCACGACATGCGCCGGCACCTCGGCGCCCGCAACGTCCATCGTCCCCGCGACCGGCCGCCAGGCACCGATTGCGGCGACAGTCGGGACCTGACGTCCTGCGAACCACAGCGCCGCGTTGCCAGCGGCGAACGTGACCGCCAGCAGAGCGGCAACGCCGATCCCCAGACCGCGCGTGGTGCGTGCCCGAAACGATCGTCCAACATCGTATGGCGCCGCCAGCAAACTCACCGGAATCGCCCAGGCTCGGGCAATCCGCTCGATCATTTCGGCGGACAGCAACCGCCGCCGCTTGAGAACTTCCGAGGCACGCGAGCGCGAGCCCAATACGTGCGCCAGCTCGGCCTGGCTGCGTCCCTGCGCCTGCATCGCCACGGTCAGCACATCGACTGGATCGCAATCGACCACGCTCGTCCGTGCGGCCTCGTAGGCGCTGGCCAGGACGCTCAGCACTTCGAGCCGGTCGGCCTGCTCGCTGCCTGCCGGCGCACCCATCAATGCCGCGATCTCGGCGAGCACGCGGGCATGGTCCGCGGCATTGCGGATCGGTTTGATCGGTTCTGTCATGGGCGACCTCCGGTTGCTGTTTCGTGATTCACTCGGGGCGACAGGCGCTGGCCGCTTCGATCAAGCAGACTCCGGCGCGAAAATCGATGCGCAAGGAAAGCTCGAAACCCTGTTCGGGAAACCGCAGCAGGTACTGCGGTGATTGCCGTTGCAGCACCGCGCCGAAGAACCGCTGCAGCGAGGCCTCGTCGTGCAGGGGCAAGGTTTGCAGCAGCCGGACACAAGCCTGTAACGGAGCAATCGATGCCACACGTTTGCGCTCGAATGCCACGATCGACGGCGCTACCAGTACCTGCATGCGGCGAAGCCTAGCATGTTCCCACGCGCGGGAACAAGGGCGGTGTTGCGCAGGGATCCTGTTCCGGTGCCAATGGCCCCAGCACCGCAACACCAACCGCGCGCGTGTGTCCCGGGATTGATTGCCAAGGCCATTTGCTAAGCTACGCGCTCGTTCGTAGAGGAGATCTCATGTCCACGACCAGCCCAACGGCCGCCGACCTCGCCGCCGATATCAAGCGCGTATTCTCACTGCAACAGCAACATCAATGGGATATGAAAGCCAGCAGCGCCGAGCAGCGCAAGGCGCTGCTGCGCAAGCTGAAGGAGGCGATCGCGGCACATGCCGATGACATCGTCGCCGCGGTACGGCGCGATACGCGCAAACCCGAGCAGGAGGTCCGCATCACCGAAGTGCTGAACGTGCTCGGCAACATCGATCGCAACATCAACAATCTCGAGGCGTGGATGCAGCCGATCACCATGGCGGCCTCACTGAATCCCGAGGATTCCGCACAGATCGTCTACGAAGCGCGCGGCGTCTGCCTGATCCTTGGCCCGTGGAATTTTCCGCTCGGTCTGGTGCTGGGGCCGCTCGCCGCCGCCATCGCTGCGGGCAACTGCTGCATCGTCAAGCTCACCGATCTCTGCCCCGCCACCGCCCGCATCGCGGCGACGATCATCGGTGAAGCGTTCGCGGAGCACGAGGTGAAGGTGTTCGAGGGCGATGTCAGCGTTGCCACGGCGTTGCTCGAACTGCCGTTCAACCACATTTTCTTCACCGGCAGCACCCGGGTCGGCAAGCTGGTGA
>JADLEV010000046.1 GCA_020845935.1 Gammaproteobacteria bacterium
AAAAAACCCCGCCGAGGCGGGGTTTTTTCAAGGAGTGCGATTCCTTTATTTGCGGAATCGCTTCGCGTAGCGCAGACCGACAAGACCTAAACCAAACAGGCCAAGTGTAGTCGGCTCAGGTACTCCCGGAGGCGGAGTGCAGTTGCCGCGATCCGTGCAGTCGAGGAGCTTGCCACCGACCAGTGCGAGTTTCATGTAGTCCTTGGTGCTGTCGAGAGAACCACCCAGGTGGCTGTTATAAGCGCCGACGAGCCAGTATTTCGACTCAATATTGCCAGCATTGAATGTCGAGGGCGTACCCCAAGCTGGGGAGCCACTCTGGTCGCGCCCGACGTTCGACAGCGCAAAGTCCGTGAAGCCATTGGCTTCTGTCATATTGGCCGAGGAGAGTGTGCCCATCGTCGCAAGCAGATCCGCAGCACCCGTGTAGGCGACCACCGTCATGTCGGTGTCTAAACTGGAGGAGGCGTCTGGCCAGCCGATCGCAACCTCAGTCAGCGCAACCGCCTGGTTAAACACGAACAGGATAAATTCATGCGCCCCGTCGTTATCGATCGCATGATTCGGCGAGTAGTCTTCATTTGCCGCATTCGTCGAACTAGCCGCCGTTTTCGCTTTCACACCCAGGTCATAAGCCGAATACAACTGCAGCCCGTTGTTGTATCCGGATTGCTGCTCCCACAAGGCACTGGACGTACCGTCAGAGCCGTCCGTGTTGGCCCAGGCGGAGAGTGAGGACACGGTCACTGAGCCGAGACTGGTGTTGGTGTAGTTACTGTCGGCGGTGTTCCATGTGAAGGAAGTCGCTGCCCCTGCGGCGCTTGAAATCGCCGCCAAGGAGACCGCCAAGACGGACTTAACAATCGATGTTTTTTTCGTTTCCATGATTTCACCACTCATACGTTAGGTTCGGATGCTGACGATAACAAGGCAAGTATCGCGCCATCTATAAATTATATTTTAATATTCAATTGGTTATATACATCTACTGCAAAACCATTCGGCCTATTCAGGGTGATCTGTAAAGTCGCTTGACAACATGGTCCCGAATGACCGGATTATTGTCCTGCACCTGAGGGTCCGTCGACTCCGGGAGCCCATTCGGTCGTGCCCACCCACTTTCTCCACAGCGAAATCGCCCGCCACGGCGTCACCAAGGCAAAGACACTAACTTGAGAGTACCGCTGTCATGCAGATCCTGGGGCGGATTTGAATCGTGAGTTGCGCAGAGATTGCTGAGGCACCTCAATCCCGCCCCGTACCCTTGAATTCAACCCGTATGTATGGCTGACCCAACGTCCCTTTCTGCAAATTTGTAAAGTCCTTTGACAATCGGCGCAATCAGGTCAGCCGCCCAATTCTTCGCTCAGCCGTAAGGCATCGCCCCTGCCGTCGAAATCCTGCCCAGTTTCGAGTGCCGCTGCGAGTTCCGTGCGGGCCTCTGCACCACGGCCTTGCTTGTGCAGGGCGACCGCCAGGTGATACCGAATCTCCGGAATGGTCGCGGCGCGCGTCCGCGCTTCCCGCAAATAGCGCAGACCTTGCTCTCCTTCGCCGCGGTTCACCAGGATCCACCCGAGCGTATCGTTGACATAGGGATTGTCCGGGACGGCAGCGTAAGCTTTCTGGGCGAGCGCCAGCGCGCCATCCGGGCTTTCCAGCTTCAACAACACGTTGGCGAGATTGTTCATTGTCGGTACGTGATCCGGCTG
Organism: Gammaproteobacteria bacterium; assembly: GCA_020845935.1. Lineage (GTDB taxonomy): Bacteria > Pseudomonadota > Gammaproteobacteria > JADLEV01. The sequence continues at coordinate 1,713 of JADLEV010000046.1, forward strand.
CAATTTCAGGAATTCCTCGAACCGGGCCTTGGCGACTTGATAGCGTCCGACATGCATCGCGTGTTCACCGAGCGCACCTTTTATCCAGGCGGCCTGCGGATATCTCTTTTGCCATTCCTCCAGCAATCCGGCGGCGGCATCATTCTCGCCCGCCGCGCGCAATGCCAAATGCCGTTTCAGCGCCAGGTCGGGCACATCCTGTTTCGCCACGGCCATCGCCTTCGCGAAATGTTGCACGCCATTGGCTGGCTGACCGCGCGCGATTTCCACGTCACCCAGCAGTGCGTGGCCGGCGAATTGGTCTGGGAAATCACGCGCCAGACCTGCCGCAAGTTCACCGGCTGCATCGAGGTGCGCCAGGTTGAGCTCCACTTCAGCCAACCCGAGTCGGGCCGCGAAACTGTCGGGCTGGCTTTGCACTGCCTTGAACAAGGTATATTGCGCATCGCTCAGCAGATTGCCACGCCGTTGCAGCGCCGCGATGCGTAACAGCCAGTCGATGTCGGACTGTGCCTGATCGGCCATGCGCTTCAACAGGGGGCGCATCTCACCGAACTTGCCTTCAGCGCCCAGGATGTTGACCTCCGCTTCCATGACATACAGGTTGTTCGGATGGAGCTTGTCCTGATTCCATGCCAGGTCGTGCGCACTCTTGGAATCCTTGTTCGCGACGTGCTGCTCGATAAGAAAAAGCGCGATTTCAAAGGATTCCGGCGCCACCTCCGCCGCACCGCGACCCAGCTTCAACGCATTCTTGAGATCACCCTTGGCGGCAAAGGTCCGGGCGAGTTCCAGCAGCAGTTGCGCATCGTTCGGCTTCTTGCCGAGCAATCGATTGAAGCGGCGCTCAGCGGCATCGAATTGACCTTCGCGTCGATCGAGCTTGCCGAGATTGAGCTCCGCCGGCTGATAGGCGGGATCGCGTGCCAACGCCCTGTCGAACAACGCGCGCGCCTCACGAAGCTTGCCGAGACCGATGTTGGCGACCCCCAGCAGGTTCATGTAGGTCAGGTTGTCCGGGTCGTCCTGGAGAAGTTTTCCGGCAACGTCCGCGGCGGCGGCATAGTCGCCGCGGTTCATCTGCATGATCGCCAGAGGCAGCCCGGCAATCTTCTGATACTCGTCGTGCGAAAAGATCCTGGCCAGGTCGCCAAGCGCGGTATCCATCTGTCCACGCTTGGCGCGGGAAATCGCCAGGTCGGTCGCCAGCCTCGGATCGTTCGGACGCAACGTGGCGGCGCGCTCCAATGCGGCCGTCGCCCGCGGGTGTTCCTCCGCGCCGGTATATGCTCGCGCCAGGATCACAAGCAATTCTGGCGATTCTCCAGCGAGGTCAATCACTTCCTCGATGAGCTTGGCAGCGCGTCGGTGATCGCCCTGGCGCATCAGCACGGTCGCCAGCATCTTTCTCGTCTCGATTTCGTCACCTGCCGACTTGATGTATTCCTCCAGGTAAAGCTTGGCCGCTTCCCGGTTGTCGAGCGTGTAATTGATTACGCCCGCGATCAACAGCAACTGCGTATTGCGCAACACGATTGGCCGGCCCATCGCCTCCAGAATGTTGGCCGCTTCGTTCAACGCGGCACGCGCACCGTGCTCATCGCCGGCGCGGGCCAGTTTCGTCGCGCGTAAATAGGTCAAGCGCGGATCGCTGCCGCCCTTTTCGGCGAGATATTGCATGTCCTCGTCGGTTTCCTGGTCGCGCCCAAGATCGAGCAGCAATCCGAGCCGCGCGAGTCGCGCGTCGCGGTTCGACGGATCCAGCTTGATAACCTCGGCGTAATCGGCCAGCGCCTGATCTCTGTTGTCGCGAACATGATTCAGCGAAGCCCTGGTCAACCAGACCGTCGGATTGTTGGGTGCCGTGCGCGTCGCCCGCTCGAGATATCGTTCCGCTTCATCCAGCCGTCCATCTCGCATCGCAACGGTTGCCTTGATCGACAACGCCGCGATGGCGTTCGGATCGATCCGGTCGATCTCGTCGAGGATCTGACGCAGCGTTTGTTTGTCGTTGATTTGCAGCGCGGCTTGCGCCTTGACCTCCAGCCATTCCGCGCGCTTCATCAGGGGCAGCCGAGCCGGCAGTGCCTGGGCGACGAGTTGGTCCTGCTTGAATTGCAGCAGGTATGCCTTGGCGAGCGGTACCGCGGTCAAGGCGACGTCGGCACCGGACTGCGCCGCCTCGTTCAGCGCGGTTTCCGCCGCTGCGCCGTTACCCAGTTCGAGGTAGGCCTCGCCCATCAGCACCATCGCGGGCAGCATCCGCGGGTCCTGTTGCAATGCGTTTTTCAGTTGAATGATGGCGCCATCGAAATCCCTGGTTGCCATGCGCGATACCGCATCCTCGTAGTAGCTACTGGCGCGGGCGCTTTCCGACTTGGGAGGATCGGCAGCGCGGACTTCGCCACCCGCCGTGACAAGGCCAAAGGCGAACAGCGTACTGAGGAGCAGCGCGCGCGCGCGACGAATCCTGGACAGCAAACGATGGATCATGACGATTCGGACTCCGATTTATCAGCGCTACGATGCTACCAATCGCCTGCCCATCGCCACCCTTTTGACAAAAATTCATCTGCGCCGGCTCCGCCGAGCGGGCAATGACCAACCCGGCGCCCCTAGCTGCCCGGAAGCCGCCGGGCTGCTACGATGCCTGTTCCGTGTTCGCGCGGTATCGATTTCACCCAACCGACAGGCGACCGTCATGGCCGAGGAAATCCTGATCAACGTTACGCCCCAGGAGACTCGCGTCGCCTACGTCGAGAATGGCGCGCTCCAGGAAATCGCCATCGAGCGCAGCAACCGACTCGGTCTCGTCGGCAATATCTACCTCGGCCGGGTCAGTCGGGTCCTGCCGGGCATGGGCGCGGCCTTTCTCGATGTCGGTCTTGATCGCACCGCGTTCCTGCATGCCAGCGACATCGTCGGCGTGCCGGCAATCGGCAACGGCACCGGTCCGGCATCGATCGACCACCTGCTGCGCGCCGGACAGGACCTGCTGGTGCAGGTCAACAAGGAGCCCCTGGGAACCAAGGGCGCGCGGCTGACGACGCAGGTCAGCATCGCCTCGCGCTATCTGGTGTTCCTGCCGAACGTGCCGACGCTGGGTGTATCGCAGCGCATCGACAGCGAGGGAGAGCGCCAGCGCCTGCGCCAGATCGTGCAGCAACATGCGCCGCATCTCGGTCCGGCCGAGGAACTCGACCAGGGCACCGACCCGATGCAACCAGCGCCGCCATCGCACGGTTACATCATCCGCACCGCGGCGGACGGCGCCGACGAGACCGACCTGCGGGCGGACATGCTGTTCCTGCAGCGTCTGTGGTCCTCGATTCTCGAGCGCCGGCAGCACGCTGCCGCGCCGGCAATCCTGTACGAGGACCTGCCGCTGGTGTTGCGTACCATTCGCGACAGCTCGACCAGCGCCGTGGAGAAGATCCGCGTCGATTCCCAGGAGACCTGCGCCCGGGTCAACCAGTTTGCCGGGGAGTTCTGCCCGGCCTTGCTGCCGAAGATCGAGCATTACCAAGGGGCCCGGCCGATCTTCGAGCTCTATGGGATCGAGGACGAGATTCAACGCGCGCTGCAACGGCGCGTTGAGCTCAAGTCCGGTGGCCATGTCGTGATCGATCAGACCGAAGCGATGACCACGGTGGACGTCAATACCGGCGGTTTCGTCGGCCACCGCAACCTGGAGGAGACGATTTTCAAGACCAATCTGGAGGCGGCCCAAGCGATCGCGCGGCAACTGCGGCTGCGCAATCTCGGCGGCATCATCATCGTCGATTTCATCGACATGCAGAATCCGGAGCACTGTCGGCAGGTGCTGCGCGCGCTGGAGAAACATCTCGAACGGGATCACTCGAAGACCCTCATCAGCGACATGTCGGCGCTCGGTCTGGTGCAGATCACGCGCAAGCGCACCCGCGAGAGTCTTGAACACGTGCTGTGCGAGCCCTGCCCCGCCTGTCGCGGCCGCGGCACGATCAAGACTGCGGAAACGGTGTGCTTCGAGGTGTTCCGCGAAATCCTGCGCGAGGCACGCCAGTACGACGCCAAGCAGTTGCTGGTGGTCGCCGCGCCGGTGGTCGCCAACATGTTGCTGGAGGAGGAATCGTCCAGCGTCGCCGAACTGGAAGCCTTCATCGGTATTCCAATCCGGGTGCAGACGGAAGTCAGTTATACCCAGGAGCAATATGACGTTGTCCTGGTCTAGCGAACGGCTGACGGTGATGCGGAATGCGGCTTGACCGACTGTTGCGCCTCGCCGCTCTGGCCAGTGCCGCGCTGCTCGTCGCCGCGGCGATCCTGGTGACCGCGGCACGTGTGCTGCTGCCGCGGCTGGACGACCATCCGGAGGCCATCAGTCTTTGGGCGAGCCGGATTGCCGGCGTGCCATTGACGATCGAGAAGGTATCGGCGAGCTGGCGCGGTGCGCTGCCCCGGATCGAGTTATCCGGGATAGACATCCACTATGCCGAAGACGCCACGCCGGTCCGGCTGGAACATGCCGGCATCCAGATCCGACCCCTGGCCTCGCTGCTGCGGCTGCAGCCGGTCCCCGCGACGCTGCTGCTCGAGGGCATCCGTCTCACCGTCGAGCGCCTCGAAGATGGCCGCTTGCACGTCACCGGGGCGGCGCTGGAAGAAACCGACCGCGATGGGGCCGGGGCGGCATTCGCGCGCTGGCTGCTGGCCCGCGACGATGTCCGCATCCAGGCGGCACGGATCACCTGGATCGATCGCCAGCGCGGCGCGACGCCACTGCTGCTGCGCGATGCCGACCTGCGGCTGCGCAACGAGGGTGGCAGGCACGCCGTGCGGATCTATTTGCGCCCCGCCAGCGCCCCCGGTGCCGAAGCGCAACTGCTGGCGAAGATCGAGGGCGATCCTCTGTCCGAGCAATGGCACGGCTGGATGCGATTGACCGGCGCCAGCCTGCCCCTGGCGGAAATCGCCCGCAGCCTTGGCCTCGAAGACGTTCGCGCCGCCGGTGCCGTGACCCTGGCCATCGACAGCTTCTGGCGGGCCGGCGCGCTGCAACAGGCGCACGGCAAGGTGAGTGGCCAGGAGTTGCAGTTCGGCACGCTGAATCTCACGACCGCACAGGGCACGCTGGCGCTGGCACGCGATGACTCCGGTCGGACCAGTATCGCGTTGCGCGATCTGACCTGGTATCGAGACGGCCAACGCTTGCCGCCCGCGGCGATTGATTTGGCCTGGCAACAGGACGGCCCTTCGTTGCGCCATCTGCTCGGCAAAATCGATCTGCTGCCGCTGCGTGAACTGTCGGAGATGCTGGAGCCGGCGCGGTTGCCGCCCAACGCGCGCACCCTGCTCGCGGGAGGGAGCGCCGGCGGCGAGATCCGTGATCTCGAGTTTGGCTATTTCCCGGCTGCGGCAGGCGCCGCCGACTACTATGTCAGCGGCCGCTTCCATGATCTGGCGCTGCCAGGCGATGGCGCTCGCTTCCCGCGCGTCAGCGGTCTCGCCGGCACCTTTACGTTGCGGCGCGATGGAGGTGAACTGCAATTGCGTTCCGCCGCTGCGCGCTTGCACGCCAGCGGCGCTTTGCTCGCCGACATGCCGCTCACCGGAATCGATGCCGCCGTGCGCTGGCGCCGCGATGCCGACACCTGGGTGATCATGCTGCCGCTGCTGCACGTCGCTGCCGCCGGCCTGCCCGTCACTGGCGAAGGCATGCTGCGCCTTGGCGATGGTGCGCCGCACCTCGATCTCCGCGCGACGCTCGGTGCCGGCGACCTTTCGGTCCTGCCACGGCTGCTGCCAACCCGACTGTTGTCGGAACGGACCGAGCACTGGATCCGACGGGCGCTCGCCAGCGGTCGGATCACTGCTGGCAACATCATCTGGCGCGGACCAGTCGCTCGTCAGGCGCTGGACGACCCGGCGGCCCACGTCGAGGCCCGGCTGGCGGCGGCCGATCTGACGCTGGATTTCTCGCCCCGCTGGCCGCCGCTGGAACGCAGTGCCGTGGAGGTGGCCATCGAGGGCAGACGGCTGGCGGCGAGCATTTCGACCGGACGCCTTCTCGGCGGCGAGATTCGGCAGGCGGCAATAGAAATCGCGGACTTGCTGGCAGCGGAACGTCTGCTGACGATCCAGGGGCAGGCGCAGGGCACTGCCGCCGCCGCGCTGAACATCATTCGTGCCAGTCCGCTGCGCGACGGCGCCCTCGCCCGACTCGAGGAACTGGAGCCCGCCGGCACAGTCGGGCTCGATCTCACGCTGGCGATTCCGCTGCACCCCGGCTCGCGCAGCGAGCTGCACGGTACCGCGCACCTCAGCGACATCCGGCTGCGGGTGCCCTCATCCAGAATAGCGTTAGCGGCGTTGCACGGGGCGATCGCGTTCACCCGGGACGAATGGCACGGTGAACAGCTCGCCGCGAGCTACGACGGCTTGCCGGTATCGTTGTCCGGCCGCAGCGAGCGCGACGATCCGAAGTTCTCGATGCGCGTCACGATGCGGGGAACCGGCGATGGGGACTTCCTCCGCAGCCAGCTCGCGCGGCACCTCGACCCGGTCTACCGGCGGCTGGCGCGCACGGATCGGCTGGGCGCACTGCATGGCGAGACCACCTGGCAGGCCCGGCTGCTGGTGCCACGAAGAAATGCCACCGGCCCGCTGGGCCCCACCGAGGTGCAGATCGAATCCGACCTGGCGGGACTCGCGATCGACCTGCCGCACCCCCTGGCCAAGGACGCAGCGATCAGCCGGCCCCTATCGCTGCGGATTCGCCTGCCGGGCAGTGATGGTCCGCGGCATGTCCAGGTTCGCTACGGCAGCGATGTCTGGGCTGAATTCGAAGCACGCGACGGCGATCCACCGGACGGCGGCCTGCGACGCGCCGCCATCCTGCTTGGCCCGGGCGAAGCACCGTTCCCGGATCGCCCGGCCGTGCTGATCCGCGGCCGCACCGAACGGTTATCGCTGGATGACTGGTGGGCGCTGCTCAGTGGCAACGGTACCGCAACGACCACCGCCACGGGACGACTGCCGGTGGATCTGGACCTCGTCGCTGGGGAAGCGACGCTGATAGGCCAGCGCTTTGGCAATCTTCACCTCGAAGGTGGCGGCACCGCCGGTGGTTGGCAAATCGAGGTTGCCAGTCCGGATTTGTCCGGGCGGTTCGCGATGACGGGTGACCCCGGCGTGCTGTCGGCGGCATTGCGGCATCTGCGCGTCGTGCCACGCGAATTGCGGCAGCGATCGGCGATCGATCCCCGGCGGCTACCGGAGTTCGCGGTCACCTGCGATGACTTCAGATTCGGGGACATCAAACTCGGCGCGGCGAAATTCAGCGCGCATCCAGACGCGAACGGGCTGGTGGTCGACAGCCTGCAATTGCAGGCGGCGGTGTTTGCCGCAAGCGCCTCCGGCCGCTGGTCGTTCGACGAACATGGCCATCGTTCCGAGGTCAGCGTCACGCTGACCGGCGATGACCTGTCCGGTCTGCTCGGCGCTTTTGGCTACCAGACCGGTGCCATCGAGGGGGGTGCCACGCGTTTCGAGCTCGCCGCCACCTGGCGCGGATCACCGGCGCAGTTCGCGCTGGCGGAACTCGACGGCGCGCTGCGTCTTGCGGTGGACCGCGGCCGTCTGCTCGATCTGGAACCGGGCGGCGGCCGCCTGTTCGGCCTGCTCAGCATCAACAATCTCGGCCGGCGCCTGCTGCTCGATTTCGGCGATCTGTTCGGCAAGGGCTATTCATTCAATGCCATGAGCGGCTCGTTCCGCCTCGAAAGCGGGCATGCCTATACCAGCGACTTCACCGTACTCGGACCGAGCGCGCGGATTGACATCGCTGGCCGAATCGGTCTGGTCGCCAGCGATTACGACCAGCGCATCACGGTCACGCCGGAAGTCTCCGGTACCTTGCCGCTGGCCGGCGCGTTGTTCGGCCCGGCCGGGATCGGTGTCGGCGCCGCGGTCTATCTCGGGGAAAAGATCTTTCGCTCGATCCCGGAGACTTTCGACAGCCTGCTCAAGCGCGAATACGCGCTGACCGGCAGCTGGCAGGAGCCGGTACTGGAGCGCATCCAGTACGCTCAGTCGGACAGGTGAGGTTGCGCCAGATACTCGTGCGACTGCATTTCGATCAGCCGGCTCACCGTACGCTGAAAGCTTGGCCGCAGGCGGGTGCCACCATACAACGCCGCCGGCGCTACCTCCGCCGAGCAGATCAGCGTGACGTTGCGATCGTAAAACTCGTCGATCAGATTGATGAAGCGGCGCGCGGCGTCGTCATCGACCTCGCCGAAGCGGCGGACTCCGGAAAGCAGCACGGTATGGTGCCCGCGCGCTATCTCGATGTAGTCGCCGGCCGCGCGCGGACCGCCACACAGAACGTCGAACTCGAACCAGATGACGCCTTCGGTGCGCAACACCACCGGAATCGGCCGACCTTCGATTTCGATCGGCTCGGCGCTCGGCGAGCGGTCGCGCGGTGCCAGCTCGGCGAACGTTTCGAGCAGCGAATCGTGCGCGGCGGCATCGAGCGGTGCGTGATAAATCTCGGCGTGTTGCAGTGCCCGCAGCCGATAGTCGGTCGCGCTGGCAAGCTCGACGACCGCCATGTGCCGCTTGATTGCCTCGATCGCCGGCAGGAAGCGGGCACGCTGCAAACCACCCGCATACAGGTTGTCCGGCGGTTCGTTCGAGGTGGCGATGACCGTGACCCCTGCGGCGAACAGCCCTTCGAACAGACCGCCGAGTATCATCGCGTCGGCGATGTCGCCGACGTGAAACTCGTCAAGACACAGCACGCGGCACGAGGTTGCCAGTTGTGCGGCCAGCAGCAACAGCGGATCCGGTTGTTCCGGCAGGTCCCGCAGCGCCGCATGCGTTTCCCGCATGAACCGATGGAAATGAACGCGGCGCTTGTGCGGCAGTGGCAGCGTCGCGAAGAACAGATCGACCAGCATGGTCTTGCCGCGGCCAACCCCGCCCCACAGGTACAGACCAGGCACGATGCGCGTCACCGGCTGCCGCCGCAGGCGCTGCCAGAGACTGGGACGCGCAGCGGTCGCGACCAGCAATTCCTCGTGCAGACGCTGCAACCGTTCGACCGCGGCTTCCTGCGCCGGGTCGCGCAGAAAATCCGAGCCGGAGCAGAGCTCGCGATAACTTTCCCGTGGCGTCGTCATGGCAGGCCGGTGGCGGCTCATCTTTGGTCGAAGGCGCGCATTATCGGCGATTCCGGGACACGGGCAGTGACGGCATAACAGCGGATGGTGATGCTCGAACAGATCCTGCGGGACCATTCGTCAGCGCTATGGTTGTTCCTGCTGGCGATGGCTGCCGGTGTCGTGGGCGCATTGTTGTTGCGGCAAACGCGTCTGCTGCGTCAGCAACAACGCAGTCACGACCATATGGTGCGGCTGGAGACCCGGCTCGCTGATCAGTTCGACCTAATGCGCGATCTGGATCAGCGCAGCGCCGACCTGCGTCAGTCGACCGCCGAGGAAGGACTGCGATTGCGCGAGGCGCTGCGCGCGATCCTGGCGGAACAACAGACGCGGTCGCTGCAGCAGTCCGCCCGCGTGCAGCAGGAGGCGCAAACCCAGCTGCGTGGCGGCATCGCCGAGGTGCAACGTCAGGTGCTCGATGCGCTGGAGCGCAATGCCGGCACGATTGCCCAGCAGGTCGAGGCCTTGACCCGAGTCACCGACCGCCGCCTCGCGACCATCGCTGGCCAGGTCGAGCAGCGCCTGACCGAGGGTTTCGACAAGACCGCGGCGACCTTCACCGAAGTGGTCCGGCGGCTGTCATTGATCGATGCCGCGCAACAGAAGATCGCCGAGTTGTCGGCAAACGTCGTATCGTTGCAGGACATCCTGCTCGACAAGCGCTCCCGCGGCGTGCTCGGCGAAACGCAGCTTGCCGCGCTGATCCGGAACGTCCTGCCGGAAGCGCATTTCAGCCTGCAGCATCGTTTGTCCAACGGGCGCATCGTCGATTGCCTGCTGCTGCTGCCGGAGCCCTCCGGGCGGATCGCGGTCGACGCCAAGTTCCCGCTCGAATCCTACCGCGCGATGCATGATGCCGATGCCGACCCGTATCGTCGCAGCACGGCCCGTCGGCAATTCCGGCAGGATGTGCGCAAACACATTCAGGACATCGCCGCCAGATACCTCGTGCCAGGGGAAACAGCCGACGGCGCGATCCTGTTCATACCGGCCGAGGCGGTGTTCGCCGAGATCCAGGCCCATCACCCGGAACTGGTTGAATTCGCGCATCGTGCCCGAGTCTGGCTGGTCTCGCCGACCACGCTGTGGGCCGTGCTGAACACGGCCCGCGCAATCCTCAAGGATGTTGCACTGCGCGAACAGATCGGCGTGATCCGCGGCCACCTGGTGGAACTCGCCGCGGATTTCGACCGCTTCCGCCAACGGATGGATGCGCTGACCCGCCACATCGCCCAAGCCCACCAGGACGTCCAGGAAGTCAACACCTCCGCCCGCCGGATCAGCAGCCGGTTCGAACGCATCGAGCGCGCCGATCTGGAGCAGGAAGACCGCGCAGCCCGACAGCCTCTCGATAAAATCGATTAATTTTAATAAATTACATGAATTATCGGATGCATAATCGAAAAACGTCGTCTAACCTTATGGTAGAACAGGATAAGTAAATTTTCGTTTCCTATCACACAGGTTTCAGAATGGACGGTTTTCGTAACAAACGCCTGCGGGCCCTCATCTTTGACGTCGACGGCACACTGGCGGATACCGAAGAACTCCATCGCCAGGCATTCAATCGCGCCTTTCGTGAATTCGGCCTGGATTGGTACTGGTCGCCGACCATGTACGAAAAGCTGCTGTCGATTTCCGGCGGTCTCGAGCGAATCCGCTACTTCGGCCGGGATCTCGCGTCCCAATTCTCAGACGACACGGCCTTCCGGGTTTATGCGGCGAGGATTCAGCAAGTCAAGACGAGCATCTACGACTCGCTGCTGGTCAACAACATGGTGCAACTGCGTCCGGGCGTGCGGCGGCTGCTCGACGCCGCGAGAGAGGCGAACATCAAACTGGCGATAGCGACCAGTACCGCGCGTTCCAACGTCAAGACCCTGCTCGATCGCAATCTGCCGGCCGGCTGGAGCAACTGGTTTGCGGCGATCGAAACCAGCGACACCGTGGTCGAGAAGAAACCATCGCCGGCGGTCTACCGCGCCGCCCTGAGCGCCACTGGCTTCACCGCCGACGAGTGCATCGCGATCGAGGATACCGTCAACGGCCTGCGTGCCGCCCGCAATGCCGGCATCGTCACGATAATCACGACGCACTACTTCACGCGCCGCGCCCACTTTCCCGATGCCCGGCTCGTCGTCGATCAGTTGGGTGAACCGAATCACCCATGTCAGGTGCTGGCCGGTGGGGATCTGCCCAAGGGCCATGTCGACCTCTCGGTCCTCAATGATCTGCTCGCTGCGTCGCCAGGCCTGCCGGGACCGGACTGGCGCATGCCCCCGCATACGCCGCTGCGCGCGATGGTCTGAGAGACGTCTGACCAGGTCGTTCCCGGACTTGGTCAGAGAAACCATCGTTGTCAGCGGATGGATGCGCAGTAGCTCTTTCTAGCGAATCAAAACGAACGCCACCTCATTGCCCCGTCGCACCTGCAACAGCAATTGCCCCTGAGCCTGATTCACCAGCACGAGAAAATCCTTGAGCGTCGCGATCGGCTGCCGATTGACCGACAGGATGATGTCGCCGGCGCGGATCCCCGCATTCCATACACCACTGCCCTGATCGACTTCATAGACATACACGCCACCCGTGCGCTGTCGCGAGGCCTGGTTCTCGGGCAGGTCGCCGAAAGTCGCGCCGCGCAGCCGGCTGTTGCGCAGTTTGCCGTCATCGCCGGCTCCGTTGGCCGACGTGGTCAGCCGATCCGCGACCTGGGCGACGACGCTTTGCCGCTTGCCGTCGCGAATGACATCCAATCGCACGTCGTCGCCGACGCGCACCAGGCCGACCTGCGTCTTGAAATCGCTGACGCCGTGCACCGCGCGGCTGTTGACTGCGGTGACGATGTCGCCGGCCTTGAGCCCGGCGCGTTCCGCCGGGGAACCGGGCAGTACCTCGACCAGCAGCACGCCCTGTTCCGGCCGGATGCCAAACGCCTCGGCAAGCTCCGGCGTCAGATCCTGCAGCGAGGCACCGACAAAACCACGCCGCACTTCGCCGTACGCGACGAGCTGGGACATGATCTGGTAGGCCATATTGATCGGAATGGCGAAGCCAATACCGATGTTGCCGCCCGATTCGGACAGAATGGCATTGTTGATGCCGACCAGTTCACCGCGCAGATTCACCAGCGCACCGCCCGAGTTGCCGGGGTTGATCGAGGCATCGGTCTGAATGAAATCCTCGTAACCGGTGATGCCGAGACCACTGCGTGCCAGCGCGCTGATGATGCCCGAGGTCACGGTCTGACCCAGACCGAACGGATTGCCGACGGCGACGACGAAATCGCCGACCCGCAGCTTCTCCGAATCGGCGCGTGGCACCTCCGTGAGGTTATCGGCCGGAATTTCGATCACGGCGATATCGGTATCGGGGTCGGTCCCCACCAGCTTCGCCTCGAAATCCCGACCGTCGCGCAGCTTCACCCGAATCAGATCGGCGTTGGCGATGACGTGGTTGTTGGTCAGAACCAGACCGCGCTTGGCATCGACGATGACTCCGGAGCCCAGACTTTGGGTCGGGCGCCGCAGCGCCTGATCCGGAATGTCGAAGAACCGCCGGAAGAACGGATCGTTCAGCAACGGATTGGTCCGTACCGTCACCGTGCCCCGCGTTGCGATGTTCACGACCGCCGGCGTGACGCGCTCCACCATCGGCGCCAGGCTCGGCAGCGGCTCGCCGTTGACTGCCGCCGGTAACGCCGCGATGGCGCTGCTGGCATAGCCGAACGTGCCACAACTGCAGATGAGCAGATAACGCAGCATTTTCCACATATCGATTTCCTTCGTGCCCTCAGGGTCTTGTCAAATCCGTGCCGCGACGCTGGTCATCACGCGCGCCGACAGCCGCATCAATTCGCGCAGCCAGCGCGGCAGTTCCGCCGCGCCGTGCGCCAGTGCGTTGGTCGCATGGCGCGCTTCGTCTTCGCGCATCGCCGCGATGATCGCGCGACTGCGCCCGTCGGCCGAAGGCAACCGGCGCAGATGTCCTTCGAGATGGTCGACGACCTGGCGCTCGGTCTCGGCGAGGAAACCGAGGCTCCAGCGATCACCGGCCAAACTCGCCAATCCACCAATGGCCAGAGACCCGGCCAGCCAGAACAGGTTCAGCCGGCTGGCCCGGGTACCGAGTTCACGCAAGCGCTGCTGACACCAATGGAGGTGATCGCTTTCCTCATCGGCCGCCTGCTGCAGCGCCGCGGCAACCCGGTCATTGCGCGCAAACGCCGCCTGCCCGACATAGAGCGCCTGGGCGCAGATCTCACCGCTATGGTTGACCCGCATCAGCCGCGCCGAGCGTTGCCGTTGTGCCGCCGGAAGGTCCGTCGCCGCTTCCTCTCCGGCCGGGTTCGGGCGCTCCGGCGCGCTCGCGTCGAGCCGCTCCGCATGCAGCCGATCGAGGCACAGCACCAGGCGATCAAGCCGTGTCAGCCTGCGCGCGGCCGTCACGGCGCATTGCCTCTACTTGAAAAACCCTTTGGATTGACAGCCTTGCGGTCGATCCGTACCATTGCGCCTCCCGAAATCGGTCCCAACGCCGTCCACGTTGTCATTGAACATGAAAACCTACACTGCAACACCTTCGACTATCAAGCGAAGCTGGTTCGTCATCGACGCGAACGGCAAAGTACTCGGCCGCATGGCGACCGAAATTGCGCACCGCCTGCGTGGCAAGCACAAGCCCGAATACACCCCTCACATCGACACCGGTGATTTCATCGTCGTCGTCAACGCGGAGAAGGTTCGGGTCACGGGCAACAAGCTCCGCGACAAGCTCTATCACCGCCACTCCGGCTATCCCGGCGGCCTGAAGACCACCTCGCTCGGCAAGATGCTGCAAACGCATCCGGAGCGGGCGATCGAAATTGCGGTCAAGGGCATGCTGCCGAAGGGTCCGCTCGGTCGCGCGATGTTCCGCAAACTGAAAGTCTATGCCGGCGCGACGCATCAGCATCAGGCACAGCAGCCGCAACCTCTGGAAATCTGATCATGGCAACCGCAACCTGTTACGGTACCGGCCGGCGCAAGAGTGCAACGGCGCGGGTTTTTCTGTCTCGTGGCACCGGACAAATCAACGTCAACGGCCGCCCGCTCGATGAGTATTTCGGCCGCCAGACTGCGCGCATGGTCGTTCGCCAGCCACTGCACACGACTGCGATGGTCGGCAACCTCGACTTCACCGTCACGGTCAAGGGCGGTGGCATCTCCGGTCAGGCCGGCGCGATCCGCCACGGCATCACGCGGGCACTGATTGCCTACGAGGAGACGCTGCGCAAGCCGCTGCGTACCGCAGGCTTCGTAACCCGTGACGCCCGCGAGGTAGAGCGCAAGAAAGTCGGTCTGCACAAGGCGCGGAAGCGGCCGCAATACAGCAAGCGCTGATACCACCGGCGCGTCGGGATTCACGGCCAGGGATGGCACAAACGATTCGACACGGAGGTCGTCATGAATACACTGCATCACCTTGCCCTCTGGAGCCGCGCCTGCGACTTCACGGTCGCTTCACTCGAAGCCGTCAAACGGATTCAGGACACCGCACTGCAGCAGCAGGTTCGCCGGGCGTTGCTGGCCATCCCGGCGCAAATCGCCGCCGGCCACGAACCGACGCTGCCTGCGACCCGGCAACGACGCCATCTGCAAACTGCCTGCGGCCATTGCCTCGAGGCACGTACCCATCTGCACATCGCACAACGGCTCAACTACCTTGCCGGTGCTGACGCCGATCGGCTGATCCGGGAGTCGATCGAAATCACGGATCGCATCGTCGGGTTATTGCGCCGTTACGGTACCGGCTGACCGCACGCATTGCCTTGCCGTCGCATGTCGTCACACGCGATGGATCGACGCCGAAGGTGTTCGGCGTTTTTTTTCCGCCCAAGGCCTTAGACACAGGAGAGCGGTCCGCATACAATGCGCGTCCGCCGTAGCGTCGACATGCGACACCTCTGGGGGCTCGTCTAACGGTAGGACAGCGGACTCTGACTCCGTCAGTCGAGGTTCGAATCCTCGGCCCCCAGCCAACCTCCCGCTCCCTGTTTGACATGTGTCAGCCGCGCTGAAACCGCGTTGCCACACGATCCTAGCCGCTGGCCAGAGCAGGCCAACATGACCTACCAGGGAGCTTGTCGTGACGATTTTTCGACGTGCGGCGCTTGCAGCCGCGCCGATTCTGTTCGGGCCCGCCCACGCGCTGGCAGCCGCGCCGGATCTTGGCGTTCCGGAGAACGCCATCGAAACCATCACCGTCGTCGGCGCCAAGGTCGAACGCTCGCTCGCCGAAGTCGCCAATACCATCTCGGTGATCGACGCCGAACGGATCCAGCGCGAGCTGAGCAGTGATATCAAGGACCTGGTGCGCTACGAGCCGGGCGTCTCGGTCAACAGCGATGCCGCGCGCTTCGGCGTCGGCAGTTTCAACATCCGCGGCATCGAAGGCAATCGCGTGGCGATCGAAGTGGATGGTGTTCCGGTGCTCAAGGGCTTCGCGATTGGCCACTTCTCGAATACCGGCCGCACGCCGGTCGACCTGGCCTTGCTCAAACGGGTCGAGCTGCTGCGCGGCCCGGCGTCGGCGCTGTACGGCAGCGACGCACTCGCCGGCGTGGTGGCCTTCAGCACACGCGATCCAGCCGATTTGTTGGCCGGCACGGACTACCACCTCGGCCTGCGCAGCGGCTACACCTCGGTCGATGATGGGTTCAACGTTGCGCTGACGGCAGCCGCGCAGTTCGGTCCGGTGGGCGGTCTGGTCGGTTATGTCCGGCGACGCGGCGATGAGCGCGACAACGCTGCCACCTCGCCCAATCCGCAGCATTACCAGAGCGACAGTATGCTGGCGAAACTGGTACACGAGACGCAGGGCGGGGTCCGCAACACGCTGCTGCTCGACGCCTCGGCCATCGACGCGACCACCGATGTCCGCTCGCTGATTCACGGACCGGATCGCTATGCGACTACCACCAGCCTCATCGGCGACGACCGCGACCGGCGCTACCGCGCCAGCTTCGAGCAGCGGCTTGGGCGACTGGGACGCTATGCCGAGCAGCTCATCTGGCGCGGCTATTGGCAGGAGAGCAACGTGACTCAGCGTACGACGCAGCTGGTCGAGGCGACGCCGCCGCGGACGCCGCACCCAACCGAGCGCTGGCGCGAATTCGATTATCGGCAACGGGTTGCCGGCGGCGAAATCACACTCGAATCGCTGCTCTCCCTGGGATCGTGGACCCACCGGCTCGTTTATGGTGCCGAAGCGACATACTCGACCATCGCGGAATATCGCGACGGCCGCCTGACCAACCTGACGACCGGAGCGACCAGCAACAACATCCTCGGCGAAACCTTTCCGCGCCGCGATTTTCCCGTTTCCTCGACGCTGGAACTCGGTGTTTATGCACAGGACGAGATCGACATCGGGGAACGCTTGACGCTGCTCCCGGCCGTGCGCTACGAGCGCTATCACCTCGAACCGGAAGCGGATCCGATTTTTCGCGCGGGGGATCCGACCACCGTGATCACGGCACTGACCCATACCAGTCTGTCGCCGAAGCTCGGCATGCTGTTCCAGCCGAACGAGCGGCATACGCTCTACGCACAGTACGCGCGCGGCTTTCGCTCGCCGCCGTTCAGTGACGTCAACATCGGCTTCACCATCCCACAGCTCGGCTACACCGCGCTGCCCAATCCGGCGCTGCGTCCGGAACAGAGTCAAGGCTACGAACTCGGCTGGCGCTGGCGCGCGGGAGGATCGGACCTCGGTATCGCCGCCTACCACAACCGCTACCGGAATTTCATCGAGTCACGGGTCAACCTTGGCGTCGATCCGGTCACGCGTCAGACGACTTTCCAGTCGCAGAACCGGGCACGCGCGACCATCCAGGGCGTCGAGGTTCGTTCCAGCCTCTGGCTCGCCGACGTCGCGCCGCAATTCGAGGGCTGGCGGTTCAACGCCAGCGCGGCGTGGCAGCACGGGCAGGATACCGCCAGGGACCTGCCGCTCAACAGCATCGATCCGGCCAAGTTGATCCTGGGCGTCGAGTACGCGCCAACGAGCGGCCGCTGGGGCACGGAACTGATCACGACGCTGGTCGCGGCGAAATCGCCCCACCGCATCGATGCGAGCAATGGTGCGATGTTCGCGCCCAGGGGTTATGGTTCGGTCGATCTGCTCGGCCATTTCGACCTGCGGCAACGCCTGCGGATCGACTGGAGCATCCAGAACCTGCTGAATCGGACCTACTGGGAATGGGCGGACACGCGCGGCGTGCTTGCCGGCGACCCGAATATCCCGTTGCATGCCCGCCCCGGCCGCACGATTGCCGTCAGCCTGAATCTCGCCTTGCGGTAACTGCTCGGCACGGTCCCGCCGCCAGCCATGTAGAATGGCCGGCGCGCCCCCAGCGAAGAGACCACGATGAACCTGCCGGACGCGCCGTCCAATCCCGAACCGGGCCATGCCACGGCAGCACCGCCGGTCATCATCACCACCCACCTTGGGAATGCGGAAAAGCGCCTGATTTTCAGAATATTCTTCTTCGGCGCCTTTGCCCTGCTGCTGTATCACATCCTGCGCGTATTGGCGCTGTTCTCGGACGCAATCATCTGGTCGGCATCGCTGGCCCTGGTGTTCTTTCCGATCAACCTGTTGTTTCGCCGCCGGCTGTCGGCACGCAACGGCCTCGCCGCCGGATTCGGTACCGTGGCGGTGTTGCTGCTGGTGCTGATCCCGTTGCTGCTGATCGGCCGCATCGCGATGGAACAGGCCGCGCAGTTGTATCCGACGGTCCGCGATTGGATCACGGACCTGCGCGCGCAGGACGCGATTTCGGTGGAAACGATGCTGCCGGCCTGGCTGCGCGATCGAATCAACGCGATCGGTGATTTCCTGACCCGCGCCGACCTGATCGAGGATTTCGACCTGGACAGCCTGCTGCTGCAGAACATCGACATTGCCGGCGTTCAGCTGGCCAATTTCGGTGGCCATGCGGCGCGCAACATCCTCGCCATCGCCGGCAATCTGCTGCTCGTCGCGTTCGGCATGTTCTTCTGTTTTCGTGACGGTGATCGGTTCGTCACCAAACTCATCGAAATCACACCGATGCCGACCGAACAGGCAACCGCGATCGCGGCGCGCGTGTATCTGACGGTCACCGCCATCATTCGCGGCGCGCTGGTCACCGCCGCGGTGCAGGGCGTCTTGGCAACGATTGGCTACATGCTCGCCGGCGTACCGCTGGCGCTGTTCTTCGGCATCGTCACCGGCATCGTCGCGATGATTCCAGTCGTCGGCGCAGCGCTGATCTGGGCGCCGCTCGGCATCGTCGTGATGCAGCACAGCCCGGGCTGGGGATTGTTCGTGCTGGCGTGGGGTTTCTTCGTCGTCAGCCTGATCGACAACGTTCTCAAGCCAATCCTGATCGGTCGCGGCGCACGCCTGCCGATCCTGCTGATGTTCCTCGGCGTCATCGGCGGCATCAACGTCTATGGTTTTTCCGGCATCATCATCGGGCCGATCCTGGTCGCCTGCTTGCTTGCGTTCATTCAGATTTATCGGGAACATTACGCCGCCACGGCGCACGGCCCCGGTTCGGTCGCGGTGACCGCCGGCGCCGAACCCGAAACCGTCGCAGCCACCTCCGAACCAGCAGCCAAGCACCACGATTGACGCCGGGACCACCGTTCCGGCAAGGAGCCACGATGAGTCGAGCTGTCAGTCAGTTGTTCCGGACCAAGCCGATCAATGCCGATCACCATGCGGTCGATACCGGATTGCGCCGCAGCCTCGGCGCGCTGGACCTGACGCTGCTCGGCATCGGCGGCATCATCGGTGCCGGCATTTTCGTGCTGACCGGACACGCTGCCGCGACCCAGGCCGGTCCGGCGATCGTCGTCTCCTATCTCATCGCGGGACTCGCCTGCGCCATCGCCGCGCTCGCCTATGCCGAACTCGCGGCGATGATCGGCGGCTGCGGCAGCGCCTACGGCTATGCCTATGCCAGCATGGGCGAGCTGATTGCCTGGATCATCGGCTGGGATCTGATTCTCGAATACGGCGTCGCGACCTCGGCGGTCGCGATCGGCTGGTCCGGCTATTTCAACAACATCCTCGCGGCCGCCGGCATCGAGCTGCCGGAGTTGCTGCGGCAACCACCGGGCGCGGGCGGCTTGATCAATCTGCCGGCAGCCGGGATCGTGCTGCTGCTGTCTGTGCTGCTGGCGCTCGGCGTCAAGGAAAGCGCCCGCACCAACGCGGTGATGGTGTTCGTCAAACTGCTCGCGATCGGGATCTTCGTGTTCGTCGCCTTGAACCGCGTCGAGCCGGCGAACTGGCAACCGTTCATGCCGTTCGGCTGGGCCGGCACGATCCAGGGCGCGGCATTGATCTTTTTCGCCTACATCGGCTTCGATGCGGTCTCGACCGCTGCCGATGAGGCGCGCCAGCCGCAACGCGATCTGCCGATCGGGATCATTGGCTCGCTGCTGGTCTGCACGCTGATCTACATCCTGGTTGCCGGGTTGCTGACCGGTGTCGCGCCCTACGCGACGTTGAACACCGCTTCGCCGGTCGCGGAGGTGATGCTGAAGCTCGGCTATCCCTGGGCAGCCGGTCTCATTGCCGCCGGCGCCATCGCCGGCCTGACCAGCGTGATGCTGGTGCTGATGTATGGCCTGTCCCGCGTGTCACTCGCGATGGCGCGGGACCGGTTGCTGCCGCCGGTATTCTCGTCGCTGCATCCGAAGACCCAGACACCCGTGCGGGTCATCCTGGCCGCCGGCGTGCTGATGGCGTTGATCGCCGGACTGACGCCGATTGGTGACGTCGCCGAACTGGTCAACATCGGCACGCTGGCCGCGTTCGTGCTCGTCTGTGCCGGTGTCGTCGTGCTGCGCTTTACCCGGCCGGAGGTGCGGCGCCCGTTCCGCGTACCCGGTTCGCCGCTGGTGCCGCTGGTCGGGGTGCTGGCGTGTTTCTGGTTGATGGTGAGCTTGCCGCTCGTGACCTGGATCCGGTTTTTCATCTGGCTGCTGCTCGGCTGCGCCGTCTATTTCTTCTATTCCAGGAAGCGAAGCACGCTTGCAAGGTCCGGCCTTTGAAACGAAGGTATCGGCATGCGATCACCCTCCTGTTCTGGTTGGGCGGCCCGCTCCCGATGGCTGGCTGCAGTTGGGCCGGATTCAAGGACCTCGGCTACAACGTGTTGCAAGAGCATGCCTGCAATGATCGGAACCGGCACCTCCCGACCACGCAACAAACCGCGCGTACCGCCCGCAGCTGCTTCCCGAAGAACGATCCTCGAAGCCTGACCGCGGCGCAATATGATGCCGAACGCAAGCGCACCCTCGGCGCCCAGGCCGCGCCCGGGTCAGCCGATCGGGCAACCGCAACCGCGGCAGAACAAATCCGCGCGCAGCACGAAATCGACTCCGGCCACACCGGCCTGCCCGGTTCGCCGGGAATTTTGCCAAGACCCGTTCTTGCGGAGGGATAGACCATGACGAAGCAGCTCGACCGATGTGCCGATCTCGCGGGCTTGCTCGGCATCCTCGTATGCGTGCTTGCGGGTATTGCCCGGCTGTTCGGCTCCTATGCACTCGGCGGTTTCGAGACGCTGACCCTGTTCCAAATCGGCATCGGCATGATGGTAGCCGCGTGCTTCATCAAGCTGTGGGTGCTTGGCCAACGCTGACGCGGCGTTACTGCTCCGGCGGCTCGACGTAGCTCGAATGCAGCTGCACTGGCAGCGTCTTCGCACGCACCCTCAGGTTCAATAATTCGACGAACACCGAGAACGCCATCGCAAAATAGACGTAACCCTTCGGCACATGAAAGCCGGTGCCCTCGCCGACCAGCGTCGTGCCGATCAGCAGCAGGAAACTGAGCGCGAGGATCTTCAGCGTCGGGTGGCGTTCGACGTATTCGCTGATCGGCTTGGCCGCAAACATCATCACCGCGACCGCCAATACCACTGCCAGGATCATCACTGGTAGATCGCGCGCCATGCCGACCGCGGTGATGACCGAATCCAGCGAGAACACGATATCGAGCAGCATGATTTGCAGCAGCACGCCGGTGAATGACGGCACGACGGTCCGCGCCACATCGCCTTCGTTGCCTTCGAGCTTGTCGTGTATCTCGTGGGTCGCCTTGGCGATCAGAAACAGGCCGCCACCAAGCAGGATCAGATCCCGTCCCGAAAAGTCGTGCCCGAGGACACCGAACAGCGGCGTGGTCAGCTTCGCGATCCACGCGATCGATACCAGCAACACGATGCGCATCCCCATCGCCAGCAACAGGCCGAGCCGCCGTGCCCGTTCGCGCTGTGCCGCGGGCAGCTTCGACGCCAGAATCGAGATGAAGATGATGTTGTCGATGCCGAGCACGATTTCGAGCGCGGTCAACGTCACCAACGCGATCCAGGCTTCCGGACTGGTCATCCAGGTCATTGCGGCATCTCCTCGATTGGACGGAACGGGGTCGTCGTGCGGCACGGCGACGCGGGCGCAGGGGTCGGCGCCTCCGTCGGGACATCGACGAACAGCAGCAACAGATCATTCAGGTAGCGCTGGCCGAGCGTGGTTGGGCGAATCCTGGCCGCGGTGACCTCGAGCAAGCCGGCACCCTGGGCTGTTTCGAGCAGCGGCCAAAGCCGCTCGATTGGCAAGCCGGTGCGGCGCACGAACAACTCCGGAGCAAAACCATCGCACAGCCGCAGCGCATTCAGCAGGAATTCGAGCATGCGCTCGGCCGGCGTCGTGACCAGGGTTTCCGTCACGGTCTCCGGCGAACCGGCGCGGCGCAGATAGGCCGTCGGAGCATGCGACTTGACCGTGCGCACGAGCGTGCCATCGGCCAAAGTCCGCTTGCCGTGCGCGCCGGCACCGATTCCCAGGTAATCACCGAACTGCCAATAGTTGAGGTTGTGCGCCGAAGCCCGGCCCGGCCGTGCGAACGCGGAGACCTCGTAACGGCGATAGCCACGCGCGGCGAGCAGTTCGAGTCCGCGCTCGTGCAGCGCGGCGATGGCGTCCTCCGCTGGCAACGCTGGCGGCCGGCGGCCGAATTCGGTGCCGGGTTCCAGCGTCAGCTGATACCAGGACACATGCTCCGGCGCAAAGTCGAGCACCCGCTCGAGGTCCTCGATGGCGCCAGGCCCATCATCGCCCGGCAGGCCGAACATCAGATCGACGTTGATATTGCCGAACCCGGCGGTTCGCGCGTCGTGCAGCGTCCGTTGCGCAGTCGCCGCGTCATGGATGCGGCCGATCCGCACCAACAGCGCATCACGCAGCGATTGCACGCCCAGCGACAGCCGATTGATCCCGGCGGTGCGATAACCGGCCAGTGCCGCCGGCGTCTTGGTACCGGGATTGACCTCGATCGTGATCTCGGCGTCGGGCGCGATCGCCAAGCGTTCGCGAACACCGTCTAGCAGCCGCGCGATCGCGTCCGGCGTGAACAGGCTCGGCGTGCCGCCACCCAGATAGATCGAGCACAGATCGCGGTCACCGGCGACTTCGGCCTCGGCATCCAGGTCAGCGAGCAGCGCCGTGACGTAATCCTGCTCCGGCAGCGACTCGCGCAATGCCACCGAATTGAAATCGCAATAAGGACACTTGCGTACACACCACGGCAGATGGAGATACAGCGCCAGTGGCGGCATCGCCATCAAATCGTGATCACCGCACGGAGTTGCTCGCGCAAGGCCGCGACCGCCTGGCCGCGATGACTGATCGCGTTCTTCACTGCGGCAGGCAACTCGGCCGACGAGCCTTTGCCGTCGGCCGGCAGGAAGATCGGGTCGTAGCCGAAACCATTGGTCCCGCGCGGCGTGGTGGCGAGCACCCCGCGCCAGCGTCCGGTGCTGATCACCGGGCAGGGATCACCGGCGTGGCGCAGGTAGACGATGACGCACATGAACTCGCACTGACGCCGGTTCATGGGCAGCGTCGCGGTGCGTTCGAGCAGCAACGCGAGGTTTTCGGCGTCGCTGGCGCCAACTCCGGCATACCGCGCCGAATGCACCCCCGGTGCGCCACCGAGGGCATCGACCGCGATGCCGGAGTCATCGGCCAGTGCCGGCAGCCCGGTGACTCGGGCGGCATGTCGCGCCTTGAGCAATGCATTCTCGATGAAGGTCGGCGCGGTCTCCTCGGCATCCGCGACGCCGAGTTCGCGTTGCGAGACGAGTTCGAGCGGCAAATCCGCGAGCAGCGCGCGCAACTCGGCGAGCTTGCCGGCGTTACCGCTGGCAAGCACGGCGCGCCACACGGCTTGGTTCATTCCGCCAGAGCCCGGTGCTGGCAATTCAGCAATTGCCGAATGCCTCGATCGGCTAAGGACAGCATGTCGTGCAGTTCCTCATGGCGGAAGGCATGACCTTCGGCGGTGCCCTGCAATTCGACGAAGTGACCGGCGTCGTTCATCACCACATTCATGTCGGTCTCCGCTTCGGCGTCCTCGGCATAATCGAGGTCGAGCACCGGTTGGCCGCCGTAGATGCCAACCGAGACCGAGGCGATGGCGCCATGGATCGGGTTGTGGCGCAGCATGTCCTGTTCCAGCAGCAGCCCGATGGCGTCGACCAGCGCAACATAGCCGCCGGTGATCGATGCGGTGCGTGTGCCGCCATCGGCCTGCATCACATCGCAGTCGATGATGATGGTGCGCTCACCCAGCGCTTCCAGGTCGACCACCGAACGCAGGCAGCGACCAATCAAACGCTGGATTTCCATCGTGCGTCCGCCCTGCCGCCCCTGCGCCGCTTCACGCTTGTTGCGGGTATTGGTGGCGCGCGGCAGCATGCCGTATTCGGCGGTCACCCAGCCCTTGCCCGAGCCCTTCAGGAACGGCGGAACGCGCTCCTCGACGCTGGCATTGCACAGCACCTTGGTATTGCCGATCTCGATCAGCGTGGATCCCTCGGCGTAACGGGTGTAATGCCGGATCAATCGGACCGCACGCAGTTCATCCCGCGTCCGGCCACTGGGTCGTACTCGCATCGTGGCTCCTCAATTAGGCCATCTCTGGATTTTCAGAGTTTCCTTAGATCCCGCTGGTGCCGCATGACGGCAATTCTGGCCAGCGTGGCGCGGCCGATTATAATTGCCGGCCACCATCCTTCACAGCGGAGATCCGATGACGGTCAACAGCATGACCGCATTCGCCAGCGATACGCTCGGCGGTGCCTTTGGCGAACTGACCTGTGAGTTGCGGACGGTCAATCACCGCTTTCTCGATCTCGGCATCCGCTTGCCGGACGAACTGCGAGCCCTGGAATCCGACGTGCGCAGCCGCATCGGCGATCGTCTGGCGCGTGGCAAGGTCGATTGCTCGCTGCGGCTGCGGCCCAATGCCGATCCGACCGGAGCCTTGACGGTCAATCGTCCGCTGGCGCAGAGCCTGGTGGCCGCGGCCCGTGACGTCGCACCGGACGCCGTGCTCAATGCCCTGGATTTGTTGCGCTGGCCCGGTGTGCTCGAAACCAGAACCGTTGATCCGGCCGAGCTCAGACAGGCGGCACTGACCTTGCTCGACAAGGTGCTGCGGCGCTTGCAGGACGCGCGCGAACGCGAGGGCGCGGCCCTGCGGGACGTGTGTCTGGCGCGTTGTCTCGCCGCGAACGCCCAGGTCGAGGCACTGCGCGTCAAGGTGCCGGAAATCATTGCCAGGCTGCGCGAGCGGCTGGCGCAGCGCAGCGTCGAACTCGCGCCGGATCTCGACGAGAGCCGATTGCATCAGGAATGTGCGTTGCTTGCGCAGAAGCTCGACGTCGACGAGGAACTGGATCGCCTCGCACTGCACCTGCAGGAGGCCGAACGGGTGCTGCGCCAGGGCGGCGCGATTGGCCGGCGGCTCGACTTCTTGCTGCAGGAGATGCATCGCGAGGCAAATACCATCGGCTCGAAGTCGGCCCACGTCGATTCGACCGGGGCCTCGCTGGAACTCAAGGTCCTGGTTGAACAGATGCGCGAACAGGTGCAGAACATCGAATGAGCGGTTCGCTGTTCGTGATTGCGGCACCCTCGGGCGCGGGCAAGACCAGCCTCGTCAAGGCGCTGGTCGCCACAGTGCCCGGCCTGCGCATCTCGGTGTCACACACGACCCGTGCGCCGCGCGACGGAGAGGCCGAGGGCGTCGATTACTTCTTCGTCGCGCCGCACCAATTCCAGCGCATGGTCGAGACCGATGCGCTGCTCGAACATGCGACCGTGTTCGGCCGCAGCTATGGCACGTCACGCGCGTTCGTCGAACGCGAACTCGCCGCCGGAACCGACGTGATCCTGGAAATCGACTGGCAGGGCGCCCGGACCGTCCGCCGCCTGCACCCGGCCGCGATCAGCATCTTCATCCTGCCGCCGTCACTGGCCAGCCTGCGCCGCCGGCTGGAGAGCCGCGGCAAGGATGACAACGGCATCATCGAACAGCGAATGGCACAGGCACAGCAGGAACTGTCCCACTATGCCGAATTTGACTACCTCGTCGTCAACGACGACTTTACCCAAGCCATCGCCGACCTGACCGCGATCATCCATGCCAGCCGCCTCGGTCTGAGTTTCCAGCGCCTGCGTCTCCACGACCTGTTGCAGCGGCTGGGGCTGGCCTGACTACAGGCGAAACAGGCGCTCGGCGTTACCCTGGAAAAAGCGTCGCTTGTCGGCGTCGTCGAGTGGCAGCGCGTCGACCATCGCGACCTCGCACGGCTGGTACTGGTAGGGGTAATCCATCGCGTACAGCACCCGATCGACGCCAAGCACCGACTGCGCCAGTGTGATTGCCGGGGCCCAGGGCACACCGCTGTTCGTCACGTAGATGTTTTCCCGCAGGTAGTCGCTGGGCAGATGTCGCAATTCCGGCATGAATTTCGCCCGATTATGCTGCTGCATGTAATCGAGTCGATACAACCAGTAGGGCAGTCCCTCGCCGGCATGACCGATGACTATTTTCAGGCGCGGGAAGCGATCGAATGCGCCGCTGGTGATGATGGCGAGCGTGTGCAGCGCCACCTCGACGCCAAAGCCCATCAGCGCGCGATCCATGCCGCGTTGCAGGAACGGTTGCAACATCGCCGGCGCCGGTGTGCGGGGATGGATATAGATTGGGACATCGAGCGCTTCGGCAGCCTCGAAGATCACCCAGAAGCGCGGGTCATCCAGATATTCGCCCTTGGTGTGCGAGTTGATGACCGCACCCTTCAGACCCAGCCGGGTGACGGCGCGTTCCAGTTCACGCGCCGCCGCCACGGGATCCTGCGGGGCGATGGCGGCAAGCCCCGCCAACCGGGTGGGGTGGCGCCGGATCGCGGCGGCCAGCTGATCGTTGCTGTCCGCCGCCAGCGCGATCGCGGTGTCGGCGGCAAACACCTGTACGCCTGGCGCCGTCAGCAGCAACAGTTGCACATCGATGCCGGCCGCATCCATGTCGGCGATCCGCATCGCGTCCACATCGAGCAGACGATCGAGCAACACGCCGCCGAGATCGATGAACCGTCCCCACATCGAGATGAATCCGGGTTCGTCGGCCGGCCGCCGCGCGAGCAGTTCCCGATAGGCATGGAACAGCTCCGGCGTCATCCACGCCTCCTCGGTGGCGATACGGCGGTACGGCGCCGGACCGGGCCTCTGCGCATATTCGTCGGTGGTGCGCGGAATCGTCGGTGGTAAGGGGTGCGCCATGGTCAGTCCTCCGCCGCCTGCAGCGCCTGGTGCCACAAATCCGATGGACAGTCGTACTCCAGCGTCGAGTCATCGGCGATGCGCTGGTAATACACGGTCGTGGTCACGGGCTGCTGATACAGATCCGGATCGGTGATCGTGAGTTCGATGGCGAGCACAGCGTCGTTCACCGGCTTCTGATTCTGCGTGTAGGCGTTCAAGGGCGCCTTGACGTCGGCGCGGCGGGTCAGCGATATCCGCTCCCGGATTCGCGTCTGTTCCGAGCGCGGCCAGGGACGCAGCAGCGACTCCTGCAACAGCGCAGTATCGACGACCAGCGTCGCCCCCTGCCACTGGCCGATGGAATAACCCATCCGTGTCGCCGGGTAATCGGACGGATGCTTCCGGCCATCGATGAAGATGCGCCGAACCTGCATCTCCATCTCCGCGAGCATCGTCAGGCGATCCCTGGTTTGCAGTACTTCGATCGGATAGCCGACCAGCGCGGTCATCGTCGCCGGCATGCCGGGCGGGACGCAGAAGGCACCGGCTTCCGGCATGTCATCGCCGTAGGTCGCGTAGAACGCTTTGACCCGCGCCTCGCCCATCGCGGTCAGCGCCGGGCCATCGCCGCGCGAGATCAAAGGCTGCAGTGCATAGGCCTGCCAGACACCGGTGAAGTCGGGCCGACCCGCCGGCTCGGCGGCCGCAATCAATTCTCCGAACAGCAATGAAGCGACCAATACCGGTACCGCACGGACCATTCTCTGATGCACCATGACGCCCCCTGATAGTCAGTTTCGGATTGCGGCCGAGTGCGCCACGCCGCCCGCTGAGCATACTAGCCCGCAGCCACCGGCTCGCGCCACCAGCCGCCGGCGACCGCATCTGCCGGGCGGTGACCGGTACGAGTCAGATGACGACGTGTTCCGTCGTGACCGCAACGGCCGGTGGTGAGGCGGCAAGAGCCATCCAACCCGCGCGTACGAGCCGACCCTGGGCCGAATCGCGCGCCGCCTGAAGCGCATCGTGATCGGCGAACCAGGCGATATCGAAGCCATCGAAGCGCGGTCGGCGGCCGTCGCGGTAGGCCCCGGCGCGCGGTCGACTTTGCAGGTAGCGGAGCAATCCCGGCAGGCGTGCGACCGCGGCGCCCTGCTGCTCGAGCCATTGCCGCTGAAACTCCGCGACCGAGCGATCCGGGTTCAGCGACAGACAGGCGATCCGCTTGATCGCACCAGGGCCGGGCCTGCCCGCCTTAAGTTCGATGTCATCGACCAGGATCAGTGCGGTTGCGGTCCTGTCGAGGAAACGCTCCTCGTCCTCGAGCACGGCGGCGTATTGCGGGCTTGCCGCAATCTCGCGAAGCGCTTCGGTATCGTCGACCCAGAGCTCGGCGAAACCGTCGAACACCGCCTTGCCATCGATAGAGCACTCCGGTACGAGGCTCGATTGCACATAACCCCGCACGCCTGGCAGCGTGGCAATGATGCCGGCGTGACGGTCACGCCAGTGGCGCTGGAACTCCGCGACCGTGAGGTCCGGTCTGCGATACAGCAAGGTGATTGCCTTGATCATCGATGTGACTCCGGCAGGATCATTGAACGTTTGGTGCCACGCAGCGCGCACAGTCGCTGCACCATGGCCGGCCGCGGCAGCACGATCTCGCCTTGTTCAAAGGCAACCACGGTCAGGTGGCGCAGCAAGACCTCGAGCAACTCGTTTGGCCGCAACAGGAAATCCGGATTGCTCGGAGCGCCGAATGACTCGTTGCCCTGCATGAAGGTCTCGTAGATCAAGATGCCGCCGTCCGCGAGTGCATCGACCAACCGCGGCAGCAGCGGCCGGTACAGGTAGTTGGTGACGACGATGCCGTCGAACCGCATCCCGGGAAATGGCCATGGCCCGTCCTCGAGGTCGCTGCAGCGGGTTGTGACGCCTGCGACTCCGGATAAGCCAGCCACAGCATCGGGATCGCGATCGACCGCGAGCACCCGCTGACCGCGCCGCGCCAGCAACCGCGCATGCCGGCCGGAACCACAGGCGAGGTCGAGCACGGGTCCACCCGGCGCGAACAGCCCGGCGAAGCGGCTCACCCAAGGTGACGGATCTGCGGTGGCGTGGCTCAATCCGTGCTCCCGAGCGCCAGGATCTGCCGCACCATGGCACGCGCTGCATCGATCGAGATGCCGGAGTGTGCGGTCATCGCGGCTTCGCCGAAGTTGCCGGA
This sequence comes from Gammaproteobacteria bacterium, assembly GCA_020845935.1. Classification (GTDB taxonomy): domain Bacteria; phylum Pseudomonadota; class Gammaproteobacteria; genus JADLEV01. Next base: position 30,800 of record JADLEV010000046.1, read on the forward strand.
ACCACCGTCGATGATCCGGCGCGCGATGGCATCGATGTCGGGCCGCGCAGCGGTGTAATGGCGTGCGATCTCGCGATACGACGGACCGACCGTGCGCCGCTCGACTTCATGGCAAGCCGCACAGTCGTGCTGGGGAAACAATGCGGTGCTTACCGCTTGCCCCGGCGCCACTGCCGGTGTGCCGGCTGCCGGCAGGGGAGCCGGCGCCGTCGTCCCGATTTGCTCGATGCGCAGCAGCACGCCGTCGTTCTCGTCGGTCAGCAGATACAGCAGTCCGTCCGGACCCTGGCCGACATAGCGAATGCGCTGCTGCAGATCGTTGAACAACTGCTCGCGCCGCTGTTCGCCGTTGTCGTTGAACACCACGCGTTGCAGATGGCCGGTGCCGGGAATGCGGCCAGCGATCATCGCCGAGACGAACAGGTTGTTCTTCCATGCGGGGATCCGATCGCCGGTGTAGAAGCTCAGGCTCGACACCGTGATTGAAGGTATCCACGACAGCAGCGGCGGCTCCATGTCCTGCCGCCACGGCACCGAGGCCATCGGCTTGCCGTCGTAGTCGCGGCCATAGGAGACCACCGGCCAACCGTAATTCGCGCCGGCGCGCAGCACGTTGACCTCGTCACCGCCCTGCGGTCCGTTCTCGACTTCCCACACCGCGCCTGTGTGTGGATGCACGGTGAAGCCCATCGCCGAGCGGATGCCATAGCTGTAGATCTCGGGGAGCGCCCCCGCGACGCCGGCGAACGGATTGCCGGCCGCGGGCGAGCCATCGTCATTGAGCCGCAGGATCTTGCCGATGTGCGAATCGAGTCGTTGCGGCGCTTCCAGATCGAGCCGATGCGACAGGCTCAGCCACAGCGTGCGATCCGGCATGAACATGATGCGCGAGGTCGCGCCGCCGAAGTTCTTGCTCCACGCCCTGGCCTCGAAGATTTCCTTCAGATCGACGATCCTTTCACCTTCGAATCGGGCACGAACGAGTGCGGTCGTCGCGTAATAGCCATTGGTCCCGTCCGGCCGTGGCGCCTTGCGCATGTAGTTGAAATAGACGATGTGATTCGTCGCGAAGTCCGGATGCAGCACGACATCGAACAATTGATCGAACGGCAGGATCTGCGACAGGTCGATAATCGGCTCCTCCCGCAGCGTGCCGTCGCGGAACAGACGCACCGTGCCGCGGCGTTCGGAAATCAGCGCGTCGCCAAGCGGATTCGCCGCGGTTGCGGTCCCGGGCAGCAACGCCATCGTCCACGGATGGAACAGGCCGCGCGTCACCACCGACAGCCGAATGCGCGTGTTCTGCTCGTAGGTCGTGTACTCCCAGGGACCTTCACCCAGAGGGTAGACGGGCAGCTGCTGTGCCTGCACACCGGCCGCAAGCAACAAGCCGATTGCACTGCTGCGTTGCACGAACCGAGGCGCGGATCTCATGGCGATTTCCTCTCTGTGTTGTTGGATTCGGGTCGACCGACATGGTACCCGAGAACCTAAATTTGACTGTGTCTAAATCAATGCAAACGCTGCTATCATCGCCGCTGGGGTTCATCGCATGGTCATGCTCGCCGCTGATTCGGCGCTTCACGGTGTCAATGCAGCGTCGGCGCGGAACTGGCTTCACCTGCGCCACGGCGCGCTTGCCGTTGGGCTGAACCCGGGACAACGAACTGTCGGGGGTTACTGATCGGTATGACGAAAAATGCTTTGGATCGGCTGTTCCGGCCGCAATCGATCGCCGTCGTCGGCGCCTCGGCCACACCCGGCAAGGCCGGCTACATGGCCGTCCAGCTGGCGCAGCCATCCGGCGCGCGTATCTATCCGGTGAACCCGAACGAAACGACGATACTCGGCCACACCGCGTATCCGACGCTCACGGCGATCGGCACCGCGGTCGATCTCGTGCTGTTCGCGGTGCCCGCACCGGCGTGTCCGGCGCTGTTGCGTGAAGCGGCCGCGATTGGTGCCGGTGCCGCGATCATCATGGGCGGCGGATTCGGCGAGAGTGGCGCGGAAGGCCAGACGATCCAGGATGAACTCATCGCCATCTGCGCCGAGACCGGCATCCGGCTGCTTGGCCCGAACACCGGCGGCTATGCTGCGCCACCGCGCCAACTGGTCGCGAGTTTTTCCATCTCGTTCTCGAAACTGAAGCCGGGCCCGATCGCCGTTGTCTCGCAGAGCGGCGGCATGAGCCTGATCCTCTCCTGCATCGCCGAGAACGATGATTTCGGCGTCAGTCTCGCGGTCGGCCTCGGCAATGCGATCAACATCGACGCCGCCGATGTCATCGACTATCTCGCGACCGATCCCGACACCCGGGTCATCGCGCTCTATCTCGAAGGTCTGCGCGACGGCCGACGCGTGGTCGAAGCGATCCGCCGCGCTTGCGTGCACAAGCCGGTTCTCGCGCTGACCATCGGGCGCAACGAGATTTGCGCGTTCGCCAAGTCGCATACCGGCAATCTGGTCGGCTCCTATGGGTTGAAGACCGCGGCACTGCGTCAGGCCGGCGCGGTGATCGTCGATAACTCGAATGATCTGATCGATGCCGCGATGGCGCTGTCGCTGCTGCGACTGCCGCCCAATCCGAATCCTGGCGTCGGCCTGCTGGTGGGCCAGGCCGGGGCGGGGCTGCTGATGCTGGATCAATTGAAATCGCTCGGCGTCAGCGTGCCGCGCCTCAGTGATGACGGCATCGCGCGGATCGCGCGCGAACTGCCGCCGATGCACTACATCAGCAATCCGGTCGATGCCGGCCGGCCGACACCGGCGTTTCCGAAGCTGCTGGAGATCATCGACGCCGAGCCAGGCATCGATGCCGTGTTGATCTTCGTGCTCGATGAACCCACCGCGCTCGACCCGATCGCCCTGTTCACCGAGTCGTGCCCGAATCTGCGCAAGCCGGTGATCTATGGCACGGCCGGCGAGGCGGGCGACATGCGCAACGTTTGCAGCCAACTCGCGCGACTTGGCGTCGCACCGTTTCGTTCGCCGGAACGCGCGGCACGCGCGATGCGCGCCGTGGTCGAGGACGCGAAGAATCGACATCGCCTCACCGAACACCATGCACGATCGCGCAAGCCGCCCGCATTGCCCGCGTTGCCCCCGGGCGCGCTCGATGAAGCCACGGCGAAGGATCTGCTGCGCCAGGCGGGCCTGTCGGTACCGAACTTCATTGCCTGTCGTGATCGAAGCCAGGCGCGCGCCGCCTTGGCGCGGCTCGCCAAGCCGGTCGCGGTGAAGGTGCTGGATGCCGCGATCCTGCACAAGACCGAAGTCGGCGGCGTGCATCTGAACGTGCGCGACGAGGCTCAGCTCGAAGCCGCGCTCGATCGCATCGATGCCATCGCGCCGCGAGGCCCGCGCGCCTACCTGCTCGAAGAAATGGCCACGGCCGGAGTCGATCTCATTCTCGGCGCCGTGCGCGATCCGGTATTCGGCCCGACCGTATTGCTCGGCATGGGCGGCGTCACCGCGGAAGCGCTGAAGGATGTCACGCTGCGCCTCGCGCCGCTGACCGGGGCCGATGCCCGGGAGATGCTCGGAGAAATGAAGGCGAGCGTGCTGCTGGATGGTTGGCGGGGCAGCCCGGCGGTCGCCAGGGACGCCCTCGTCGATGCGATCCTCGCCGTCGCCGAACTGCTCGACGCGCATCCGGAAATCGCGGAACTCGATATCAACCCGCTGCGTGCCATGCCGCAGGGTGCCTTGGCGCTGGATGCGCTGATGGTGCGGTGCTGATCGGACAAGCCCGACACAAGTCCTTCGTGGACTTGTGTCGAGCCGATTGAGCGGAGCCCGTGGTCGCTGGTTCGCTCAGTACTGCCCGTACTCGCGGGTCGCCTGGAACATCGCCAGGACGTTTTCCTCGCGCGCTTCATCGGGAACGCCGCCGCTGCCATCGATGATCAGACCGCCGTCCTTGCCGACCACTTCAATCAGCTTGCGGACATAGGCGCGCACCTCGTCCGGGGTGCCGGAGATCAACATCGAGGACGGAACATTGCCACGCAGACAGACGGTGTTGCCCAGCACTTCCTTCGCCTTGAACAGGTTACCCTGTTCGAAGAAGTAGATCGCCTTGCCGGCCGGAATGTCGCCGATATCCTCGAGCCGCGCGGTGCAATCGCCTTCCCAGAACATGCACGGCACGAGACCGTTGTCGATCAGCGTCAGCGCCACCTGGCGCATCGTCGGCCAGTAGAACTGCCGGAACAGTTTCGGCGACATCATGTTGCCGCCCGGCCAGTGCATCGGGATGAACACGATCTTGCAGTCGCTGCGCTTGCCGGTCGCGATCGCCGCTTCCGGCAGCAGCTTCGCCGCCTTCTCCAGCGCTTCCAGCAGCTTGTCCTTGTGACGATACATGTCGGTCATGATGCCCTTCGAGCCGCGCATGTAGTCGCCGAAATAATCGAACGGCGCAATCGCGGTCGCCGATTCGATCAGCGGAAAGCCGAGCGCGGCCATGTCATCGGAAAACTTCTTGGCCTGGGTCAGCATGCGTCCCATTTCGGCGCCCGCCTTGGCCAGTTCCTCGAACGACTTGACCATGTCCGGGATCGCGTAGGCGCGGGTGTAGTGAATGATGCGGGTGTAATACAGCGCGGCGTAGTTCGGCAGCCGTGCGAACGGCTCGAATACCTGGGCGATGCGCGGCAGATATTTGCGCAACATGAACCCGGTCGGGTCGAAAATGTAGTCGTCGTACTCCTCTGCCTTCATGTATTCGGCATCGAGATACTGGAACGGCACGTCGTGCGATACCCCTTCCTGGCCCGGCCACTTGAGCTGACGATAGCCCATGATTTCCATGGTCGGGCCAAGCGACATCTGCGGATGCGGCAAGACATAGGCATCGGGCTGGAGGTCGAGCAACGCCTGCCGCAGCGCGCCGCTCAGCGCCTGATAGTCGTACATCGCATCGCGGCAGCTGACACCGGCGCGGCGGGTCGGCCAGAACAGGCTGTTCAGAACGATGGGAACGCGATCGGGTTGGCGCAACGCGATCACGTCGTCGATGCGCTTCTGGCGTGCGGCAAAAGCGGCGGTGCCGGTGGCTGATTCAGTCGTGTTGTTCATCGGGGTACTCGGATTCTTGGAACTCTGCTCCATGGCGATTTGCCTGGTGGTGCTACCGCCTCGCTGGCAGCAGGGCGCTGACGGCCCGTCGGGGACGTCAGCGCCTGCGGGATTACACCAGGTCCGGATTCTCGATCAGCACGGCGATGCCCTGACCGCCGCCGATGCAGGCGGATGAGATGCCGTAACGCGTCTTCGAGCGCCGCAATTCGCGCGCGACCGTGATCGACAGACGCAGGCCCGAGGCTGCCAACGGATGGCCGATGGCAATGGCGCCGCCGTTGGCATTGAGCTTGGCATGGTCGATGCCGAGTTCACGTTCGACCGCGAGACACTGCGCGCCGAACGCTTCGTTGATCTCGAAGCGATCGATATCGGCCAGCTTCAGACCACGCGCGTCGAGCAGAGCGCGGATCGCGACCGCCGGGCCGATACCCATGTTGTCCGGCGGCACACCGACCACGGCTCCGCAGGTGATGCGCGCCAGCGGCGCGATCTTGTTGCCGCGACAGTATTCTCCGGAAGCGACCAGCGCCGCCGCGGCGCCATCGACGATCGCCGAGCTGTTGCCGCCGGTCTGCACGCCGCCGAACGCGGGCCGGATCTTGGCGAGCGCTTCGAGCGGTGATGGCCGCACATGCGTATCGACCGCGAGCTCCTTGACTTCGCGCGGCAACTTGATGCCACGCGGCTTGTAGCCTTCGAGTTCGAACGTCTCGTTCGAGACCGGAACGATTTCACCGGCGAGGAAACCACTCTGCTGCGCCGCGAGCGCGCGCTCGAAGCTGCTGACCGCGAAACGATCGACATCCTCACGACTCAATTTGTATTCGACCGCGAGGCGTTCCGCGGTGTCGCCCATGCTGCCGCCGAACGCGGTGTCGGTCAGCGATTCGACCAGGAAGTCGCCGAACTCGGGCCGACCCAGCGTCATGCCGCCGCGCAGCGTGTACGACGCGATCGGATTGCGGCTCATCGATTCGGCGCCAACGCCGAGACCGAGCTGAATCTTGCCGAGCGTAATCGCGTCGGACAGTTGCAGCAGGATTTCCATGCCGGTGCCGCAGACGCGCTGCACCAGAATCGCGGGGACGTTCAGCGGGACCCCGGCATAGATGCTGACATGCCGCGGCAGCACGTAGGAATCGAAAGACGCCTGGGCCATCGAGCCCGCGACGACCGAGCCGACTTCGGTTGGTTTGATGCCGGTGCGCGAGAACACGGCGCGGGCGGCCTTGATGCCGAGGTCGATTGGCGCGACGCGGCCGAATACGCCGTTGTAGTCGGCGAATGGCGTACGGACGCCATCGATCAGCCAGATGTCATCGTACGAAAACACGATGCCTGATTTGCTGGACGACATGAAACCTTCTCCTATGGGAATTTCGACGAGAGTGCTGAGGGCGGCAAGGATAGGGCATGCGGCGCCGGCTGGCCAAGGACTATCGACAAAACGCTTGTGTCCGGCTGATTCGGGTCAAGGGGCAGGGATCGCGCCGATCAGAATCTCGCGCCGACGATCAGCGCCGCGCCGCCCGGCCATGGCATTGGCGCGATCGTGAGCTTCGTGCGGCGATCGGTGTCCGCGATAGCGGCCACGCTCTCGTAGCCGAGATACCAGCCGAGCATGGCTTGCGAGGAAAAATGCGAGGCATCGTTGACCCGCGACCACGCCGGCAACGCCGACAGCAGATGAAACAACACACGGACGGCGGGCCGATCGTCGTTCATCCGAGCGATGGTCAGCAGTGGCACCGCACCACCGAAGGCATGCCCGCTGACGCCGTTGTCATCGGCGAACGGCTCCCAATGCGACGGATGCGGATCCTCGCCGGGGCGCGATGCGCCGGTCAGCCGCTGCAGGGCAAGCAATGCCGGCAGCCCCACCAGATAGGCCCGGCCGGTGCGCCGGCCGAAGCGGCCGATCGCGCCGGTGAATTCGTTGTCGGTAACGAGGGTGTCGAGTCCCGCGGCAAGCACCACCGCCGGCAACAGATATTTCGCTTCACCAAATTCCTTGGCGACCTCCCCCAGGTCGTCGCTGAAGTCACCGCGAAGGTCGTCCTGGTACCAGTCGTGAACCTCCTCATCGATCGAGGTATTCGCCACGATCGCGCCGATGCCGAACGCGACCCCGAGTCGCAGCAGACGCGGACCGGAATAGAACGATCGATAGTCATCGCCGATCGTGGTCCCTAGCGAGCGCGCCGGAGCCACCGGTTCCGCCGCCTGCGCCGTCAGAACCGACGCGATCCACGCCAGCAACACGGTGACAATGAATTGGGACGGTACCGTGGTCTTCATCGGGTGTCGGATCCGTGGCTGCAAGGGCCGCGAATGATAAGGCCTCGAAGGGCATTGCAGATAGCCGTTCACGGGCCGTCGCTCACAACTCCTCGAACAGATAGCGCGCGAGGTCGGCGATGCCTTGCTCGTCCAGTAGATCGGGATAGAGCTTCGGCATCGGCGCCTTCGGATCCTTGATTGCGGTGATCGCGGCAGGCAAGTCCATCCGGTTCGGCAGGTCGCTCAGCGTGCGATTGGCGATGAAGTCACCATGGGCGCCATGGCAGGAGGCGCACACTTGCGTATACAACCGGCGGCCATTGGCGAGGCCGCTGGTCGTGGGCGCGACGGTGGCATCGAGTTTTCGTGCCGGCACGGTCGGGTTCAGGGTCATGACGACGATGCTCGGCAGGCCGACGTCACCGAACGCATTGCGCGAGATGTTGCCGGCGGCGAGCGCGACATACTGCTTGCCCGCAATGTCGTAGGTCACGACGCCACCCGCCATCGCACCGCCGACATCGACCTGATGCAGCACCCGGCCGTTCGCGCTGTCGAACACCAGGAAGTTGCCGGCGAGGTCGCCGGTAAACGTGACGCCGCCCGCAGTCGGCGTGACGCCGGCGATGACCGGCTTTTCGGCGTGATACTGCCAGCGGATTGCGCCGGTCTCGCTGTCGAGCGCAGTGACCCAGCCGGTGATGGGGCCGACCGGTTCCACCAGGCCGCCGTAGTCGAGTTGGCCCGGCTCATAGAACGGCTTGTCCTGCAGCGTCACGAGAAAGCAGATATCGACCGCGCCGGTGATCAGATTGCCGTTCAGGCGATCGAGTGCCGGCCCGTTCCACTCGACACCGCCGGCGAAGCCGGGGCAGATTCGCGTGCCCTCGCGCGAGGGTCGTGCCGGCATGTCGGCAATGGTCGTCACCGCGGTGCGGAACACGAGTTGTCGCGTGTCACGATCGACCACCGTGACATAACCGTCCTTGCCGGCGATCGCCACCAGGTCGCGCGCGCGCGCCGCGCGATAGAGCACCGGCGCCGCGGCGATATCCATGTCTTTCCAGTCGCCGGGCGAAACCTGGTACCACCACTTGAGCTTGCCGGTGAAGGCATCGAGCACGACGACCGAATTGGTGAACAGATTCTCTCCCGGCCGATAGCCGACATCGATGTCCGGCCACGGGTTGCCGACCGGCACGAACAGTTCGCCCGTGGTGAGGTCCACGCTCATCGAGCCCCAGATGCCGCCACCGCCGGTCTTCGCCGTCTCTGGCCTGCTCCAGGTCTCGGCACCGATTTCATCGCCGAGCGGGATGGTGTGGAACCGCCACAGCTCGTGGCCGGTGACCGCGTCGTACGCCATCACCCGGCCGCGCACGCCGAGCTCGCTGCCGGCAGTCCCCATGAAGACCAGGTTCTGCCAAGCCAGAGGTGCGGCGGAGGTCGATTCGCCGAGCACCGGCGAGGCGATGACGTTCTGCCACAGCAAGGTGCCGCTGCGCGCGTCGAGTGCGATCCGCCGGCCGTCACAGGTGCCGCGGAACAGGCGTCCGTTCAACAATGCCGCGCCGCGATTGGTGCCGCCGCACCGCGCCTCTTCCGGCGGCCAGTCGTGGGTCCATTTCACGTCGCAGGTCACGGCATCGACCGCCACGGTGCGCCGGCCGGTGGTCGCATAGATCACGCCGTCGTCAACGATGAGCCCGGCATGAAACGCGGTCGGACCATCGATCTGCACGCGGCACACCTCACCCAGTTGCCGAGCGTTCTGCGTCGTAATTTCTCGCAACGACGAATAGCGCTGGCCATCGAGGCCATTGTTGAAATTCAACCAGTCCAGGCCGGACACGGTTGCCTGTGCCTGAGCACCGGACCAGATCGCCGAACCGAGGATCGCGAGACTAAGCGTCAGGAGATTTTTCATCGATGAGTTCCAGTGATGGGTTGTGCAAACACGCGACCGCGCACCCGCAAACGCAAGTCATTCCACTCGCCGCCCGGCGCGTCGCCAACCAGTGCGCCATCGACGGCGTGCCAACCGGCTGGCGGCGTCTCCGATTCGAATCCGTGCCAGCCGGCCGCCACCAGCATAGCGTGTTGATCCCTGGTTCATCTCGTGTCGAGGTCAGTGATTCGTCCCCGCCAGTCTGGCGGCGTGGAATTCGATCGGGTACCGTGTCGCCATGATGCTCCCTGCCCTGCTCCTTTGCGCAATGGGTCTCGTGCTACTCACGTTCGGCGCCGAATTGCTGGTGCGCGGCGGTGTCAACCTGGGTCTCAGGCTCGGGCTGTCGCCGCTCGTGGCGGGACTCACCATCGTCGCCTTCGGCACCAGCATGCCGGAACTCGCGGTCAGTCTGAACGCGGCATTGCAGGGCAGCACCGATGTCTCCGTCGGCAACGTGGTCGGGTCGAACATCGCGAACATCGGTTTGATCCTCGGCCTCGCCGCGGTGATCCGGCCGATGCACATCAACGTCCGGCTGATCCGGGTCGATGTGCCGCTGATGATCGCGGTATCGGTACTGTTCTGTCTGCTGATGTTCGATGGCGAACTGTCGCGGGTCGATGGCCTGCTGCTGTTTGCGGGCATCATTGCCTTCACCACGTTCAGTGTCCTGTCGGCGCGGCGCGCCCGAGCATCGGAACAGAGCCTGCCCGAACACGAATTGCCGCAACCGACGGGCGGCGTACTCTGGAATGCCGGTCTCGTCGCCGCGGGTCTCGCAGCCTTGATCTTCGGTGCGCGTCAGCTGGTCGATGGTGCGGTGGACCTCGCCCGGCTCGCCGGGGTCAGTGAAGCGACGATTGGTCTGACCATCGTCGCCGTCGGGACCAGCCTGCCGGAACTCGCCACCTCGGTGGTGGCCGCGCTGAAGAGGATGGGCGACATCGCCATCGGCAACATCGTCGGCTCGAACATCTGCAACATCCTCTGCATCCTCGGTGTGAGCGCCAGCATCGTGCCGCTGCCACGCGGCGCGATCAGCTGGTTCGATCTCGGCGTCATGGTGCTGTTCGCGCTGACGGTGCTGCCGTTCGTGCGCAGCCGCTTCACGCTGCAACGCTGGGAAGGCGGCCTGCTGCTGCTCGGTTACGGCGCCTATGTCGCACGGCTTGCAGGGAACGCGTAACCGTCAATCCCCGGAAACCCCGCGACCGCGACGCCGCGGCTCCTCGCCGCGCTCGTCACCGGAATTTTTGGCCGGCGCTTCGGCTTGCGGTACGGCTTTGGGCTGCGGCACCGGAGGCCGGTAGGCCGGCGGTGCTCCAGCCGGCGCGGCCCCACGCGTCCGCGCCGCCCCCTGATCCGCATCGCGCCGGGTCGCGTCGCGCCAGGCGCGGTTCACCGTCCCCGGGGTGCGCTCGCCGGCCGCGGGTGCCGGAACCACGGCAGGCGCTGCTGGGACGGGCGTGTCGCGGCGCAACTCGCGCCCACGACTGCGATCGGCATCCGGTGATGCACCGGCACCGGCCCGCTGGCGAGCGGCCGGTTCGGCCGGCGGTTGCGCACTTGGTGCCGGCTCGCGTGCCTCGAAGGTGCGGACGCTGGCCGCATTCGAGCCGGGCGCGCGACGGCGATCCGCCTCACGCTGGTCCGGCTCACGCGCGCGTTGTTCGGTGTCGCGCAGCCTGCGGGTTTCGATGCGCGTCGTCGGCAACGTCGGCTCCCGCGACTGCTCGATGGCGTTCGGCGGTGGTCGCCGTGCTCCCGCGTCATCGCGTTCATCGGAGGTGCGCCAGGCGCGGTTGAAACCGTCGCCGCCGTCACGGCCTGGGTCGGCGTTGCGACCGGCATCGGTTCCGCGGCGATCCCCGTTGCGCCGATCGTTATCGCGATCCCGATCGTCGTCGCGTCTCCAGTCCCGGCCACTGTCCCGGTCCCGATCACGATTGCCGTCGTTACGGTCGCGGTTCCAATCCCGATCGCTGTCCCGGTCCCGATCACGATTGCCGTCGTTGCGGTCCCGGTTCCAATCCCGATCGCTGTCCCGGTCCCGATCACGACTGCCGTCGTTGCGGTCGCGGTTCCAATCCCGGTCGCGATCCCAGTCGCGATCATCCCCACGGCCGCGATCGCGGCGATCGAAGACACGGACCGTCACCGTGCGCCGCTGCACCGGATAACGGTGGGGTCGATCGAACGTCGTGTAGCGCCAGGAGGAACCGAAATACGGGTGGCCGATGTTGTCGTTGAAGATCAACCCGAGGCTGAACGTGGACCAGCCGATCGAGAAGTAGCTGCTCAACCCCCAGAAGAAATCCGTGCCGAAGGCGTAACCATCGGGATACGGGTAGTAATAGACCGGGAAGGACCGAGGGTAATAGGCCATCACCGGGCGGTTGTGCCGGACGAAAATCATGGCCGGCTCATAGCGCGGCACGTAAATTACGGCGGGGTTGACTGGCCGGATCACGATCCCGGCGCGCGTCCGTTCGACCCGCTGATAAGAGTCGCTGGCAAGATTTCCGGCGGCATAGGCGCGTGACCGCACGCGTTGGGCCGCCGCCATCACCGCGGCCTGACGTACCACCACCGCTTCCCCGAGTCGCCGTGTCCAATCGATGTCGGCGGCCAGCAAGTGCAGCACTTCGGGATAGTTGAGCAATGCCAGGATCGCATCGTCCCAGTCCGGATTGGGCGCCAGGGCAGGATCGATTTCGAGCTCTTCCAGATAGCGCGCCGCCTCCGCAAGCTGCCCCGGCGAGCGCGCCGCGGACAGTACCACCGCGAGCAGGTCATCGGGATAGAGCGCGATCGGCGCGACCAGATCATCGAGATACGAATCGGTTGCGACATAAGGAACCGTTGCGTTGTCACCGTCGGGCCCCCTCAGCACGGTGCCGACCGCGAACGGATCCTGGGCAACAACCGCGGTCACTGAACCCAGCTGCGAGCCGAGGATTGCCGACAGCGCGAGGACAACCGTCCGCCAGCGCGATTTCCGCGGCAACCGTGGCAAGTGATTACGCTCGGTCATGCTATCTGCCTCCAGGGCGAGGCGCCTGTTGGCGCCGATTGTTTGGACCTTGAACGTGCATGGAATATCCCGTGGTCGTCAGACATTGCGAAAAATCCCGTGCGCGTCATCAGCGGACAACGCGGCACCGCTGCCACGGAGGACAAAATCCGCGACAATACCGGCTGTTTCCCGCATTCCCTCGCCCATCATGCCGCTGGTCACCCTCGACGATATTTCGCTGGACTTCGGTGCCGTACCGATCTTGCGCCATGCGCAACTCGTGCTCGAACCGCAGGAGCGCGTCTGCCTCATCGGCCGCAATGGCGCCGGCAAGTCGACGCTGCTGAAGATCATCGCCGGCGAGCAAGCAGTCGATGCCGGTGACATCATCTATCGGCAGGACCTGAGGATCAGCGTGTTGGCACAGGCATTGCCGACCGAACTGGACTTGACCGTGCGCGATTATGTGACCGGCGGCCTCGCGCATCTGCGGCAACTGATCACCGACTACCATCACTGCGCCGCGGCGGCAGAGGGCCCGGGCGCGCTCGCGGAACTGGCGGCATTGCAGCGCCGGATCGATGCCGAAGGTGGCTGGCACCTCGCGCAGCGGGTCGAGACGGTGCTGTCGGAACTCGACCTGCCGGAGGACCGTCGGCTCGGTGAATTGTCCGGCGGCTGGCAGCGGCGCGTCGGTCTGGCGCGGGCGCTGGTGTCCAACCCCGAACTGCTGCTGCTCGATGAACCGACCAATCATCTCGACCTCGCGACCATCGAATGGCTCGAAGCGCGGATCCGATCGTTTCCCGGCAGCGTGCTGTTCATCACCCACGATCGCGCGCTGTTGCAAGCGCTGGCAACGCGCATCGTCGAACTGGATCGCACCCGGCTGACGAGTTGGCCCGGCGATTATCGGAACTTCCTGCGCCGCAAGGCGGAATCGCTGCATGCCGAGGATCTCGATCGCGCCTTGTTCGAGAAGCGCCTCGCCGCCGAGGAGGAATGGATCCGGCAGGGCGTCAAGGCGCGGCGCACGCGCAACGAAGGCCGCGTGCGCGCACTCGAAGCGATGCGCGAGGAGCACGAGGAACGCAGCAGGCTCAAGCGGCCGCACGGCGCCAGGATCCACATCGAGGCGAGCGCCACCGAATCGGGCCGCAAGGTAATCGATCTGCACCAGGTGTCGTACGGTTACGGCGCGACCCCGCTGATCGCCAATCTGACGCTGAAGATCCGGCGCGGCGAGCGCATCGGCCTCATAGGCAACAACGGCGTCGGCAAGAGCACCTTGCTGAATCTGATGCTCGGCTTGCTCGAACCACAGAGCGGCACGGTCAAGCTCGGCACCAATCTCGAGGTCGGTTACTTCGATCAGATGCGCCGCGATCTGGATCCGGAAAAGACCATCGCCGAGGTCGTTGGCGACGGTCGGGACTACATTCAACTGAATGGTCGCGACCGCCATGTGATCGGCTACCTGCGCGGCTTCCTGTTCAGCGCCGAGCGTGCCAAGACGCCGATCAAGGCGTTGTCCGGTGGCGAGCGCAACCGGGTCATTCTGGCCCGGCTGTTCACCCGCGCGTCGAACCTGCTGGTGCTCGATGAGCCGACCAACGATCTGGATGTCGAAACCATGGAAGTGCTGGAGCAGAAGCTGATCGAGTATCCCGGCACCTTGCTCGTGGTCAGCCACGATCGCGCCTTTCTCGATCGCGTGATCACAAGCTCGCTGGTGTTCGAGGCGGGTGGAAAGATCGAGCGCTATCCCGGCGGCTATCACGACTGGCTGGCGCGCGGCCGCAAGCTCGCCGAAACCGACAACCCGAACAAGGTCGCACGCGCGCCGGAGCCAAAGGCGCCCGCGGGGACCGCGGCGCCCAAGAAACTCAGCTACAAGCTGCAGCGCGAACTCGACACACTGCCGACCCGCATCGGCGAACTCGAAAGCGCGATCGCGGCAGCGCAGCAGGAAAGCAGCGCCGCCGGCTTCTATCAGCGGCCATACGCCGAAGTCCAGGAGGTACTCGCCGCCCTGCACGCCGCGCAGCGCGAACTCGATGCCGCACTCGAACGCTGGGTCGAACTGGAGGCGTCGACCGCGGCGCGGTGACTGCGCACGAGCCGGGTCAACTGTCCCCGAAACTGTTGCCGGAGTATGCTCCGCACGACAGGGCAGACTGCCGTTCCGACCTTCCCGAGAACCCGCTCCTTCCGGAGGCAACGATGATTGAAAGGCACATCGGCGGCAGCTTCGTCGCCCGCGGTCTGTACCTCTTGCTGAGCTTGCAGTTCGGTTTCGCGCACGGTGCGCATGCCGACTTCACGGTCACCGGCAGCGTTGTCGATGGCAACGGCAACCCGATAGCGCAGGCACAGGTGGTTTACCAGCCGCCGCCCGGCAGCGCCGGTGCCAGCGCCATCACCGTATTTGCCGATGCACAGGGCGAGTTCGCGTTTCCTCAGGCGTTCTCGGGAACACCCGGCGCATCGCTGCCGCTGGTCTCGCGTGCGCTCGGGTATGAGTACCGGACACAAGCGAGGAGCGGCAGCAATCAATCGCGCCCGCAGGTCACGTTGCTGATGGATCGGGTCGTCAATCAAGCCGCGGTCGCGCCGGCATCGGCATGGCTGCGGCAACGGATCCCGGAGCGGCAGCAGCAGTCGCAGTTCGTGATGGATTGCATCGACTGCCATCAGGTGCCGGCGCCGGAAGTGCGCGATTACGCCGCGGCGATCGCCGACATGCACGCACCCGATCCGGCGGTGGCCCGGACGCAGAGCTGGCAGATGATCGTGCAGTACATGAATCGGCTGTCGGCCTGGGAGTTCTCACGCGGCAGTCGCAAGGCGGACACGCCACCGCAACCCGATGCGGTGTATTCGGTCAACAATGAGGACGCCGTCGCCGCGCGCCTGGCCGACCGCTTCGGTGATCGCCTCGAGGCAATCGAAGGCTATGCCTGGGGCGCCCCGCTGGCGGTGACGCCGCAGACCGCCATCTACGAATATGCGGTGCCGGAACCGAACGCGGTGCGGGAAGCGGTGCTGCTCGGCGGGCGTGCGCTCTGGGTCGCGGACGTGGCGACCAATCGCATGTACGAAATCGATATCGCCAGCGGCCGCCAGAAGATCCACGAGGCGCCGGTGGACGTGCCGATCGGCCCACATTCGCTGCACCGTGCCGCCGATGGCGGGCTGTGGGTCACGCCGCTGTTCAATAACGTGCTCAGCCGCATCAATCCAGCCAGCGGCGAATGGCGCACCTGGATGGTACGCGACGAGCGCGGCCGAGGCGCCGGCATCCATGATTTGAGCTTCGGTCACGACCATGAACTATTGACCGACGCCAGCGGCCGCATCTGGTTCTCCGACATCGGCAACAACGGCGTCGGTTACCTCGATCCGAAAACCGGGCGCACCGAGCTGTTCGCCGCGCCGCCGGTGCCCGGCCGGGAGAACGAACCGGCGATGCTGTATGGCCTCATCATGAACAAGGCGCGCAACCAGATCTGGTACAGCCAGCTCGGCATCGGTGCCATCGGTGGCTTCGACATCGACCGCCAGCAGTTCTTCGAACCGATTGCGCTGCCGGATCCGAACTCCGGACCGCGCCGCATCACCATCGACGATGCCGACGTGATGTACGTCGCGTTGTACGGCGGCGGCCAACTGCTCGAATTCGATTTGAACACGCGGCGCATCATCGGTGCCCATGACCTGCCGGATACCGCGAGCGCGCCCTATACCGCGACCTGGGATCCGGTGCGCAAGGTGGTGTGGATCGGTACCGCGAACGGTGACGTGATCTATCGCTTCGATCCGAAGACGAAAGGCTTTCAGGTGCTGCCGTTGCCACGGACCCGGGCGTTCCTGCGGATGATCGACATCGATCGCGCGACCGGTGTCCTCGTGACCTCCTATGCCAACATCGTCGAACTGGTGCAGGGTCCGCGCATGGCTGTCATCATCGATCCGGGCGACAATGTCTACCCGCAACGCTTCGCACCGAACGGGGAGACACGGCAATGAAACCGACCTTTCTGGAACGCACGCTGCTTGGCGCGACCCTGATGGCCGTCGCGGCCACGGCCGCCGCCGATGCCGCGCTCGCCGAGCGCAAGTTCTGTTTCTCCTGCCATCATGCGACCGAAACCGGGCTCGGGCCGTCGTTTCAGGCGATCGCGGCGCGCCACGGCGCGCGCCGCGCACAGATGGCGCCGGTGCTGGCGTACAAGATCCAGCACGGTGGCGGCGGCAACTGGGGCGTCGTGCCGATGGTACCGAGCCAGAACGTGTCCGAGGCCGATGCCACGGCACTCGCGCGCTGGATTCTTGGTCTTTAGGGCAGCGAGCCATGATGGCTCCCAAGGCGCGCCAGCCACACCGGCATCACCGCACGCCCGTGCCGTCATGGTGGCGCCTGGTGGGAGTCATTGGTGCGCTGCTGACGACTTCAGTCGTACAGGCCGAAGACGCCACGTCGTCGGCTCCGGTTGCCGGTTGCGGCACCAGCAACTCCGGGGACGCCGCCTGGCTCGATCGCATGCGCGGGAAACTGACCGAAGCGACCTGCACTTCGGCCCGCTGGTTCGATGGTCTGTTCGGCACGCCGCACGATTACGATGCCTACCGCGGTACCTATGGCAGCTTTTCGGTCGGCACGCTGTGGGATGAGTATGACGGCTTCGATCCGAAAATCCGCTTCAAGGCGCGGCTGCGCCTGCCGCAACTGAATGGGCGCTTGAATGCCTTCATCGGCCGGGTCGACGAAGACGAGTTCGTGACCGGAACGCTGAATCAGTTCGATACGTTGCCGGATCAGTTCCGCGATCTCAATGACGCGAAATTGCTGGTCGGCCTCGGCTATTCACGGCCGGGACTGGCCGGTCAGATTGATGTCGATGCCGGCGTCCATGTCGACATTCCACTCGATCCCTACCTGCGCGCGAACTACCGTCGCGCCTGGGCGCCGGCAACCGATGTCGTGATACGGTTCCGGCAAAGTGCGTTCTGGCAGTATGTCGACGGGGTCGGCACGTCGTCAAAGGTCGATGTCGACCTGGCGCTTGCCGAGCATCTGTTGCTGCGCACCTCCGGCCTCGCCAAGGTCGCGGAAAAGGTCGATGGCGTGGAATGGAACTCGAAGCTGACGCTGTATCACGAACTCAGCGCAAAGGATGCACTCGCCTATCAACTTGCCGCTGACGGCGAGACCGGCCGCGCGGTGCCGCTGCGTGATTACGGCGTGCGCATCATCTATCGCCGCCAGTTCCTGCGCGACTGGCTGATCCTCGAACTGCGCGGCGGGATCGGCTGGCCGCGCGAATTGATCACGGACCAAAGGGAATTCAATTGGGGGCTCGGCGCGGCGCTGGAGATGCGCTTCGGCGACTGGCCGAGCCTGCGACCGATGCAGTAAGGCGGCATCGCCTCACGCAATCCGCGGCGGCCCGTGGATGGGCAGTTCCACCTGGAACACCGTGCCGCGCGGCGCTACCGGGGCAAAATCGATCGCGCCTCCGTGTTTCGCGATGATCTGCCGGCAAATCGGCAGGCCAAGGCCAGTCCCGCCCGGCTTGGTCGTCTCGAACAGGCCGAAGATATTCACTCCACCGGGGATGCCGCGCCCGGCATCGGCCACCATGACCCGCACCTTGTCGCCCTGCAGTTCGGCACCAATCCGGATCGTGCTCCCCGGCACATCACTCGCCTCGATGGCGTTCTTCACCAGATTGTCGAAAACGCGCTGCAATTGATCGGCATCGGCGCGAATCGTCAGCGCCGCTGGCGGCAGATCGAGGCGCAGCGTCAAGCCCGAAGCGGTAGCCCGGAAAGCCCAGAGATCGCAGACCCGCCGCAGCAGGTCCGCGATGTCGACCGGCCGCAGCATCAGGCCTCGGCCCCGAACGAAGTGACTGAGGTCGAGCAGCACCCGATCCATGTGGGCGACGGCATCGACGATGCGCTGCGCCAAGGGCCGCAACGATGCAGCCCCTTCGTCGCCGGTGCGTTTGATGTCGCGCAGCAGCGTATGCGCCATCAGCGACAGGCCGCTCAGCGGATTGCCCAGGTCATGGACGATCTGCGCGGTGACCGCGCCAATCGCCGCTTGATGCTGGCGCTCCAAACCTTCCAGCTCCAGTTCGCGAATGCGCTCGGCGTTGCGCCGGCTGCGGATAAATTCACCGATCTGGTTGCCGATCGCTTCGAGCAGCAGATGCAGGTCGCGGTCCGGCATCACCGCGAAGCGGCTGAAGAACACCACGACACCGAGCACCTCGCCGCCATGCGCGATGGGGAACGCATGCAACACCCGCAGGCCTGTGCGATCGGCAACGACGCGGCGCCGGAACTCCGGCTCATGGCGCAATTCGGCGCAGAAGATCGATACACCGCGCTCCCAGACCTTCCCGGGGATGCCACTGCCACGGGAAAAAACCGTTTCGCGGCTGGTGCGTTCGAATTCCTCGAGGTCGAGCCGCGGGTCATGCCAGGCATGCGCGCGCCGCAATACCGTACCCGCGGGGTCGACCATCCACACCTCGCCCGCGGCCCAGCCGGTGCCCTCGGCGAGTCTCGGCAACAGCCCGGTCAGCGCTTCATTGACGCTGTGCGCGCCAGCCATCGCCTGGGTCACCGCATACTGCATCGCCAGCCGCCGCTCCGCTCGGCGCTGTTCGGTGATGTCGATCGCCATGCCACCAAGCAGAGGCTCACCGTCCACTCCTGCCAGCGGAAACTTCAGCACCAGCCAATTGCACGGCATGCCGTCGGCATCCGGAACGACTTCGTGGAACTCCTGGGCCTGCTGCTGGTTCAGCACCGTCTGGTCGTGGATCTGCAACTGCTCGGCAATCGCCTCGGGCCGCAGGTCGAAATCGGTCTGCCCGCGCAACGCGTCGAGCCGTGTACCAAAGTGCGCTTCGTAGCGACGATTGACATAGAGGTAGCGGCCACGCCGATCCTTGATGAACGCGATTGCGGGGGCGTGATCCATGAAGGCCGTGAAGCGGGCAGCGACCTCATTGGCGATTCGCGTGGTCGATTCCAGATGAGAGATGTCGCGAATGACGACGAGATCGAGCGCTTGTTGGTTCGTGCGCGCAGCAACCGTCAGGATCTCGACCGGGTACTCGGTGCCATCGCCGCGCCAGGCACGACTGATGGACGTGCCGCTTGCTGGCCGCGCCGCAGCAGCATCGGTAGCCAGCGCGAACTCCGGCAAAAAATCGGTCAGGCGGGCGCCGACCAGTTCGTGCTCACCGCGAGCGAACAGCTGCAGCGTTGCGGGATTGCAGCTTTGGATACGGCCCTGACCATCGACCGCGAGTACGGCATCGCGGCTGGTTTCGAACAACAACCGCCAGAAAGCAGCCGCCGGTCCCCCTTCGTCAGCACTTCCAGACTCGGTCGCCCGTCCCGCCCGCCGCGGTCGCTGCTCGTGTACTTTGCGCATGGACCTCGGTCTTTGCCCCGGCTCTTGCAGGCGATGATGCGCGATGGCCGCGGACAGCGTCAACCAGAGGCAATGACGACACGGTTGACGCGGTGACGGCAATCGCTGATAAAGATGGCCCCGGCTGGAATCGACCATGCGCTACTGGTTGTCATTGATATCGTTGACTCTGGTCAGCCTGCCGGCCCCGGCCGCGCCGACCGGCGCGGATCTCGAACGAGCCTGCAGCGCGGCGCTGCGGGACGGTTTCAGCACCGGACCCGGTCTGGCGTGCCTTTGGTACGGTACCCCCTGTGCGTGCGACAAGTCCGCATCCCTGACTGCACGCCCGCAGAGCTGCCCACCCCCAAACCTCGACGAGAGGATCCGCGCGCAGGTGCTCATCGATGGCTTTGCCGCACGCCCGGAGTTACGCGAATCGCCAGTGGAAGATGCCGTGGCGACGCTTTTTGCCGAGCGCTTTCCGTGCACCGAGAGCACCGCGAAACCGCAGCCGCCGGAATAGTCCGCCTCGACGCCTGCGTGCTATTCTTCGCCCGCTTTGCAGGCTGTTGTAATGCCGTCTCGGCGAGCCCAGACAACCACAGGAGACGACCCGTGCCCAGCACCCTCCACACCTCGACCCTAATCTGCTGCCTTAATCTGGCAGCCCTGCCGGCCGTGTTCGCGGCCGGCTCCACCGATTCCTTTCCTCCGGTCACCCAGAAGGTACTCGAGAATCCTGCTCCGGGAGATTGGCTGATGTTCAGCCGTACCTACGATGGCCAACGCTTCAGCCCGCTGGAGCAAATCAACCGCAAGACCGTCAAGGACCTCGCGGTCGCCTGGGACCAGGAATTGCCCGCGG
This sequence comes from Gammaproteobacteria bacterium, assembly GCA_020845935.1. Taxonomy (GTDB): domain Bacteria; phylum Pseudomonadota; class Gammaproteobacteria; genus JADLEV01. The sequence goes on from JADLEV010000046.1 coordinate 51,438, forward strand.
GTCAGATGTACGGCATCCCGTTGGCCTATCGTGGCGTGCTCTATGTCCTCGCACCCGGCGACGTGCTGCTCGCGCTGGACGGCGCAACCGGCAAACAGATCTGGCGTTACGAACACGAAGAAACCGCGGCGCAGAAACAAGGGTCGCGAGCGAAGACCATTGCGATGTACGAGGACCTGCTGTTCATGGCGACCGGTGACAACCACATCACCGCGGTCGACATGCAAACCGGCAAATTGCGCTGGAAAACCGCCGTCACCGGCGGCGGCTCGCAGACCGCCGGGGTCATCGCGGTCAAGGGCATCGTGTTGTCCGGGCGCGCCTGCCTGCAAACGCGGGATAGTTGCTTCACCGCGGCGCACGACGCCAAGACCGGCAAAGAGCTCTGGCGCTTTCATCATGTCCCCGCCATGGGCGAGCCGGGGAGCGAGACCTGGGGCGAATCCCCGGATCACGAGAAGAACATGGCATCAACCTGGGGCCTGCCCGGATCCTACGATCCGAAACGCAACCTCGTGCTGTGGGGCATCGCCAATCCGATGCCGAACACGCGCATGGATCGGCACGGCGGCAATTACGCCGGCACGGCGTTCACAGCACCGGCCGATCTCTACAGCAACTCGACGGTCGCGCTCGAACTGGAGACGGGCAAGGTCAAGTGGTACTACCAGCATCTGCCGGGCGACGACTGGGATGAGGATTACACCAATGATCGCACGCTGGTCCGGACCAAGATCAACCCCGATCCGAAGAAGGTGAAATGGATCAACGAGGCAGCCCGCGGCAAGGAGTTCGATGTCTCGGTGATGATTGGCGAGGGCGGCGGCGTGTTCGTGATCGATCGCGACAGCGGCGGCTTTCTCTGGGCCCATCCGTATCCCTTCGAAACCGAGCGTTTCCTGATCTCCGATATCGATCCGAAGACCGGCAAGACGTCCATCAACCGCAAGCTGCTGCTGGAAAAGCCGGGCGACCAACGCCTCGTCTGCTACTGGAACACCCGCAGCTTCTGGCCGACCGCTTACAGCCCGCGGACCAACTCGCTGTATGCGACCTACATCGACAATTGCCTCGACATGACGGCCAAGAGCGATCAGGCGCGTGAACGGCGGGTCGGAGCGTTCCGGCCGGAAGGTGATCCGCAGAAAACCTCGGGGCTGGCGAAAATCAACCTCGAAACCGGCGACATCATGCACTTCAATCAGTCGCGCGTTCCGACGGCCGGGAGCATGTTGGCAACCGCCGGCGGCATCGTGTTCAACGGTGATGTCGGCAGCCACTTCCGGGCGTTCAATGACGAGACCGGTGAGGTGCTGTGGGATACCAAGGTCGGTGGTCCGATTTCCGTCAGCACCATCACCTATGCCGCCGGAGGCAAACAGTACGTCGCGATCCAGACCGGTGACACGATGGCTTCCGGCAGTTTGACGCGGCAATCCGGCACCGAGGCGCCGCGCGGTTTCAACCACCTCTACGTATTCGCCCTGCCGAAGTAACCGCAGGCGTCTGTTCGACCACTCCGGGGTAGCCGTTCGCGGCTGCCCCGGATGGCGCCGGTGGCGACCCCGCCGATCAGGTCGTGCCGAATCCCAGCGCTTGCAGGAACCCCGCCGGCACGTCCCGCTCGTCGACAAAGGTAACGCGTTCCCACGCTTCCTTGTTTGCCAACAGAGTACGGATCAACCGGGTATTCAGCGTGTGGCCTGACTTGTGCCCGCTGAAGGCACCAATGACCGGGGCACCCAGCAGGTACAGGTCACCGATGGCATCGAGGATCTTGTGCTTGACGAACTCGTCCTCGTAACGCAACCCGTCCTCGTTCAGCACACGATAATCGTCCACCACCACAGCATTATCCAGGCTGCCGCCCAAGGCCAGATTGCGCGAGCGTAGCGCCTCGACCTCGCGCATGAAACCGAATGTCCGCGCGCGGCAGACTTCCTTGACGAATGACGTCGTCGAAAAATCCAGCATGGCACGGCGCGTGTGCGCGGCGAAGCACGGGTGATCGAACTCGATCGAGAATCCGACCTGAAAGCCATCACACGGCTCCAGCCGTACCCATTTGTCACCATCCCGGATTTCGATCGCCTGCTTGACCCGAACGAATCGCTTAGGCTTCTCCTGCTCCTCGATGCCCGCTGACTGCAGCAGAAACACGAACGGGCCGGAACTGCCGTCCATGATCGGCACTTCATCCGAGCTGATATCGACGACCGCGTTGTCGATGCCGAGCCCGGCGAATGCAGCGAGCAGATGTTCGACGGTGGCGATGCGCACTCCGCCACGCGCCAAGGTCGTCGACAGATTGGTATCACCGACGTGTTCGATGCGGGCCGGAATGGCAACTGGATGCCGCAGGTCGACGCGGCGAAAGACGATTCCCGCGTCTGCCGCCGCGGGCCGCAAGGTCAGCAATACCTTTTTCCCGGTGTGCAGACCAACACCAGTGGCGCTGATGACGTTTCGCAGCGTTCGCTGTCGCAATCTATGCATCGAAGCTTGTCCCTGCCGGCACCTCGGCCGATCGCTCAAGTGCCCTGTAACGATTGAATTCCGATTCCGATGACGACGCAATGACAACAAGAAACCTTAGTCGCTTGCTCCTCAATCCGCCTGCCTGCGCAGGAACGCCGGAATGTCGAGATAATCCGGGTTGCCAGCAGCCTCATCGTGAGCCGTCTGTGGGTGCTGATTGCGAATCACGGTCGGACGTTCCAGATCACGGTAGTTGACCTCGGCAACCGCCGCCGGTTTGACCAGCTTGACCAATTCCTCGCGGCTCTTTGGCTCGTTGCCGATGCCGGTCGCGACCACGGTCACCTTGACCGAGTCGGTCATGTCGGGATCGATCACGGTACCAATCACGACGGTGGCATTGTCCGAAGCGAACGATTTCACGGTCGTGCCGATTTCCTCGAAGTTGCCCATGGTCAGGTCCATGCCGGCCGTGACATTGACCAGGATGCCGCGCGCCCCGGACAAATCGATATCTTCGAGCAGTGGCGACCGAATCGCCTCTTCCGCCGCGAGCCGCGCGCAATCGCGACCCTTGGCGAAGCCGGTGCCCATCATCGCCATGCCCATCTCGGACATCACGGTACGGACGTCAGCGAAATCGACATTGATGAGGCCAGGCCGCGTGATCAGATCGGCGATGCCCTGCACCGCACCCAACAGCACGTTATTGGCCGCCTTGAACGCATCGAGCAGCGAGATGTCGCGCCCAAGTACGGTCAGCAGCTTTTCGTTCGGGATGGTAATCAGCGAATCGACAATCTGGCCGAGTTCGCGAATTCCTTCGCCGGCGACATTGGCCCGCTTCTGCCCCTCGAACGGAAACGGTCGCGTGACCACGGCGACAGTCAGGATCCCCATCTCCTTCGCGATCTGCGCGAATACCGGCGCCGCGCCGGTGCCGGTGCCGCCGCCCATGCCCGCGGTCAGGAAGACCATGTCGGCACCGGAGAGGACGTCGCGGATCCGATCGCGATCCTCGAGCGCCGCCTGCCGGCCGATCTCCGGATTGGCTCCGGCACCAAGCCCCTTGGTGATGTCGCCACCGAGTTGCAGCGCGGTCTTCACCGCGGACTTGCGTAACACCTGGGCATCGGTGTTGGCGCAGATGAAATCGACTCCCTCGATTCCGGCTTCGAGCATGTACTGAACCGCGTTACCCCCACCGCCCCCGATACCAATGACTTTGATCACTGCCGTCTGACTGTAGCCTTCCATCAGTTCAAACATGTCGTTTTCTCCTCAGCGAGTTGCAGATTAGAACAATTAAACCGTTTTTTGAAACCAGTTCTTCATCCGGTTCCACAAATTACCGAACCCATTGCCAACCGGCCGCGCGCGTGCCGCATCGATCCCGGTTTCCTTCAAACCGAACAACAGCAAACCAACGCCGGTCGCATATACGGGATTGCGCACGACATCGATCAGGCCGGTCACGTACTGCGGCACCGCGACGCGCACCGGCATATGAAAGACTTCCTCGGCGAGTTCGACCACGCCCTCCATCTTCGCGCCGCCGCCGGTCAGCACGATGCCGGCGGCGACGAGTTCCTCGAAGCCGCTGCGCTTGAGTTCCGTTTGAATCAGCGTGAACAGTTCTTCGTAGCGCGGTTCGACGACCTCGGCCAGGGTCTGCCGCACCAGACGTCGCGGCGGCCGCTCGCCGACGCTCGGCACTTCGATGTTCTCATCGGCATTGGCGAGTTGCGTCAAGGCGCAGGCATAGCGCAGTTTGATGTCCTCGGCATGGTGCTTCGGCGTGCGCAACGCGACCGCGATGTCATTGGTCACCTGATCCCCGGCAATCGGGATCACCGCAGAGTGGCGGATCGCGCCATGCACGAACACCGCGAGATCGGTCGTGCCGCCGCCGATGTCACACAGGCAGACGCCCAGCTCTTTTTCGTCCTCGGTCAATACCGCATAGGACGAGGCCAACTGCTGCAGAATCACGTCGTCCACTTCCAGCCCGCAGCGACGCACGCACTTGATGATGTTCTGCGCGGCGCTGACGGCGCCGGTCACCATGTGGACCTTGGCTTCCAGCCGCACGCCGGACATGCCGATCGGTTCGCGGATGTCCTCCTGGTTATCGATAATGAATTCCTGCGGCAGGATATGCAGGATCTTCTGGTCGGCCGGAATCGCGACCGCCCGCGCCGCATCGATCACGCGATCGACGTCGGCCTGGCTGACCTCGTTGTCGCGAATGGCGACGATGCCGTGCGAATTGATGCTGCGGATGTGACTGCCCGCGATCCCCGCGTAGACCGAATGGATCTCGCAGCCGGCCATCAATTCCGCTTCCTCGATCGCGCGCTGGATCGATTGCACCGTCGATTCGATGTTGACGACGACGCCCTTCTTCAGGCCGCGGGACGGGTGCGAGCCGATGCCGATCACCTCGATCGTGCCCTCCGCCGACACCTCACCGACGATTGCGGCGACCTTGGAAGTGCCGATATCGAGGCCCACGATCAGTTTCTTGTCCGCCCTTCTTGCCATCAGGCGCTCCTCCTCATTGGATATTCGTCCGCCGGCGTACCGCAAAGCCATTGGCATAACGAAGGTCAATTGCCGCGACATTCGGCCAGTCGGCCGCCAGATCACCGCGCAGCGCCGCGAGCAAACGCTGCGCGCGCCGTTCGACTGCAGTGCGGCCCAAGACAATGCTCGTACCCTCGCCGGTCGCGGCGGTCCACGACCCGCGTTCGGAGAGGCTCAACTCGGCAATCGTCACACCCGACTCCACCAGCAACCGCGACAACGTGCGATACATCGCCAAGACCTCACCCTCGGCACCGGAAGGTCCCGCCAGGCGCACGCGCGGCAGGTTCACGACCTCAAGCCGGAGCGGACGAAACACCACGCCCTCGCCATTCAACAGCGCCTCGTCACCCCAGCGCGCCAGCGCGTCCTGTTCGACGATGGTCACTTGCAGCCCGGTCGGCCAGATCCGTTGAATCGCCGCCTGTTTCACCCACGGCTCACGCAACAACCGCTGCCGGATCGCCGCGACATCAACCGCAAAAAAGCCGCCATCGATCGCCTCCTGCACCAGCGTCCGGATCGCATCCGGCCGCAACTGCCGGAATTGCCCGGACACCTTGATCTCACGGATCGGCAGCGTTGCCGGCGCGACCAGCCAGCGTATCCCCCAGGCCGCGGCCGCCAGCAGCACCCGCGCACCAAGACCGAGCAGCAGCACCGGCAACCGCGCAGCTTCGGGCGCATCTTCCGAGACCTGGCGCACGGCATGGCTGGATGCCCGCCGCCAGGGAGGGAACAGAACGGTCGAGCTAGCCAAAGCTGGTCCCCAGGATGCGCAGCACCAGTTCGTCGAAGTCGATGCCCGCGGCGCGGGCCGACATCGGCACCAGACTGTGATCGGTCATGCCCGGCACCGTATTCAGTTCGATGAACCAGGGTTGGTTCTGCTCGTCGAGCATCAGATCGACCCGGCCCCAACCCCTGGCGCCGACCGCATCGAATGCCAGCAACGCGGTCTCCGCGATGCTCGCTTCGAGCTTCGCCTTGACGCGGCTCGGGCAGCGGTAGCGCGTGCGATTGCTGAGATACTTGGCGTCGTAATCGTAGAACGCGTGATCGGTCTCGATGCCAATCATCGGCAGCGCCTTGCCATCCAGAATCGGGATCGAGTACTCGCGTCCCTCGATGTAGCGTTCGACGAACACCGCCGAATCATGTCGTGCCGCGAGCTTCAACGCGGCCGGCAGTTGCTCGGCGGTCAATACCCGCGAGATGCCGACGCTCGAACCTTCATGCGCTGGCTTGACCATCAGCGGCAAACCGATGGCCTGCAGAATTTCGTTGACCTCCTGATGGCGTTGCAACAGCAGGAACGGCGGCGTCGGCACCGCCAGGCTCTGCCATAACAGTTTGGTTCGCACCTTGTCCATCGCCAGCGCGGATGCCGTCATGCCGCTGCCGGTATACGGGATACCGAGCAGATCGAGCAGCGCCTGGATCGTGCCGTCCTCGCCGCCACGGCCATGCAGTGCGATGAATGCGCGATCGAACGGCTGGCGCCGCAGCTCGCCGATGATGTCCTCGCGCCAATCGATGGCGATGGCGTCGATGCCCTGGCGCAGCAGCGCCGCATGCACCGCGGTGCCACTTTGCAGCGAGATATCCCGCTCCGCCGAGCGGCCGCCGTACAGCACCGCGACCTTGCCGGCCTGCGCCTTGACGTCCTCGCAAGTGAAGCGGCGTTGATCAGAGGTCATGGTTCCGTTCTCTCCCGGCAGGTTCCGGCCCGGGCTCACCGACGATGCGCACCTCGAGCTGCAATTCGACGCCAGCATGCAGGCGCACCGCGTCCCGCACGCGCCAGATCAGTTGTTCGATGTCGCGCGCGGTCGCACCGCCATCGTTGATGATGAAATTGGCGTGCAGCGTCGAGACCTGACAGCCTCCTTCGCGCGCGCCCTTCAGTCCCGCGGCCTCGATCAGCCGTCCGGCGTGATCGCCCGGCGGGTTGCGGAACACCGAGCCGCTGTTGGGCTTGCCGAGTGGCTGCGTCGCGGCGCGGTGCGTCAGCAGTTCCTGAATGCGTCGCTGGCACAGTTCGGGATCGGCCGGTTGCAGGCGCAACGTCGCGGCGACGAACCATTCCTCGGCCGGGCCGCGGACCGTGCGATAGCCGATGGTGTATTCGGCAACGGTGCGCGTCCGCAATGCACCGCGACGATCGATGACCTCGACATCGCCGACAGAATCCCAGATCGCGGCGCCATGGGCGCCGGCGTTCATCGCCAACGCGCCCCCCACCGTGCCCGGAATGCCGGCCAGGAATTCGATGCCGGCGAGCCCGGCGCGCGCGGCGAAGCGCGCCAGGCGCGCACTGGGCACTCCGGCCTCGGCGGTGACGGTGACGGCGTCGATCCGATCGATACCGGTCAGCGCGCCCGCGAGCAGCACGACCGTGCCGCGCAGGCCACCATCACGCACCAGCAGGTTGCTGCCGCGCCCGAGAAAGAAGATCGGTTCGTCGGCCGGCAGCGTGCCAAGGAAGGCCGCGAGGTCCGCGCGATCGACCGGCTCGTACAACCGCTCGGCCGGGCCGCCGACGCGCCAGGTGGTGTAGCGCGCGAGTGCTTGCCCGGTGCGCAGGCGACCGCGCCAGGGCGTCATCTGTCCGGCGGTCCTGGCCATCATGCCGGCGGCTCCGCGGCATAGAGTTCGGCGAGCCGCGGCGCGATCTGGCCGATGTCTCCGGCGCCAAGCAGCAGGACGATGTCACCGTCGCGAACGATCCCCGGCAGCACATCGAACACTTCGGCGGCAGCCGCCAGATAGATTGGCAGTACCTGGCCGCGGGCACGGATCGCCTGCGCCAGCGCGCGGCCATCGGCGCCGGCAATGCGATGCTCGCCGGCGGGATAGATGTCGAGCAACAGCAGTTCATCGATCTGCGACAGGCAGCGAACGAAATCGTCGAACAGATCGCGGGTCCGCGAATAGCGATGCGGCTGAAACGCGACGACCAGACGCCGCCCCGGCCAGCCGGCGCGGATGGCCTCGAGCACCGCCTGAATCTCGGTCGGATGATGGCCGTAGTCGTCGATGATCATCACCCGCGCCGCGCCGATGCGCCGCTCGCCGAACGACTGCAAACGCCGATTGATGCCGGCGAAGCCGCGCAGCGCGCGACCGAGCGCGGCATCGTCGACGCCGAGTTCGTGACCGACCGCCAGCGCCGCCAGGCTGTTGCGGACGTTGTGCCAGCCGGCGAGATTCAACGTCACTTCGAGCCACTCCTGGCCTTGCCGCCGTACCCGGAAGTGCATCGTGCCGCGCTCCTGCCGGATGTCGTAGGCATGCAGATCGGCGTGCGGATCGGTGCCATAGGTGACCACGGCGGAGCGCAGCTCCGGCAACAGCCGCGCGGCATTCGGATCATCGAGGCAGACCACGGCGAGTCCGTAGAACGGCAATCGATGCACGAAGTCGACGAAGGCACGCTGCAGACGCTCGAAGTCGCCGCCGTAGGTACTCATGTGTTCGGCGTCGATATTCGTCACGACCGCGATCATCGGTTGCAGATGCAGGAACGATGCATCGCTCTCATCCGCCTCGGCGACCAGATAATGACCCGCGCCGAGCCGGCCGTGCGACGCCGAGCTGTTGAGCCGGCCACCGATGACGTAGGTCGGATCGAGCCCGCCTTCGGCGAGCACCGCCGCGATCAGCGACGTGGTCGTGGTCTTGCCGTGGGTGCCGGCGATGGCGATGCCGTGCCGGAAACGCATCAGTTCGGCCAGCATCTCCGCGCGCGGCACGATCGGGATGCGCGCCGCGCGCGCCGCCACCAATTCCGGATTGTCGGCCGCGATGGCGCTCGACACGACCAGCACATCGCTGCCGCTGACCTGCTCGGCGAGATGACCCTGCCGCACATCGATGCCGAGCCCGCGCAGGTGTCGCACCATCGCCCCCTCGCCGCGATCCGATCCGGTCACGGTGTAGCCGAGGTTGTGCAGCACCTCGGCGATACCGCCCATGCCGGCACCACCGATGCCGACGAAATGCACGCGGCGACTGTTGCGCATCGGCAGGGCCACGGGATCAACCATCGAGATACTCCAGGCAGTGCCGCGCGACGCGCTCGGCGGCATCGGGCTTTGCCGCCTGCCGCGCCCGTTCCGCCATCGCCGCGAGCCGCGGTCGATCGGCGGCGAGGTCGGCAAGGACACCGGCCAGACGCGATTCCGACAGCTCCGCTTGCGGTAGCAGAATCGCGGCATCGCGTGCGGCGAGATAGTGTGCGTTCGCGGTCTGATGATCATCGACCGCCGGCAACGGCACCAGGATCGAGGCAATCCCCGCGGCCGCGATTTCGGTCACCGTCATCGCGCCGGCACGACCGATCACGAGATCGGCGCCGGCATAGGCCGCAGCCATGTCATCGATGTAATCGCGCACGTCGGCAGCCACCTTGGCAGCGCGATACGCGGCGGCGACCTGTTCACGATCGGCCGCGCCGGTCTGATGCAGGACGTGCACCGGCACGCGCGCGGCAAGCTGCGCGATGGCACCCGGCACGGCGCGATTCAGGACACCCGCACCCTGACTGCCGCCAAAGATCAGAATCCGCAACTCTGCTTGGGCGCCGATGCCACGCTGCGCCGGCGGCACCAGCCGCGCGATTTCGGTCCGCACCGGATTGCCGATGCATTCCGGCGCCGCAGCGCCATGCAAGCTGCCGGGGAAACTGCCGGGGAAGGCCTCGAACACGCGCGTTGCGAGCCGTGCCAGCACGCGGTTGGTCATGCCGGCATGCGCATTCTGTTCATGGATCAGCAGCGGCCGGCGGCAGAGCCACGCGGCAACGCCGCCGGGACCGCTGGCATAACCACCCATGCCGAGCACGACACCCGGCTTCAGCCGCAGCATCACCGCCAGCGCTTGCAGCGACGCGAACGTCAACAGCAACGGGGCCAGCACGAGCCGCCACCAGCCGCGCCGCCGCAGGCCGGAAATGCGAATGGTCGTCAACTCGATGCCGGCCGCCGGCACCAGCCGATTTTCCAGACCATGCGGTGCGCCGAGCCAGTGCAGCGGCACGCCATGCGCCCGCAGCACATCGGCGACGGCCAGGGCCGGATAGATGTGGCCGCCGGTGCCCCCGGCCATGATCAGGACAGGCGCCCTGGCGTTACGCACGGGACGGTCCTCGCCGCAGGCGGCGCCCCGGCGCTTCGCGGATTTCGCGCGCGACGCGGAACACCAAGCCGAGACCAAGGGAGATCGCGAGCACGCTGTTGATGCCATAACTCATCAGCGGCAGCGTCAAGCCCTTGGTCGGCAGCACGCCGAGATTGACGCCGATGTTGGTGAATGCCTGAAAACCGATCAGCATGCCGACGCCATAGGCGAGATAGGCACCGTAGTGGTGTCCCTTGCGTGCCGCCAATGCGGCAATCTGGAAGATCCGCCACAACAGCAGCGTGAAGGCGAGAATGATCGTGATCGATCCGGCCAGGCCGAGTTCCTCGCCGATGACCGCGTAGATGAAATCGGTGTGCACCTCGGGCAGGTAGAACAGCTTCTGCACGCTGCCGCCGAGGCCGACACCGAACCACTCGCCCCGGCCGAACGCGATCAGCGCCTGCGACAACTGGAAGCCGGTGTCGAATCGATCGGCCCAGGGATCGGTGAAGGTCATCAGGCGTTGCATCCGATAGGGCGTCAGCACCGCCAGCGTGCACAGACCGACAAACGCGGCCAGACCCCAGGCGACGAAGCGTGGCCACGGCACGCCACCGATGAACAGCATGCCGAGCGCCGTCGCGAAGATCACCACGGCGGTGCCGTAGTCCGGTTCGAGCAACAGCAGCAAGGCCACGATCAGCAACAGCACGACCGGGACGACAAAACCGCCGAAACCGGTGCGCACCTTGTCGCCCTGACGTACCAGGTAGCCGGCGAGGTAGGCGATCGCGATGACCTTCATCGGCTCCGAGACCTGCACCGAAATCGGCCCGAGCCGAAGCCAGCGCAAGGCGCCGTTGACCTCGCGACCGAGGCCCGGCACCAGCAGCAGGATCAGCAGCACGATGCCGAGCAGCATTGCCGGCAGACTCAATTGTTCGATCCAGGCCAGCGGTACTCGCAGCAGCACCTGGATCGCGATCACGCCGGCGCCGAGCGCGGCGGCCTGCCGCCAGAAGTAATGCAGCGGCTCACCGAAGTTGCGATCGGCGATCGCGATCGATGCGGAGGTCACCATCACCAGTCCGATCGCCGCCAGCAATACCGTCGTGCCGACCAGCCAGCCGTCATAGAGTGTTGCCGGCGCGCTGGCGATGGCGGTCGGGGATCGCGGCTGGGCCTGCTGTTTTAGCATCGTCGCAGCGCCCGCACCGCAGCCGCGAACGCGTCGCCACGTGCGGCATAGCTGCTGAACATGTCGAGGCTGGCACAGGCCGGTGCCAACGCCACCGCATCGCCCGGCCGGGCCAACTCGGCCGCCGCCGCGACGGCCGCCGGCATGTCGGCGACGATCGACGCCGGAAAGCCTCGCGGCAGCGCCCGCCGGATGAGCGGCGCATCCTGACCGAGCAGCACCACCGCACGCAGGCGCCGCGCCAGCAAGGCGGCAAATTCGGTGAAGTCGGCGCCCTTGCCCTGGCCTCCAGCGATGACGACGCCGCTGCGCGCCGCGTACAGACCTTCGATCGCCGCGACGGCCGCACCGATGTTGGTCGCCTTCGAATCGTCGTACCAATCGACGCCGGCGACGCGCGCGACCCATTGGCAGCGATGCGGCAGGCCGGGAAATTCGCGCAGCACCTGGCGCATCGGTTCGTCGCCGATCGTGCCGGCGGCGAGACCGTCGACCAGCGCGCACGCCGCCAGCGCGTTGGCAACGTTGTGCCGCCCGGCGAGCCGCAATGCCGCAACCGGCAGCAACGGCTGTCCGGCGCGGCCGAGCCACGCGCCGTCGGCTTGCGGCAACAGCGCGTAGTCGTCCTGCGCCTGTGCCGGCTGCAAGGTGAACCAGCGCTGTTGCGGTGCCGCCGGGACCGGCGTCGACGCGCGCGGGTCGTCGCGATTCAGCACCGCGCAACCGGTGTTGCGATAAACGCCGCGCTTGATTGCGGCATAGCGTTCCAGGTCGCCATGCCGGTCGAAATGATCCGGCGAGATGTTGAGCAGGGTCGCCGCCGCCGAGCGTAGTGACGGGGTGCGTTCGAGCTGGAAGCTGGACAGTTCCAGCACGTAGCACTCGGGTTCATCGGGCCCGAGCAGATCGAGCGCCGCCGGCGCCAGATTGCCGCCGGCCCGGACCTGCCGCCCAGCCGCCGTGAGCAGGGCCGCGACCAGTGTCGTCACGGTGCTCTTGCCGTTGGCGCCGGTGATGGCGATGACCGGAGCCCGCGCCGTTTCCAGAAACAATTCGATGTCGCCGACGATCGGCACGCCGGCGGCGCGCGCCGCGGCGAGCTCCGGCAGTTCGAGCGGCAGGCCGGGACTCAGCACGATGCGTTCGGCGCGCGTCAGCAGCGCTGCCGGGAGCATGCCGGTGAACACTTCGACCGCGGCATCCTCGGCGCGCAGGGTCGGCAGCAACGGCGGTTCGGCGCGCGTATCGGCGACAAAGAACGACCAGCCGCGCCGCCGGCAGTAACGCGCGCAGGAAAGGCCGGTCAGGCCGAGGCCGATGATGGCCACCTGGTGCCGCTGCTGCGGGCGGGTCGCGGGCGGGACGGTCTTGGCCGGTGTCGTGCTCATCGAATCTTCAGCGTCGCCAGGCCAATCAGCACCAGGATCACGGTGATGATCCAGAAGCGGACGATCACGCGCGGCTCGGGCCAGCCCTTGAGTTCGAAATGATGATGCAGCGGCGCCATCTGGAAGATGCGCTTGCCGGTCAGCTTGAACGAGGCGACCTGCAACACCACCGACACCGCTTCCATCACGAACACGCCGCCCATGATCAGTAGCACCAGTTCCTGCCGCACCAGCACGCCCACCACACCGATCGCGGCGCCGAGCGCGAGCGCGCCGATATCGCCCATGAACACCTGTGCCGGGTAGGTGTTGAACCAGAGAAAGCCGAGCCCGGCGCCGACGATGGCGCCGAGGAACACGCAGATCTCGCCGACGCCACGGACGTAGGGGATGCCGAGATAATCGGAAATCTTGATGTTGCCGGTCGCGTAGGCGAACACGATCAGTGCGCCGCAGACCAGCACGGTCGGCAGGATCGCGAGACCATCGAGACCATCGGTCAGATTCACCGCGTTGCTGAAGCCGACGATCATGAAGTACACAAAGACGATGTACAGCCAGCCGAGATCGAAGGACACGTTCTTGAAGAACGGCACGATCAGTTCCGTCTCGGCCGGTCCACCCGCGGTCGAAAACAACACCACCGCCGCGGCGATTGCCGCCAGTGATTGCCAGGAATACTTCTGCCAGGCACGCAGCCCGTGCGCGCTGCGGCGGGAAAATTTCAGGTAGTCGTCGAACCAGCCGATCGCGCCGAACACGACCGTCACGCCGAGCACGATCCAGACCAGCCGATTGCCCAGGTCACCCCACAGCAGCGTTCCGGCCAGGATCGAGGAGAGGATCATCAGACCGCCCATGGTCGGCGTGCCGGCCTTGTCGAAATGCGACTTCGGGCCGTCCGCGCGGATCGTCTGCCGGATCTGCTGCTGCTGCAGGCGGCGGATCAGCCGCGGGCCGAACGCGAGCGCAAGCAGCAGCGCGGTCAGCACGCTAAGGATGGTGCGCAGGGTGATGTACTGGAACACATTGAAACCGCTGTGCCAGGCCACCAGCTGGTCCGCCAGCCACATCAACATGTGCTTGCCTCCTGCCGTTCGAGTTCCGTGACCAGCCGTTCCAGCCGCATCGCGCGCGAGGCCTTCAGCAACAGCACCGCGGGTTGGTGCACCCGCTGGCGCAACCGCGGCAGCGCCGCTGCCACATCCGGATAGCTCTCGGCGCCGGTGCCGAAAGCCGTCGCCGCATGGCGCGCCAATGGGCCAATCGTGACCAGATGCTCGACGCCGGCGGCGCGCGCCTTCGCGCCCGCCTGGCGATGCAGTTCCTCGGTCTCGGTGCCGAGCTCGCCCATGTCGCCGAGTACCAGCCAGTGCTCGCCCGGATACTGCATCAGGGTTGCGACCGCCGCCGCGAGCGAGCCGGGATTGGCGTTGTAGGTGTCGTCGAGCAGCAGCGCACCGTCGCGGCCCGGCTTCGGTTGCAACCGGCCCGGCACCCCGCGCACCTGGCCGAGCCCGGCGGCGACCGCCGCGAGGTCGATGCCGAGTGCGCGCGCGCACGCCGCCGCGGCGAGGGCATTGCGCACGTTGTGCTCACCGGGTAACGCCAGCGTCACCGCAATCGTCCGGTCACCGGAACGTAGTTCGAATCGGGTCGTGCCGTGGCGCGGAAGGAACTCGATGTTGCGTGCGCTGACGTCGTTGTCCGGGCCGAGGCCGAAATGCAGCACGCGGGCCGAACCCGCGGCCCGGCGCCAGTCGGCGGCGAAGGCATCGTCACCATTGATCACCGCAGTGCCGCCGGCATCGAGCCGGCTGAAAATCTCTGCCTTGGCGCGGGCCACCCCGGCGATGCTGCCGAAACCTTCGAGATGGGCCGGCGCGCACAGCGTGATGGCGGCGACGGTCGGACGCACCAGGTCGACCAGGCGCGCGATTTCGCCGGGATGATTGGCACCCAGTTCGAGTACCGCATACCGATGCTGGGTGCCGAGCGCGAACAAGGTCAACGGCACGCCGATGTCGTTGTTGAGATTGCCCTTGGTTGCCAGCACCGGACCCGCGCCACGGAGGATCGCAGCCAGCATCTCCTTCACCGTGGTCTTGCCGTTGCTGCCGGTGAGCGCGACCAGCGGCAGCGCAAACCGCGCCCGCCACGCAGCGGCGAGGTCACCCAATGCCCGGCGGGTATCGGCGACGACGATGCAGGGCTCGGCGCCGGTGACCGGACGTTCGACGATGAACCCCGCCGCACCGCGGCGCCAGGCATCGGCCAGCAGCTCATGGGCATCGTGCCGCTCACCCCGCAACGCGACGAACAGATTGCCGGCGACGAGTGTGCGGGTGTCGGTGCTGACGCCGTGAAATTCGCAATCGGCACCGGCAAGCGATGCTTGCAGTGCGGCGGCAGCTTCGCTGAGACGCATTGCGATCACGGAGCCCGCTCCGCCAGCAGATCCCGGATGACATCGGCATCGCTGAACTCGATGACGCGATCGGCGAGCTGCTGCGTCGTCTCGTGACCCTTGCCGGCGACCAGGATGACGTCGTCGGGCCGCGCCAGTTCCAGCGTCGTGGCGATCGCCTCGCGGCGATCCAGCGCGAAGATTGGATTGGCTTCGGGCGGAATGCCGCGCGCGATGTCGGCGGCGATCGCTTCCGCTGCTTCATGGCGCGGATTGTCACTGGTGATGACGACCTGGTCGGCGAGCCGTGCCGCGATCGCGCCCATCAGCGGCCGCTTGCCGGTGTCGCGATCGCCACCGCAACCGAACACGCACCACAGCCGGCCGGTGCCGATGCGGCGCAACGTCGCCAGTGCCTGCGCCAACGCGTCCGGCGTGTGCGCGTAGTCGACGAAGATCGCGGGTCGCGCGGTGCCGATGCGTTGCAGCCGTCCCGGCACCTGGCGCAGCGTCGACAAACGAGCGATGACATCCGCGGCAGCGTCGCCCAGCGCCAGCGCCACGGCGATCACGGCGGCGAGG